>CAYPCP010000033.1:0-17313 GCA_964409255.1 uncultured Pseudobdellovibrionaceae bacterium
CATCATGATCTATCAGGAGCAGGTCATGCAGGCCGCGCAGATCCTGTCCGGTTATACGCTTGGCGGCGCCGATCTTCTGCGCCGCGCGATGGGCAAGAAGATCAAGGCGGAAATGGACGCGCAGCGCGACATGTTCGTCAAGGGCGCCGCGGAACATAACAACGTGTCGGGCGACCATGCCGGATTGATTTTCGACCAGATCGCCAAATTCGCCGGGTACGGGTTCAACAAATCGCACGCGGCCGCTTATGCATTGGTCGCGTATCAGACCGCGTGGCTGAAGGCCAATTACCCGGTTGAGTTCATGGCCGCGTCCATGACGCTCGACTACGGCAACACCGACAAGCTCGCGCTGTTCAAACAGGAAGTGGACCGCATGGGCATCCGCCTGCTGCTGCCCGACATCAACGCATCGGAGCCGATGTTCAAGGTTGAGGATGGCGCGATCCGTTACGCGCTGGCCGCGCTCAAAGGCGTCGGTATCGGCGCGATGGAAAAGCTGGTCGCGGAGCGGTCGGAGAAAGGGCCGTATAAGGACCTCGCCGATTTTATCGACCGTCTCGATGCGAAGACGATGAATAAAAAGCAATTCGAAACGCTCGCCTGCGCCGGCGCGTTCGATACGGTATATCCGAACCGCGCGGAACTGCATGGCAACGTCGAGATGCTGTTGCGTCACGCGCATGCGCAGGCCGATGAACGCGCCAGCGGACAGGTCAGCTTGTTCGGCGACGCGGGCGGCGCCAGCGAAATGCCGCCGCTGAGCAAATCCAAGGATTGGGACATCCTCGAACGGCTGCGCTACGAATTCGACGCCGTGGGTTTTTATCTGTCGGCCCATCCGCTGGATACCAAAGCGGGGCAGTTGCAGAAACAGGGCATCGTCGCGTTTTCCGACGTGCAGGAAACGCTGCGCCGCAAACCGTCGAGCCGCATTCAGATGGCGGGGATTCTGATCCGCAAGCAGGAGCGCGTGTCCGCCAAATCAGGCAACAAGTTCGCGTTCCTGCAATTATCCGATTCCACGGGCGTGTATGAGGTGATGATTTTCTCTGACACGCTGTCGCGCGCGCGGCCATTCCTTGAGCCCGGCACGGGCCTCCTTCTGACCGTGGATGCGGATGTGAAGGACGAGCAGGTCCGCCTGACGGGGCAGATCGTCGAACCGCTCGACAACGCGCTGGCCCATAAGCTGCGCGAAGTGCATATCCACCTCGACGCGCCGGCCCCCGCGGCCAAGCTGAAGGAAATGATCCAGATCGAAGGGCGCGGGCCGGTTAAGATCACGCTGCTCGCCCATATCGGCGCGGGCGAGGTGGTCGAAATACCCGTCCCGGGGGCATGGAGCATATCCCCCGCCGCCCTTGCCGCCGTCCGGCAGTCCCCGGGGATTGTCGATATCAAGGAATACTAGATTTAACGTATTGAATTTAATGGGAAATCCAGATCCTTCAGTTCGTTCGTGATTTTTCCGCGTCTGAAAGCCGGAATTTGGCCCAAATATAGGATTATATTCATATATTCACCCCAAAAAGTCAATTTATTCGTCATGCCAGCGGTGTCTGGCATCCATTGAGCTAGCCGATGAATGGATCGCTGCCTTCGCAGGGATGACGACGAGACAAAACGATCAGAAAATCCTTGATTTCCGCCCCCGAAACCCATACAAACCGGGCACCGGACAATGGTTGTCTGGAATTCACAGGGACGGTTCCTTATCCGGTGCTTCGCAGAAGCCAAGGCCGCCCCGAGGAAATAACCGGTTTTACAAGGAGACCAAAACCATGGCTATGCCAACCTTTACCATGCGCCAGCTGCTCGAAGCGGGCGTTCACTTCGGCCACCACACCCGTCGCTGGAACCCGAAAATGCGCCAATACATCTTCGGCGTGCGTAACGGCGTTCACATCATCGACCTGCAACAAACGACCCCGATGCTTGGCACCGCGCTGAAAAACCTGCGCGATATCGTTGCCGGCGGCGGCCGCGTTCTGTTCGTTGGCACGAAGCACCAGGCACAGGAAAAAGTCGCTGAAGCCGCAAAACGTTGCGGTCAGTACTACGTCAACCACCGCTGGCTCGGCGGCATGCTGACCAACTGGAAAACCATTTCCGGTTCGATCGCCCGCCTGCGCGAAGTTGAAGCGACGCTTGCCAACGGCGCGCAAGGCCTGACGAAGAAAGAGATCCTGATGATGACGCGCGAGCGCGACAAGCTGGAACTCTCGCTCGGCGGGATCAAGGACATGGGCGGCCAGCCGGACGCGCTGTTCATCATCGATGTTCCGAAAGAAAAAATCGCTGTTGATGAAGCCAACACGCTGGGCATCCCGGTGTTCGCCATCCTCGACACGAATGCAAACCCGGATGGCGTCACGTTCCCGATCCCGGGCAACGACGACGCGCTGCGCGCCATCGAACTGTACTGCGACCTCGTGTCTGAAGCCGTTCTTGACGGTCTGCAGGCAGAACAGGGCCGCAGCGGCAAAGACCAGGGCGCTGCCGTTGACGTGAAAGTCACGCTGCCAGCCGAAGAAGGTGCCGCAGCCGACACGGAACCGACGAAAAAAGCCGCATCTGCCGGTTAATCGAACGATTTAACAAAGAGGATCAAGAAAATGGCAGAAATCACTGCTGCATTGGTAAAAGAGCTCCGTGAGAAAACAGGCGCGGGCATGATGGACGCGAAAGCGGCCCTCGTTGAAAACAAGGGCGACATCGAAGCGTCGGTTGACTGGCTGCGTAAAAAAGGCCTGTCGAAAGCCGCGAAGAAATCGTCCCGCACGGCCGCCGAAGGCCTCGTCGCTTTCAAATCCGAGGGCAAGACGGGCGTTCTGGTCGAAATCAACTCCGAAACGGACTTCGTTGCCCGTAACGAGGAGTTCCAGAATTTCGTCCGCAGCGTTGCCGACACGGCACTGGCAAAAGCCTCTTCGCTGGAAGAACTGACGGCCGCGTCGCTGAACGGCAAGCCGGTATCGGAAAACCTGACCGACCTGATCGCCAAGATCGGCGAAAACATGACGATCCGCCGCATGGCGAAACTGACGGTTTCGGACGGTACGGTTATCGGTTACGTCCACAACGCGGTCGCGCCGGGTCTGGGCAAGATCGGCGTTCTGGTCGCGCTGGAATCCACGGGCGATAAAGCCAAGCTCGAAGATCTCGGCAAGAAAATCGCGATGCACGTCGCGGCAGCCTTCCCGCAGTATCTGTCGCGCGATGACGTTGATCCGGCCGCAGTGGCCCGTGAACGCGCCATTATCGCCGACACCGTGAAAGCGGAAGGCAAACCGGCAGAGATCGTTGAAAAGATGCTCGAAGGCCGCATGCGCAAGTTCTATGAGGAAGTATGCCTTCTGGAACAGACCTTTGTGATCGATGGCGAAACCAAGATCACAGCTCTTCTGGAAAAAGCTGCCAAGGAAGTCGGCGCGCCGGTGAAACTCGTTGGCTACAGCCGCCTCCAGCTCGGTGAAGGCATCGAGAAAGAAGAGACGGACTTCGCTGCGGAAGTCGCCAAAGTCGTTAACGGCTAAGGTTTTTTAAGGATTACAGTGACAGCCGCGTTGCATTGCCGCGCGGCTGTTATTACATTAACGTCACGTAAGTATTTCAACGGGATAGAAAGCCAAATGACCATGCCAGCCGTGAAGAATGTCGCCCAGCCGATCTATAAACGCGTTCTTCTGAAAATGTCGGGTGAGGTTTTGATGGGCGCCAACGAGTTTGGCATCGACTCCGCCACGGTCAAGCGCGTTTCCCGCGACATCAAGGAAGTCGTCGATCTCGGCGTTGAAGTCTGTATCGTCGTCGGGGCCGGAAACATCTTCCGCGGGGTATCGGGCGCCGCCGAAGGAATGGACCGCACCACCGCCGATTACATGGGCATGCTGGGCATCGTCATCAACGCGCTGGCGCTTCAAAACGCGCTGGAACAGATCGGCGTCGATACGCGCGTCATGTCCGCGATCCCGATGTCCGCAATCTGCGAACCCTATATCCGCCGCAAAGCGACGCGCCACATGGAAAAAGGCCGCGTCGTTATTTTTGCCGCCGGCACGGGCAACCCGTATTTCACGACCGACACCGCCGCGGCGCTGCGCGCATCGGAAATGAATTGCGACGCCATGTTCAAGGGCACCAAGGTCGATGGCGTCTACACCGCCGACCCGAAAAAAGACCCGTCCGCCACGCGGTATGACGAGCTGACCTACATGGACGTGCTGACCCGCGATCTGAAAGTCATGGACGCGACCGCGATTTCGCTGGCGCGCGAAAACAATATTCCGATTGTCGTCTTCTCGGTGAAGGAAGAAGGCAGCTTTGCGCAGGCCGCAACGGGGCAGGGTAAATTCACAGTCGTGCGTGAAAAATAAGAAAATCGATAAGGAAGAGAGAACATCATGGCATTTGATAAAAACGAGATTTCCCGCCGCATGGACGGCGCGGTCGAAAACCTGAAAAACGAATTCGCGGGCCTGCGCACGGGCCGCGCATCGACCAGCATGCTCGACCCGGTCATGGTTGAAATTTACGGCAGCAAGATGCCGCTCAATCAGGTCGGCTCCGTCAGCGTGCCGGAACCGCGCATGCTGACCGTCACCGTATGGGACGCGACGGCGGTCAAATCCGTTGAAAAAGCCATTCGTGAATCGGGCCTCGGCCTCAACCCGCAGCCCGAAGGCAGCCTGATCCGCGTGCCGATTCCGGAACTGAACGAGGCGCGCCGCAAGGAACTGGTGAAAGTGGCCAGCACCTATACCGAAGCCGCCCGCGTCGCCGTCCGCAACGTCCGCCGCGACGGCATGGACGCGCTGAAGAAAATGGACAAGGAAGTATCGGAAGACGAAATCAAACGCCTGTCCGACGAGGTCCAGAAGATGACCGACGCCGCCATCGTCAAAATCGACAAGATGCTGGGCGATAAAGAAAAGGACATCATGACGGTCTAGCGACCGGAATCCCTGAGAAACGGAATCTCAGAGGAGCAGAATTTGGCGCATCATGAAAGACAACGATAAAAATTCTGAGATTCTGAAATTCGGAAATTCCGCCCTTCCGAAACACATCGCGATCATCATGGACGGCAACGGGCGTTGGGCCCGCGCGCGCGGTTTGCCGCGCACGGCAGGCCACCATCAGGGGATCGAGGCATGCAAGCGCACCGTGCGCGAAGCGGGCGACATGGGTATTCAGTACATCACGCTGTTCGGGTTCTCTTCCGAAAACTGGTCACGCCCGGCGGAAGAGATCGGGGAGCTGATGCGCCTTCTGCGCATGTACCTGCGCTCGGAAACCGCGGACCTGCATGCCAACGGCGTTCGTCTGCGCGTGATCGGGTCGCGCAAGGAGCTTTCGGACGATATCGTGCAATTGATCGCGAACGCCGAAGACCTGACCAAGGACAACACGAAACTCAACCTGACGATTGCGCTTAATTACGGCGGCAGAAACGAAATCCTTCAGGCGGCCGCGGATTACGCGCGCCATGCGATCGATAACGGCATCACGCCGGATTTTAAAACGGCAGAAGAATATTTTCCCGGCTTTATGATGACGGCAGGCCTGCCGGACCCGGACATCCTGATCCGCACGAGCGGCGAGCAGCGCATCAGCAATTTCCTTTTGTGGCAATGCGCCTATACCGAATTTATTTTCACCGGCACGTTATGGCCGGATTTCGGGCGCGCCGATCTTGAGGCCGCCGTCAAGGAATTCGCAGGCCGGGACCGCCGCTTTGGCGCCGTGAACGAGGCGTAACCCATGGCGCTCAGCACGTTATCGCAGCGTATTCTTTCCTCGCTCGTGCTCGCGCCCCTCGTTATCGCCGCGATCTGGTTCGGCGGCTGGCCTTTCTGGGGACTTCTTCTGGTCGCGTTTGCCATCGGCGTTTATGAATGGACAAGCGTCGCGCAGAAAACCGATGTCGATCTTCCCGTATCCATCTTCGGCATTTTATACATCGCGTTCGCGATGGCGTGTTTCGGCGTGCTGCGCGATCAGGGGATTGTACCCGTTGTCATGCTGATCTGCGCCGTATGGATGAGCGATATCGGCGGCTACGCCGCGGGGCGCATGATTGGCGGCCCGAAAATGGCGCCATCGATCAGCCCCAATAAAACATGGGCCGGACTGTGCGGCGCCATTGCAGGTTCGATTCTTGTTTTCTTTGGCGCGGACATGCTTAGCCCGCAATATGACGGCGGCGCATTGTTAAACATCGTGTATGGCACCGTGATCGCGATCAGCGGCCAGCTCGGCGATCTTCTTGTTTCCAAACTCAAGCGCCGGGCAGGGGTGAAGGATATGAGCCAGCTTATTCCCGGGCATGGCGGATTGCTCGACCGGATCGATTCATTGCTGCTCGCGGTGCCGGTGTTCTTTTTCATGCTGAAATCGTTCGGAGCGCTACTATGACGAAATCGGTCAGCATTCTGGGCGTCACAGGCTCCATCGGCCGCAGCACGGCGGACGTCATTGCCTCGCAGCCACAGGATTTTTCCGTTGAGGCCGTCACCGCCCACACGCAGGCGGAAGACCTGGCCGCCGCCGCCAGACGATTGAACGCGAAACGCGCCGTCATCGCGGACGAGGGATGTTATGAAGCGCTGCAGGAAGCATTGGCCGGTTCGAGCATTCTCTGTTCAGCCGGGGAAGCTGCGTTGAACGAGGCCGCGGCCATACCCGTTGAGTGGACCATGGCGGCGATCGTCGGCATGGCGGGCCTGCCGCCGCTTATGCGCGCGATCGAACGCGGCGGCGTGATTGCGATTGCCAATAAGGAACCGCTTGTGTCCGCCGGGCCGTTTGTCATCGATGCCGCAAAAAAATCCGGGGCCACGCTGCTGCCCGTCGATAGCGAGCATAACGCGATTTTTCAGGTATTCGAGCGCGATAATAAAAACGCGATTGAAAAAATCATCCTGACCGCATCGGGCGGGCCGTTCCGCGCAACGCCGCTCGACGCGCTGGATTCAGTCACGCCGCAACAGGCATTGGCGCATCCGACATGGAACATGGGTCACAAGATTTCCATCGACAGCGCGACCATGATGAACAAGGCGCTTGAGGTGATCGAGGCGCATGTGCTGTTCGATCTTCCGGCGGAGAAAATCGACGTGCTGATCCATCCGCAGTCGGTGGTGCATTCGATGGTTGAATATGCGGACGGGTCGATCCTCGCGCAGCTTGGCGCGTCGGACATGTGCACGCCGATCGCCCACACGCTGGCGTGGCCCCGGCGGATGCCGACGCCGGGCCGGAAACTCGACCTTGCGCAATTGCGGACCTTTACGTTCGAACCGGTGGATAATGAACGCTTCCCGGCCATCGGCCTGGCGTATGATTGCCTGAAAGCCGGCCTGGCCGCCCGCATCGCGTTCAACGCCGCCAACGAAGTCGCCGTTGCGGCTTTTCTCAGCCATAAAATTGCCTATCTTGATATTGTTAATGTTGTTAAGGCCACGCTGGAACAGACTTTACCGGCGGTCGGCACTCTGGACGACGTCCTTGCGCTGGATCAATCCATGCGGGAGGCCGCACGTTCCTGTATAGTGGGCAAGAATCAACCTGTTAGGAAAGTTTCATGAATAGCATTTTCGACCTCGTTAACCTGATCGCCAGCAACGTATGGCTTTACGGCGGGA
This sequence comes from uncultured Pseudobdellovibrionaceae bacterium, assembly GCA_964409255.1. Taxonomy (GTDB): domain Bacteria; phylum Pseudomonadota; class Alphaproteobacteria; order Micavibrionales; family Micavibrionaceae; genus CAYPCP01. The sequence continues at coordinate 7,650 of CAYPCP010000033.1, forward strand.
CGTTCGTCCTCGTCCTCAGCATTCTGGTTTTCGTACATGAATGGGGTCACTACATCGTCGCGCGCATCTGCGGCGTTCATATCGAAACTTTCTCCATCGGTTTCGGCAAGGAGCTGATCGGGTTCAACGACAAGCACGGCACGCGCTGGAAAATTTCCCTGATCCCGCTGGGCGGGTACGTGAAGATGTTCGGCGACACGGACCCGGCATCCGCAGGCCACACCGCGGAAGTCGTCGAAAACGGCGCAGCCCGTCCCTTGACCGCGCAGGAGCGCGACGGCGCATTCTTCGCAAAATCCGTCGGCAAGCGCGCCGCCATCGTTCTGGCGGGACCGGCGATCAATTTCATTTTCGCCATTCTGGTGCTGTCCTGCCTGTATATTTTCTACGGCCAGCCGGTAACGCCGCCGATGGCGTCCGCCGTGATCGAGGGCAGCGCCGCCGACAAGGCCGGGTTCCAGCCGCACGACAAGGTTCTGGCGATTGACGGCAAGAACATCACGCGTTTTGAAGATATCCGCCGCGAGGTGATGATCGCGCTCGACCGCCCGATGAATTTCACCGTCGTGCGCAACGAAAAGGAAGTCACCCTGACCGCGACGCCGATCAAGGAAACCGTCACGGATCATTTCGGGTTCGAACATTCGCGCGGGCTTCTGGGCATTATCGGGCCGGCGAACGGCATCATGCTCGACAATATCCAGTCCGTGAACGGCAAAAAAGTCGACAGCGTCGATGAAGCCAAGAAGGCGATCCGCCCGTTGCTGGGGCATGAATTCGAAATCACGCTGAAGCGTTCCGACGAAAAGATGGACAATCTGATCGTCCACCCGGCCAAGAACCTGCAGTCATGGGAGAACGATGAGAGCAAGGACAAGAACGTCCTGATCGTCTCTGAAAAGATCGGAGAAGATTACGTAAAACATGGCCTTGTTGGCGGTCTTGTTACGTCCGTTAAAGAAACATGGAACATCACGGTCGGCACGCTGACGGCGCTGGGCCAGATGTTCACCGGGACGCGCAGCCCGACGGAACTGGGCGGCATTATCCGTATCGGCGCGATCGCCGGGGACATGGCGCAGGCGGGGATTATCGCCCTGATCAGCTTTACCGCGCTTCTGTCGATCAATCTGGGGCTTATTAACCTTTTCCCGATCCCGATGCTCGATGGCGGACACCTTGTGTTCTATGCCGTGGAAGCGGTGAAGGGGTCCCCGATTCCGGAAAAGATTCAGGACTATGCTTTTCGCTTTGGGCTCGCGGTTCTTGTTGGTATTATGATATTCGCGAACTTAAACGATATCATACAGCTTATCCTGTGAGTTTCTTGCGGTATAAGTTGTCTCCCGCCCTGAAATATTCTAAATAAAAGCATGCTCCAGATGAAAAATTTAAAGCCCGCGCTGCTCGCGCTTGCGTTGTTTGTTCTTGGTTTTGCCGCTCCGGCATCTGCGCAGGAAAGCCTGCGGGAGATCCGGGTCAACGGCACCGAAAGGGTCGAGCCGGCCACGGTCATGACGTATCTGGATATGCGTCTGGGCGATCCGCTCACGCAGGAGTCTCTCAACAGCGGCCTTAAAAATCTTTTCGCCACCGGTCTTTTCGCCGACGTGAAATTGCGCGAGGAGCGGGGCGTCCTGTTCGTCGATGTGGTGGAGAACCCGGTCATCAACCAGATCGCGTTCGAAGGCAATGACGAGATCGAGGACAACGAGCTTCTCGCCGAAATCTCCTTGCGCCCGCGCCAGGTTTTCACGCGCACCAAAGTGCAGAACGACGTTGCGCGCATTTACGAAGTTTACCGCCGTTCGGGCCGTTTCGCCGCGAGCGTGGAGCCGAAGGCCATCAAGCTCGACCAGAACCGCGTCAACCTTGTCTTTGAAATCGACGAGAACGATGTCACGACGATCAAGGGCATCCGTTTTGTGGGGAACGATTCCTATGGTGACGACGCGCTGGCCGCCGTCATCGCGACGAAAGAGGAGCGCTGGTACAATTTCCTGACCTCCGACGACCGTTATGACCCGGACCGTCTGAAATATGACGAGGAACTGCTGCGTAAATTCTATCTGTCCGAAGGCTATGCCGACATGCGCGTCGTTTCCTCGCAGGCCGAGCTGTCGCAGGATCAGGACGATTTCTACCTGACCTTCACGATCGACGAAGGCCCGCGTTACAAAATCGGCCAGATCGCCATCGAAAGCGACCTGCGCGGTTTCGACGGGAACGTCCTGCGCGATGTGGTCTCGATCCTGCCGGGGCAGTGGTATGACGCGGATTCGACGCAATACACGATCGACCGCATGACCGACAAACTCGGCGACCTGCAATATGCTTTCGTCGACATCAAGCCGGACCTGAAACGCAACCGCGATGCAAAAACGGTCGATGTCACGTTCCGTATCGGCGAATCCCCACGCGTGTTCGTCGAGCGTATCGACATCCACGGCAACGTCCGCACGACGGACAAGGTTATCCGCCGCGAATTCCTTCTGTCCGAAGGCGACCCGTTCAACAAATCCAAACTGGCGCGTTCCGAACAGCGCCTGCGCGACCTGAACTTCTTTGAAACCGTCATGATCAAGACGATGCCGGGCAGCGCGCCGGACAAAACCGTTATCGACGTCCAGGTGACGGAAATGTCCACGGGTGAAGTGTCGATCGGGGCCGGTTTCTCGACCGCCGACGGTCCGTTGGCCGACCTGCGCATCCGCGAGCGTAACTTCCTTGGCAAGGGCCAGGACCTGTTGTTCGCCACCACGCTGGCCGGCGAACGCACGCAGTTCGAAGGTTCGTTCACCGAACCGTACTTCCTCGACCGCGACCTGTCGGCCGGGGTGGACGCGTTCCACATCCAGCGCGACCTGCAGGACGAAAGCTCGTTCGACCAGAAACGGACCGGGGGCTCGCTGCGCCTTGGCTATCCGCTGTCGGAAAAATGGCGCCAGACCCTGCGCTACACGTTCGAGCAAAACGAAATCACCAACGTCAAAGCCAACGCGTCGCGTTACGTGCGCGATCAGGAAGGGGAGCGTATTACCTCCGCCATTTCCCAACGCCTGACCTATGACGACCGCGACAGCACGCTGTTCCCGACGGAAGGCCTGTATTCGTGGCTCGATCTTGAAGGCGCCGGTCTGGGCGGGGATGCGAAATACGTGTCCGGTAAGCTCGGCAGTTCCTATTACTACCCGATCTATGAGAAGTCGGTCATCCTCAACGTCCTCGGCGAAGCCGGGGCCATTCAGGGGATCGCGGACGAAGACGTTCAGATCAACGAGCGTTTCTATCTGGGCGGCAACAACCTGCGCGGCTTCGAACGCTCCGGTATCGGCCCGCGCGATATTACGACCGATGACGCCCTCGGCGGTAACTTCTTCTATCGCGGTTCGGCGGAGCTGAGCTTCCCGATCGGGTTCCCGGAAGATATGGGGATCGCCGGTCACGCCTTCACGGATTTCGGTTCCTTGTGGGATCTGGATGACACGGGTGTCGGCATCGTCGATGAAAGCTCGATCCGCGCGTCTGCGGGTCTGGGCGTGTCGTGGCGTTCGCCGATGGGCCCCGTCCGCGTGGACGTCGCCGTTCCGTATGCGAAAGAGAAATACGACCAGAAGGAAGTATTCCGATTTAGCTTTGGGACGCGGTTCTAATCTGCTACATCTGCTGCTGTTCACATAAGCAGGAGGGAAGGTCCATGGCCTTTGCAAAACACGTCATCATCGCTGCGCTCGCGCTGGTCCTTTTTACGGCCATGCCCGCCCGCGCCGCCGACGGTCTGAAAATCGCGGTCATCGATATCGACGCGCTGATCAATGAATCGGACGCCGGCAAAAGCATGCAGACGCAGCTCAACAAAAAGCGCGAGGAGTTCCAGAAGGAATTCGCCAAACGCGAAGCCGAACTGGGCGAAAAAGAAAAATCCATCGTCGGCAAAAAAGGCGAGATGAGCGTCGAGCAGCTCGCCAAGGAACGCCAGGCATTCGAATCCAGCCTTCTGGAGACGCGCAAACTGTTCCAGCAGCGCCGCACCGCCCTCGATAAGGGCATTTCCGCCGCGATGAAGGAACTGCGCGGGGAGATCGTGAAAGCCTCTGCTGAAGTCGCCGAGGAAAAAGGGTATCAGGCCGTGCTGCTGCGGGAGAGCGTTGTGATTGTCGAAAAAGAACTCGACATCACCAAACAGGTTCTCGCGAAGCTGAACGCCAAAATAAAAACCATCCCCGTGACCGTAAATTAGAGGAACGGATGGCCGACCCGCGTTTCTTCAACCGCAGCGCCCCCATCACGCTCCGCCAGCTGGCGGAAAAGACTGGCGCAACGCTGGCCGATCCCGCCACGGCGGACAAGACGGTGCAGGATGTCGCGCCGCTCGACCGGGCGGGGGACAACGAAATTTCCTTCCTCGATAATATCCGTTACAAGGATTCATTCGCGGCCAGCAAGGCAGGCGCGTGCGTCGTCGCGCCGAAAATGGCTGACCTCGCGCCCAAGGGCATGGCGCTTCTGATCTCCGGCACGCCGTATAAAACATATGCATTGATCGCGCAGGCTTTCTATCCCGATGCCTTTCCCGCGGCCCGTATCGCCGCCGGCGCGCATGTCGACGGCACGGCAACCATCGGCGCGGGCGCGGTTATCGACCCCGGCGCCGTTATCGGGCCGGGCGCCTCCATCGGCGAGGGCGCATGGATCGAAGCGAACGCCGTTATCGGCCCGAATGTCGTCGTCGGTAAAAAATCGCGCATCGGCGCGAACGCCACGGTCAGCCATGCGGTGATCGGCGACGCGGTGCGCCTGTACCCGGGCGCGCGCGTGGGGCAGGACGGTTTCGGTTTTGCGCCGGACCCGAAAGGCCACGTCAAAGTGCCGCAACTGGGCCGCGTCATTATCGAGGATCATGTCGAAGTCGGCGCCAACAGCTGTATCGACCGCGGGGCCGGACCGGACACGGTGATCGGCGCGGGAACGTGGATCGACAACCTTGTCCAGATTGGACATAACGTAAAAATCGGCCGCGGCTGCATCCTGATCGCCCAGTCGGGGGTCGCGGGCAGCACGGTCCTTGAAGATTACGCCGTTCTGGCGGCGCAGGCTGGAGTCGCGGGCCATCTTACCATCGGCATGGGCGCCAGAATCGGCGCGAAAGCGGGCGTGATGCGCGACGTTCCCGCCGGGGAAGAACAGCTTGGCGCGCCGGCGGTGCCGGTCAAGGAATTCATGCGTCAGGTCGTCGCGTTAAAACGTTTGACGAAACCGCAAAAAAGCGAATAAAAACAATGGTTATGAGCGACACACATTGCGACATCAATGAAATCATGGCGATGATCCCCCATCGCTACCCGATCCTTCTGGTGGACCGGCTGCTGGAATTCGTTCCGGGTGAAAGCGCGGTCGGCCTCAAGAACGTCACGTTCAACGAGCCGCATTTCCAGGGGCATTTCCCCGGCCTGCCCGTCATGCCGGGCGTGCTGATCGTCGAGGCGATGGCGCAGACGTCGGCCATCCTTGTGGTCAAAACCCTCGGCGAGGAAGCCAAGGGCAAGATCGTTTATTTCATGTCGATCGAGGAAGCGAAGTTCCGCAAGCCTGTCACCCCGGGCGATGCGATTCATATCCATGTCACGAAGATCCAGAACCGCAAGAATGTCTGGAAATTTTCGGGCGAGGCGAAGGTCGGCGGCGTTGTTCACGCCGAAGCCGTCTTCAGCGCCATGATCATGGACAAAACCGCCGGTGCCTAAGGCCGCCGCCGCTGTAACACCCTGAAAAACTCTGTGACTTGTGGGTTGGAAGGCCCGCCTTTACACCTTACATTATGACCATGATACATCCGACCGCCATCGTCGCCCCCAAGGCCAAACTGGGCAAAGACGTTTCCATCGGCCCGTTCAGCGTCGTCGGTGCCGACGTCGTCCTGGGCGACCGCGTCACGCTGAAATCGCATGTCGTGGTCGAAGGCCGCACAACGGTGGGCGAGGGCACAACGATTTTTCCGTTCGCGTCCGTCGGCCATGCGCCGCAGGATCTGAAATACCATGGCGAGCCTTCCGAACTGATCATCGGCAAGAATTGCGTCATCCGCGAACACGCGACACTCAACCCCGGCACCGAAGGCGGCGGGATGAAAACCGTCGTCGGCGATAACTGTCTTTTGATGGTGGCCACGCATGTCGCGCATGATTGCCAGCTGGGCCATCATGTCATCATGGCGAACAACGCCACGCTCGCGGGCCACGTGAAGGTCGGCGACTATGTTCTTCTCGGCGGCCTGTCCGCCGTGCATCAATTCGTGCGCATCGGTTCTTACGCGGTTATCGGCGGCATGTCGGGCGTTGAAAGCGATGTCATTCCCTTTGGCCGCGTGAAAGGCGAGCGTGCGCATCTCGCGGGCCTCAACCTCGTCGGGCTGGAGCGCGGCGGGTTCAACAAGGACCAGATCAAGGTCATCATGAAAGCGGTCAACGAGCTTTTCGACGGACCGGGCACGATGGAAGAACGCATCTCGCACCTCGAGCAGACCTATGCAGCGGATGAACAGGTCTCGGCCATCCTGCGCTTCGCGCGCGAAAAAGAAAGGTTTGGATTATGCCTTCCAGACCGCAAAGCGGCCTAGGTCCATCACCTTCCACGCTAGCCATTATCGCCGGGGCGGGCCGTCTTCCCGCGCTTCTTGTCGAGCAATGCATTCGCAGCGGCATTACGCCGCATATCATCGCGCTGAAAGGTCAGGCTGAACCGGGGCTGTATAAAGACCGCGCGCATGTCGTTTTGCGGCTCGGCGCGGCGGGCGATATGTTCCGCTATCTGCGCGAAAACAACCTCCACGACATCGTCATGATCGGCGCGGTGAAAAAGCCGTCGATCTTCGATCTGCGGCCGGATTTTTATGCGGCGCGGTTTTTAACGCGCGTGGGATTTTCGGCGCTGGGTGACGACTCCCTGTTAACGGCCATCCGCCGGCAGATGGAGAAGGAAGGATTCACCGTTCACGGCGCGCACCGTTTCCTGCCCGACATCATGATGACCGAAGGGCTGATCGGCGGCCCGCCGCCCGACACGAACCAGATGAAGGATATCGACATCGGCATCGCCGCGTCGCAAACGCTGGGCAGCGACGACCGGGGGCAATCGGTGATCGTAAAAAACGGCCGGATCATCGGCGAGGAAGGCCCCGACGGAACGGATGCGCTTTTGCGCGCGCATGGCGCGCCGGGCGCCATCCTCGTCAAGACATGCAAGCCGCAACAGGATCGCGATATCGATTTGCCGACGATCGGCCCGGACACAGTGGCGATATGCGCCGAAAAAGAGATGGCGGGTATCGCGCTTCAGGCGGGCAGCGCCTTCATCGTCGACCGAGACGAGGTGCGCGCCCGCGCGGAACAAGACAGCATTTTTGTCGTTGGTATCAAACTGGGCAGGGATAATGTTGGCTAAGCCGTTACATGTATGTTTGATAGCAGGGGAACCGTCCGGCGATGCGCTGGGCGCGTCCCTGATCCGGGCGCTGCGCGAACAGCCGGATGTGGCGATTACCGGCGTCGGCGGCGCGAAGATGGAAGCGGAAGGATTACAAAGCCTTTTTCCGATCGACGATCTCGCCGTCATGGGTATTGTCGAAGTGGTGCCCAATCTTAAAAAAATCCTTGGCCTGATCGACCGGACCGCCGCGTATATCGAACTGTCGCGCCCCGACATCGTGGTCAGCATCGATTCCCCCGATTTTTGTTTCCGCGTGCAAAAGAAAGTCCGCGCCTCGATGGGCGCGAACGCGCCGAAACTTATCCATTACGTCGCGCCGACAGTATGGGCATGGCGCGCGGGACGGGCGCATAAAATCGCCCGATTCCTCGACGGATTGATCTGCCTTTTCGATTTCGAGCCGCCCTATTTTGAAAAAGAAGGCTTGAAGGCCGTCGCCGTCGGGCATCCCGTCGTTGAAAGCGGCGCGGCCCAAGGCAACGGGCAGCGTTTTCGCGCGGCACATCATATTCCCGAAGAGGCACGGACCGTTGGCGTATTTTTCGGCTCGCGCCGCGGGGAATTGAATCGGCATGGGCAATTATTCCGTGACGTCATGGCGACATTGCCGGGCGGCACGCAGTTTATCGTGCCGACGCTTCCGCATTTGCGGACGCACATCACGGAAATTTTATCCGACCTCGATGCGCCGATTACGATCACAGACGACCTTGCGGAAAAATGGGATGCGTTCGCGGCCTGCGACGCGGCGCTGGCGGTGTCGGGCACAGTGGGGCTTGAGCTGGCGGCGGCGCGGGTCCCGCATCTGATCGCGTACCGGATGAACCCGGTGACATTTGAAATGGCCAAACATCTGGTAAAGGTCAAATACGCGCATCTTTTGAACATCCACCTGCAGGAATCCATCGTGCCGGAATTCATCCAGAACGATTGCCGCGTCGAAAAAATCAGCGCCGGGATGTACAGCCTTTTGACGGACGAGGCATTGCGGCAAAAACAGATGAGCGCCTTTGAAGCATTTGCCAAGCGTATCGGTGAAAATGAAAAGGCGACGCCTTCCGAGAAAGCCGCCGCCTTTATCCGGTCGTTCAGACCTTAACGATTATTTTGCCGCCTTACGTTTGTTGATCGGCACATAGGCGCGCTCCGGCTCACCGATATAAAGCTGACGCGGGCGGCCGATGCGCAGTTCCGGCTCTTCCATCATTTCTTTCCATTGCGAGATCCAGCCGACCGTCCGCGATACGGCGAACAGAACGGTGAACATCGACACGGGGAAGCCCATGGCTTTGAGGATAATGCCGGAGTAGAAGTCGACGTTCGGGAACAATTTGCGGTCCACGAAGTATGGGTCTTCTAGCGCGATACGTTCCAGCTCACGCGCGAGTTCGAGGCGCGGGTCCTTGACGCCGAGTTCATCGAGAACCTCGTCGCACGACGCCTTGAGAACCTGCGCGCGCGGATCGAAGTTTTTGTAAACGCGGTGACCGAAGCCCATAAGACTGAACGGATAGGACTTATCCTTCGCTTTTTTGATGAATTCAGGAATACGGTCTTTGGAGCCGATCTGGTCGAGCATCTGAAGCACTTCCTGGTTCGCGCCGCCGTGGCTTGCGCCCCAGAGCGACGCGATACCCGCCGCGATACAGGCGAACGGATTGGCCTGAGACGAACCGGCAAGGCGCACGGTCGAGGTCGAGGCGTTCTGTTCGTGGTCGGCGTGGAGGATAAGGATGCGGTCCATTGCCTTCGCCAGAACCGGGGAAACCTTGTACGGCTCGGCAGGGACGCCGAAACACATATAGAGGAAATTTTCCGGGAAGGTCAGGTCGTTGCGCGGATACATGAACGGCTGGCCGATGGCGTATTTGAGCGTCATGGCGGCCAGTGTCGGAATTTTCGCGATCAGGCGATGCGCGGAAATCTCGCGCTGACGCGGATCGTGAATGTCGAGAGAGTCATGATAGAAGGCCGACATCGCGCCAACCACGCCGCACATGACCGCCATCGGGTGTGCGTCGCGGCGGAAACCGCGATAGAAGAAATTCATCTGATCATGCACCATCGTGTGATAGGTGATGTTGTTAATAAACTCATCCAGTTCGGTCTGGTTTGGTAATTCGCCGTTGAGCAGGAGATAGCACACTTCCATGAACGTGCTTTTTTCAGCGAGCGATTT
>CAYPCP010000034.1:0-17297 GCA_964409255.1 uncultured Pseudobdellovibrionaceae bacterium
GGTTTTCGGGTCAACGATCAGCTTCATAAAGGTCTTCTCATCCCGTCCCGCGAGGATGTGCTTCATCGGGCGGAAAGACGACTTATATATGTCGACCTTACCCAGCTTCTCCTCCGCCGCTTCCTGCGTCAGGCCGACCTGCGCCATCGGCGGCGCGGAAAAGACTGCCGTGGGAATATTCTCGTACGAAATGTGGCGCTTCTTTTTACCGAACAGGCGATCCGCCAGCGCATGCCCCTCACCCAGCGCCACAGGTGTCAGTTCGACGCGGTTGGTCGCATCGCCGAGCGCGTAGATCGACGGGATATTCGTGCGATCATCCTTATCAACGATGACCACGCCGTTCCTGCCGGTTTTCACGCCGACGTCATCCAGACCGAGGCCCTCGATATTCGCCCTGCGGCCCGTCGCAAACAGGATTGCATCGAATTCCACCGGCGCGCAATTGGTGCGGCACACGCGCACGCCCTTTGCCGTTTTTTCCACGCTTTCAATCTGGCATTCGAACGAAAATTCGATGCCCTGCTTCACCATTTCATCCTGCAGGAAATGACGCGCTTCGTCGTCGAACGACGTATTGAGGATTACCGCGCCGCGATGAACCAGCGTAACCTTCGTGCCCAGCTTGGCGAAAATCCCGGCAAACTCCACGCCGATATACCCCGCGCCGACGATGCATAATGTTTTCGGGCGTTCTTTCAGGAAGAAAATATCATCCGATGTCAGGCCATTCGCCTGCGCGCCCTGCATATCCGGCACCGTCGGGGTGCCGCCCGTGGCGATAACAATGTATTGGGCGGTATAGCGTTTACCTTCGACATCAACTTCATTCGGGCCGATGATTTTCGCGTGACCATAAATCGTCTGCGCGCCCGATTTTTCCAGCATGGTGCTGTAAATACCATTCAGACGTTTGATCTCCGCATCCTTCGCCGCGATAAACGCGCCCCAGTCATGCGACGTGTCACCGACGCTCCAGCCATAGCCTTTTGCATCCTGGAAATGATCGGCGTAAGACGCCGCATAGGTCATCAGTTTTTTGGGAACGCAGCCGACATTGACGCACGTGCCGCCCCAATATTTCTTTTCGGCGATCGCCACGCGCGCGCCATGCCCCGCGGCGATACGTGCGGCACGAACGCCGCCGGAACCGCCGCCGATCACAAACAGATCGAAATCGAAATTATTCTTCATCGGGATCGAGATAGGGCGTCTTCGCGATAAAGTCAGGGTTCGCGCCCAATTTTCCGCTATAGCGCAGTTCCTGTCCGTTCATATCGGTGATACGGCCCCCGGCGGCGTTCAAAATCGCATGGCCCGCCGCCGTGTCCCATGGGTGGGTTTCGCCGAAGCGCGGATACATATCCGCCTTCCCCGCCGCGATCGCGCAGATTTTTAACGACGATCCGCGGCGGATGATCTTTTCAACCTTGTAATCTTCCAGGAATTTTTCCACGCGCGTAAGGTCGCCGTGCTTGCTGACCATCACCGTGACGCCCTCGCGGCGCGGGGTGCGCACGCGGATGGGTTTTTCGGTGTCGGTTTCTTCGTTCCAGCGCAGCGCCGTGCCCTCGCCATGGCCGGAATACATTTCCCCCAGCACCGGCGCGTAAATCACGCCGAGGATCGGTTCCCCCTTGTGAATAAGCGCGATATTCACGCTATATTCTTCGTCGCCCGCGATAAACTGGCGCGTGCCGTCCAACGCATCGACCAGCCAGAAATAATCGGCATCCTCGCACGCCGGGCATTCCCCGCGCGATGCCGCTTCCTCGCTGATGACGGGCACGCCGGGGACGTTTTCGTTCAAGGCCTTGCAGATAAAATCTTCGGCCTCGCGGTCGGCGACGGTGACGGGCGAGCCGTCCGGTTTTTCATCCGGGTTTTCAAATCCGCTTTCATCGAAATAATTCAGCGTGATATCGCCCGCGTTCAGCGCGATGCGCCGCACGATATTGCACAGCGCCGCCGGATGCTGAAGAAGCTTCGACATGATTTACGATACCGCCTTGAGCGACACTTTCTTGCCCGGCGCAATTTCCGAACGGCCGATCGACACGTAATGGAAACCATGCGCCTGCGCTTCGTCCGGCTTATAGATGTTACGCAGGTCGATCAGGCGGCGTTCTTTCATGCTTTCCCCGATCCTGTCGAGGTGCAGCGCGCGGTATTCGTTCCATTCGGTGATGATGACGAGCGCGTCGGCGTCCTTTGCCACATCGTACGGATCGTCTTTCCATTCGATATTGCTCAGGTGTTTTTCCGCTTCGTGGCGGGCCTGCGGATCGTGCGCGACGATGGTCGCCCCGAATTGCTGCAGGATCGGCAGGATCACCAGCGAGGGCGCTTCGCGCACGTCATCGGTGTTCGGTTTGAAGGCAATGCCGAGAACACCGATGCGTTTGCCTTTTACATCGCCGCCGCACGCGGCCATGACTTTCTGCGCCATCTGCTGCTGACGGTCGGCGTTGACTTCGACGACGGCTTCGACCAGACGCTGCGGCGCGCCCATCTTGCGGCCCGTCTGCGTAAAGGCCAGCGTGTCTTTCGGGAAGCATGAGCCGCCGTAACCGGGGCCGGCGTTCAGGAACTTGGAACCGATGCGGCCATCGAGGCCCATCGCCTTTGCAACATGCTGCACGTTGCCGCCCGCCTGTTCGCACAGATTGGCGACTTCGTTGATGAAGGTGATCTTGGTCGCGAGGAAGGCGTTCGCCGCGTACTTGATAATCTCCGACGTTTCCGGGTTCGTAATCACCATCGGCGTTTCGTTGAGGTACAGCGGGCGATAAAGCTGTTTCATCACCTCAATCGCGCGCGGCGAGTCCGTGCCGATGACAACGCGGTCCGGGCGCATGAAGTCGTTGATGGCCGCGCCTTCGCGCAGGAATTCCGGGTTCGACACGACATCGAAATCCGCGTTCGGGTTCGCTTCGCGGATAACTTTTTCAACGTCGCGCGCGGTGCCGACGGGGACGGTCGATTTGGTGACAACCACGGTGTATTTTTCTATCAGGCGCGCGATTTCCTTTGCCGCATCGAAAACGTAGGTCAGGTCCGCATGGCCGTCCGTCACCCGGGTGGGCGTGCCGACGGCGATGAAAACAGCGTCGGCGCCTTTCATGGCTTCCTTCAGGTCGGTCGTGAACGACAGGCGGCCTGCCTTGACCTGCTTGGCGACCAGATCGTCGAGGCCGGGTTCGAAAATCGGAATCTCACCCTTTTTCAGGCGGTCGATCTTGCCCGCGTCCTTGTCGACGCAGACCACGTCCACGCCGAATTCCGCAAAACAGGTTCCAGACACCAGACCGACATATCCCGTACCGACCACGCCAATGCGCATAGAAAAATCCTCTTAAATGGTTATCTCCCGCGGAACGTAACGGATTCCGGTCAAAGAAAAAAGCTTTTCCGTACGGGGGGTTGGCCCCGGTTTGGGGCGTGCCCGGCATGCCCGCGCCTGCGCCGGGAAACCATTTGCCTTCGGGGGGTAATTTTGATTAAGTATATCATTGTTTTTATTCAGATTATAAAGCCCCGCGGGGCAGGAGACAGTGATCATGGCGACCAAACAGTCCGGCGCGAAGCAACAGGATAACAATGGCAACGGCGGCGCGCCGATGCCGCTTTTCTACAGCAAGCCGACGCCGCTGGACGCCAAGGCCCACACGAAGCACGCGATGGCCAAGGATTTCGGCTTCGGCTTCACGACCAGCGTCAACGCCGTGCCGGTCAACCTGATCGAACTGCCGCAGATCTGCCATTTCTACCCGATCGCCTTTTCGCCGGACGACAACGCGACCCCGGTCGCCATCCTCGGCCTGCGCGACAATGAAAACCTGTTCGTGAACGCCAAGGGCGAATGGGAACAGGACACCTATATTCCGGCCTATATCCGCCGTTATCCGTTCATCTTCTCCGAAATCCCGGGCGGGGATCAGCTTTCGCTCTGCGTCGACATGGTCGACGGCGTGGTTCAGGACAAGGGCGAGCAGCGTTTCTTCGACGATGAAGAAAAGCCGACCCAGCTGTCGCAAAACGCGCTGGAATTCTGCAAGTCCTACCATGCCGCGGCGGTCCACACGGCCGAATTCGGCAAGGCGCTGGTCGCGGCGGGCGTTCTGGTCGACCGTCAGGCCGAGATCAATATCGGTGGCGGCAAGCGCATTAACTTTGCCGGTTTCCGCATCGTGGATGAGAAGAAACTGGCCGAGCTGCCGGACGCCACCTTCCTGGAATGGCGCCAAAAAGGCTGGCTGCCGTTCCTTTATGCCCATCTTTTTTCGGGCGCGCAGTGGCAAAGATTGACGCGCCTGTTGAATCGGCGTATGGAAAATAAACAATAGGGAAAATAGTAACCTTTAGTTAGTGTGAGGAAGCCATGGCCAAAGTGGGGGCGCAACGCGCCGCAGAACTGACCGGTCGATCCAAATCGACGATCCAGCGCTCGATGAACAGCGGCAAGCTGTCGTTTGAACTGGACGCCAATAACCGCCGCATCATCGACGTCTCCGAACTCGACCGCGTCTTCGGCCTCGCGCCGCAGGGCGGGACGGCATCTGCATCGTCAAATGACGAAGGCGGTAACGGCAATGTCGAAGCCGAGCTGAAACGCGCCGCCGACCTGATCGAGATGGAACGCATGAAAATGCGCATCAAGGCGCTTGAGGATCAGCTTGAGATCCGCGACGAACAGCTTGAAGACGTCAAAGGCCAGCGCGACCAGTGGCAGCGTCAGGCCCAGCAGGTCCTGATCACCAGCCAGTACAGCCAGCAACAGGCCGAAGAGCTGAAAGAACAGCTGCGTGAACGCGATGAACGCGCCAAGCAGCAACGTGAACGCGCCATCGCCGAACGTTCCCGCCGCATGAACGGCCAGAACGAAAACCCGGCCCCGCGCCACCCGATCACCCAGCCCGCGCAATCGCAGGCGATCCAGCAGCAACAGCAGCAGGCCGCGCAACAACAGCCGGGCGCCGCACCGGCCAAAGCCCCCGCTGCCGCCCTCGACTTCCAGGGCCTCTGGAAAAAGATCAAAGGCGGCAAAGCCGCTTAACCGGCAAAAGAATATCGAAAAAGGCGGCTTGCATAGAAGCCGCCTTTTTTCATTTCCCCTGCCTTGTGATAAAATGCTCGCATGAAATATGCCGCGCTTTTTCTTGCCGCCCTTCTCTTTTCCGTCCCTGCCCACGCGCAGATCAAGGACAGTTACTACTTCATGCTCGACGACGGCGTGCAGACGCCCGACGAAGTCATCGAAGAAGCGCAGTATGTTTTCGACACCTGCGATTCAAACGTGTTCCAGAAACTCTATTTCGACTGCCAGTGCGTCGCGGGCAGCTTCCTGCAGCTGCGCGAGAAATACGGCAGCGTCGCCCCGCAGGAAGAACTTGTCGACGGCATCGTCCACGGCAAGAACGCGCGCTGCAGCAACAGCGTCGATCTCGCCGGCTATGCCTATGAAAACTGCATGGAAACAACGCGCTTCGCCCGTGAATACGCGCCGGACAACGAACAATATTGCTCCTGCGTCGGGAACAAGGTCGCGAATGATTTCACCCAGCGGCCGCGCCTCAACCGCAATTACATCGTCAAGGTGCATTCCAACGCCATGCTCGCGTGCCGGCAGCGGGACGCAAACAACAATCCCGCCGTACGTGGCCGTTGATTAAAAACGGGAGCTGGTGACGGTTTTCTGGTCGCCCTGCGCGATCTGCGCCTGCGCGATGCCTAACGGCAGGATATTCTCCGCATAAAAACGCGCCGTGACGATCACATCGTCGAGAAATGCCGGGTCGTTTCCGCGTTCGGCCAGCGCCGCCTGCGCGGCCAGCGCGCTGCGCGCCATCATGACCCCGCCCGACAGGATGCCGAACGCCTTGAGCAGCGGCGTCGATGCCGCTGCCGCCCCGTCCGCCTCTTTGTTCGCCAAAGATAAAAGCGCCTGTTTCAACGGCATCAGCACAGCCTTGATATGCTGCGCGATCGCTTCCATGTCGTCGCCCGGCGCCGATGTTAACGCGCCGGCCAATGTTTCGGCCTCGCCGATCCATGCCGTCGCCGATGCGCCCTTGTCGCGCATGATCTTGCGGAAGACCAGATCGGCGGCCTGAATGCCGTTCGTGCCCTCGTAAATCGGCAAAATACGCGCGTCGCGGTAAAACTGCGCGGCGCCCGTTTCCTCGATGAACCCCATGCCGCCATGCACCTGCACGCCCAGAGACGTGACGTCCTGCGCGATATCCGTGCACCATGCCTTGACGATCGGGGTCAGCAGATCGACTTTCGCCTGCGCCGCCGGATCGCCCGCGCGCGCCAGATCAAGGGAGAGCGCCGCTTCGTATGTCAGCGCCCGGCCCGCGCGCGTCAGCGCCTTCATGGTCAGCAGCATGCGTTTGACATCCGCATGTTCGGCAATCGCCACGCGTTTATTCTTGTCCGTCATCGACGTACCCTGCACGCGGTCCTGCGCATAGGCCAGCGCGTGCTGATACGCGGCTTCGGCAATCGCCACGCCCTGCAATCCGACCGACAGGCGCGCGTTGTTCATCATCGTGAACATGTATTTCAGGCCGTCGTTTTCCGCGCCGATCAGATAACCCGTCGCGCCGCCCTTGTCGCCGAACTGCATCGTGCAGGTCGGGGACGCATGAATGCCGAGCTTATGTTCGATCCCCGTGCATGTCACATCGTTGCGCGTGCCGTCCTGTAAAAACTTCGGCACGATGAACAGCGAAATGCCTTTCACGCCTTCCGGCGCGTCCGGCGTGCGGGCAAGGACAAGGTGGATGATGTTTTCCGCCATGTCATGTTCGCCATAGGTGATGAAAATTTTCTGGCCGCTGATTTTATAGGTGCCGTCTTCCTGTTTGACCGCTTTGGCGCGCACGGCGGCAAGATCCGATCCGGCCTGCGGCTCCGTCAAATTCATCGTGCCGGTCCATTGACCGGCGATCAGCTTCTCAAGATACGTCGCTTTTTGTTCGTCGCTGCCATGCGCTTCGATCGCCTCGACCGCGCCCTGGTTGAGCAAGGGGCACAGGCCGAACGCCATGTTCGCGCCCTGCCACATTTCCTGCACGGCGAAGGCGATGCACCACGGCAAGCCCTGCCCGCCGAAATGGGCATCGAACGGCACGGCGTTCCATCCGCCATCGCGGTATTGCGCGTAGGCTTCCTTGAAACCCGGCGCGGCGGTGACGCTGTCGTCTTTCCATGTCGCACCCTTTTTATCGCCGGCATGGTTGAGCGGCGCGAGCACTTCGCTCGCCAGCTGCGCGGCCGGTTCCAGAATGGCCGCGACCACATCGCCATCAAGCGTGCCGAGATCGGGATGTTCCGCCAGCCTGTCCAGCCCGCACACGGACTCCAGAATGAAACGCATATGGTCGAGGGGCGGGTGATACTGGGGCACGGGGGAATACTCTTGGGAAGGCGGGTTGATTCTGCCTTCTAGAATACCGCGCCTGCGGGTAAAGGCCAAACTGGCACGGGTCTTGAAATGAGGAAAGGGTAATAAGGAGCACGGTTGCTATGAGCATTCAGGGAAATATGTTTCAGAACAATAGTTTAGCCAATCTCGCG
This sequence comes from uncultured Pseudobdellovibrionaceae bacterium, assembly GCA_964409255.1. Taxonomy (GTDB): domain Bacteria; phylum Pseudomonadota; class Alphaproteobacteria; order Micavibrionales; family Micavibrionaceae; genus CAYPCP01. The sequence continues at coordinate 7,585 of CAYPCP010000034.1, forward strand.
GCCAACGCGCCCCAGCGCGTGGTCCAGGCAATCAAAAATGCCGCTGTCCGCACGGGGGTCGATTTTGCCTACCTGCTGGAAAATGCCGCCGCCGAGAGCAGCTTTGACACCCAGGCGAAGGCCAAGACCTCGTCCGCGACGGGCCTCTTCCAGTTTATTGAAAGCACATGGATGACCATGGTGAAAAACCACGGCCATAAATACGGCATGGGCGAACTGGCCGATAAAATCGACAATCAGGGCCGCGTCGCCGATCGCGGCATGCGCAAGGAAATTCTCGAACTGCGCAAGGACCCGGAAATGGCGTCCTACATGGCGGCCGAATTTGCCGCCCAGAACAAAGCGCAGCTGGAACGCACCTATAACGGCGATATCGGCAAGACGGAGCTTTATTTCGCGCATTTCATGGGCGCCGGCGGCGCGTCCGCGTTCCTCAAAGAACTCGACGCCAACCCGCTTTCGCGCGGCGTCGATATCTTCCCGCGCGAAGCACGCGCCAATCGCGGCGTTTTCTTCGATTCCCGCACGGGTGAGCCGCGCACGCTGCAGCAGATCTATAATTTCTTCGACGGTAAATTCGACGCGTCCGCCTCGTCGAACCAGCTCGTCGCGTCCGCTTCGGCGAGCGATACGCTGGAACAGGTGGCGGCGGCGCCCAAACAACAGGCAAAACCGTACAACGCCTATGCGGCCCCTGCCCGTTTCGACGAGCCGGTCTATCTTTCCTCGGTCCGCACCACGCGCAGCCTTGCCGCGATGCTGTCCGAAGATCAGGTGCCGCGAATCCAGCAGCGCCCGGCCACGCAAAACTTCGCCGCCCGCGGTGCGATCCCGCAAAATATGTACGGGCATTCCGTGCTGCGCGCGGAAGACCTGCTCTATTTCGGCAACTACAACTCTTAAAATCCAAACAAATTCATGGCCTTGCGAACCTCGTCTTGGGGTGCGCGGGGCGATTACTGCGTTCATGAACAGATTTTGTCTGATCATGTATAAATTCTTCTGCGAATACAATAAATCAAGTAGAAATACTTATATTTATTACAGTGATTACTATAGTCATACTATAGATCAACAATAGATAATTTTATACTTACGATTCATGCAGATTGTTGTTGACAGCCATGCGTTTTTGTCTTAGGTTAAGGGTAACGATAATAAAAAGAACTTAAACTCTTAAGTATCAGGGAGATGCTTATGTTGGGAAAAACTCAACCGGTTGCGGTCGAATTCGATCGTAGCCACGGCACAACGGCGAGTGCAGCCGGGAGGCCGGATGGGAGACAAATGGCAGGGGACCTTGGCAAGGCCCTGCGTCGGGTGGCAACACCCGGCGGCACCGGCGGCTTTTTCTGGGCTGCCATGATGCTGGGGCTGTTCCCCCGCTAACGGACAGACTTCTGTATGAAGAAGACCCAGCGCCGCAACCCCTCTCCTGCGGCGCTGAGGCTCGAGGGGAAGCTCCCCCAAACGCCCGAAGGCCCGTCACAAGCGGGCCTTTTGCTGTTTTGAACTATCGCCCGCGCGCGGCGCGCTCTAAACGGTCGATGATCGCAAGCCCCACGCCCGTCTTCGGAATATCCATGACGGCAATCGCGCTGTGATGCGGCTTGTCGAGCGCGCGCAGATAAGAAAACAAATTCGCCGCCGCTTCGTGCAGATCGCCGCCTTCGCTTAGATTGCGGAATGAATCCTCCGGCATATCCTTGGCGAACCCGCCCCCGCGCACGCCCATGAAACGCGTCGGCCCAAACGCAAGCAGCGCTTCGCCCGGCGCGACATCCACGGCGCGCAGCCGCACCGGCACGCTGGGCGCGTAATGTTTGAGCAGCAGGCCCGGCGATTTCGGTTTTTCCGTCTCGCCATGTTCATACACGACACGGCCCAGCACAGGTTCCAGATCCTCGGCGGTGATCGCACCGGGCCGCAAAATCGCGGGTGTGTCGCCCGTTAAATCCAGCACGGTCGATTCAAGCCCGACCTTGCACGGCCCGTCGGCCAGAATAAACGGTACGCGTTCGCCCAGACTGTCGATGACGTGCTGCGGCGTTGTCGCGCTCGGCTCGCCCGATGCGTTCGCGCTCGGCGCGGCGACGGGAATATCGGCAGCCTTTAGCAACTGCCGCGCGGTCATGTGCGCGGGCACGCGGATCGCAATCGTCGGCAGACCCGCGCTGACCAGATCGGAAATGCCGCTGTCCATTCTTCGCGGCAGAACCAATGTCAGCGGGCCGGGCCAGTATTGCGCGGCCACGGCTTTGGCGCGGTCATCCATCACCGCGTATTTTTCCGCCGCGTGACGGTCTGCGACATGCACGATCAACGGATTGAACGACGGCCTGTTCTTCGCTTCGAAAATTTTTGCGACCGCCTTTCCGTCCAGCGCATTCGCGCCAAGGCCGTATACGGTTTCCGTCGGAATCGCGACCAGATCGCCGCCGAGCAAACGCTCTGCGGCATCCTTGATACTCTCGGCACTGGCTGTCTTGATAATCGTCATGCGGAAAATCTCACGCCGCCGGTTGTTGGTTCCTTGACGCCCGTCGTTGACGGCAGGCTTAAAGGCAGGTGTAAAGCCGAACGCACGCCCAGATACGCAAAGCATTCCGCTTCGGTCGCATCGCCGTTCCATCCGATGGCATCGACGCCTTCGACACGTCCCGGCAGGATATCGGCCAGGCGCTTCATCAACGCCTTGTTATGGCGGCCCCCGCCGCACACATACCAATGTTTTGGTTCTTGCGGCATGAAATCGACGGCGCGTTTGATGCTCTGCGCCGTGAATTCCAGCAATGTCGCTGCGCCGTCTTCAACACGTATCTGTTTCAAATCACCAACAAGACGGCCCAGATCGGCAATATCCCATTGATTGCGGTCAAGCGATTTGGGCGGCTGGCGTTTGAAATATTCATGCGCCATCCATACATCTAAAAACGTTTCGATAACAACGCCGGATGCGGCAAGCTTTCCATCTTCATCGTAACGCGCGCCGGTGTGTCTTTGCGCCCAATCGTCCATCAACGCATTGCCCGGCCCGGTATCGAAAGCGAGGATATCGTTCTTCCCCTCCCCGATCCACGTCACATTGCCCACGCCGCCGATATTCAAGATCACCGCCGGGCGGGCGCTATTCCCGGTGCGCACGCGTGCCTGATGATACAGCGGCGCCAGCGGCGCGCCTTCGCCGCCCTGTTTCACATCGTTGGCGCGCATATCCGCGACGACATCGATGCCGGTTTCCGCCGCCAGCAATTTTCCATCGCCGATCTGCACCGTGATGCCTTCACGCGGCGCGTGATAAATCGTCTGGCCGTGAAAGCCGATCAGGTCGATGTCCTTCGCCTTGCGCTTGGCCTTATCGAGCAGCATGCCCACCGCGATCGCATGCTCCCGCGTCAGGATATTCTCCGCCGCCTTGACGTCCGGCGCGGTGCGGTCGGTGCGGCCAAAAACGGCGCGGACCTGTTCGCGGACTTCCTGCGTGTACGGAATTGTCACGAAATCCAATGGTTTCGCGTGGTCGCGCCCGTCCGTTTCGATCAGGGCGGCATCGATCCCGTCCAGCGATGTGCCGGACATAAGGCCGATAGCGGTATAGACTTTATCCTGTCCCATGGTGTAGAACACTGTTATGGCACATAAATCTGAATTTTTAAATGTTTTAAGCGAGCGCGGTTTTATCAATCAGTGCAGCGACATCGAAGCCCTCGACGCTAAACTGGCGAGCGGGGTGCAAAGCGCGTATATCGGTTTCGACGCCACCGCCAAATCGCTCCATGTCGGCAATCTGACCGGCATCATGATGCTGAAATGGTTTCAGGAAACGGGGCATAAGCCGATCACCCTGATGGGCGGCGGCACATCCAAAATCGGCGACCCGTCCTTTAAGGACCAGAGCCGCAACCTGATGACGGATGAGATCATCAACGAAAACCTCGTCAACATCCGCGACAATTGCTTTGCCCAGTTCCTGAAATACGGCGACGGGCCGACCGATGCCATGATGGTCAATAACGATGACTGGCTTTCGGAGCTTAAATATCTCGACTTCCTGCGCGACTATGGCCGCTACTTCACGGTCAACCGCATGATTTCGTTCGACAGCGTGAAGACGCGTCTGGAACGCGAAAGCCCGCTGACGCTTCTGGAATTCAATTACATGGTGATGCAGGGATATGACTTCCTCGCGATCAACCGCAATCACGGCACGATCCTGCAAATGGGCGGCTCCGATCAGTGGGGCAACATCATCAACGGCGTCGATCTCGCGCATAAATCGGATCATGTGCAATTGTTTGCCCTGACCGCGCCCCTGCTGCTCAATCCGGCGGGCGAGAAAATGGGCAAGACCGTCAACGGCGCCGTCTGGCTGTCGCCAAAAATGCTTTCTGCCTACGATTACTGGCAATGGTTCCGTAATGCGGAAGACGCCATGGTCCGCGCACTGCTGTGCCGCTTTACGATGCTGCCGATGGATGAGGTTAATCGCCTCGCCGCCCTGCAAGGTTCCGAAATCAACGAAGCGAAAAAGATTCTCGCGCACGAAGCCACCAAGCTCTGCCGCGGCGAAGCGGCTGCGTTGGAAGCCGCCGCTACCGCGCAGAAAGTGTTCGAACAGGGCGGCGTCGGGGACGATCTGCCGTCTATCGACATCGCGCGCAATATTCTTTCCGCCGGCATTCCGCTGGTCGAACTCTTCGTGCAGACCGGCCTGGCGTCATCGAAGGGCGAAGCCCGCCGTTTGATCCAGGGCGGCGGCGCACGCCGCAACGACGAGCCGATCGCCGACACCGAAGCGGTCGCCAATGAAAACGATCTGACGGGCGACGGCTATATCAAACTGTCGGCAGGGAAGAAGAAACACGCGCTGATCAGAGTTTCAGAATAACGGAACCTCAGAATCTCAAAGAGCATGGGATTCTGAAACTCTGACATTCTACTTTTCCCTGTCCGGGATCGTGTTCTTGTATCCGCCCTCGAACAGGATGGTGCGCAGGATGCCGGGCGCGAGAACCGACAGCGGGTTCACCGACACGACGGGTTTTTCCGTGGGGCCCTTCATCGTATAGGTCGCCGCGATCAGGCCCGACCCGCCGGTCAGGATATCGCCGACCAGCGGGATATTTTTCAGCAGAGAATTGATCTCCGAAATCGGGATGATGGTCCCCTGGATGTTCGTCTGCTTGGTCGCCTGATCCATCGTGCCTTCAAAGGTCAGGCCGAGCGACGTGCCCGACGTGCGCCCGTCTTTCATGACGAGAAGATTGCCGCCTTCGCGGAAGCGCCATTCGATATTGGCTTCCAGTTTCGTAAATGGCAGGCCCTGATTGTTGAGAAGCTGGCCCACGCCCACAAGGCTCATCGCGTTGACGAGCTGCGCGAGCGCCGGCGCATCCACGACGCGGAAATTTTCGATCCGCGCGACGCCCATCAAGTCGCCATACAGATGCCCCTGCGGCTCCCCGTAAATCAGGATGCGCCCGCCGCGGATATTGTCGTAGAGTTCCGTGGCATACATGAACGCCCCGGCATCCGCCGCTTCCATGCGGAAATTACGCTTGCCCGCCGCATCGGGCTTGAAGCGCACATAAACCTCGCCCTGCCCGGCCACGCCGTCCATTTCGATGCGCGTGATATCGCCCTGATCGTTGGTTTCAAGATACAGCTTTGCGTTCCGGATCGCGCGGTCGCCCTCGCCCGTGATCAGCGTATCGGCGGTCGCCGAAATCATCATCAGCTGCTTTTTCTTCGCCGCCACCGTCGGCGCGCCGTCATCCGCGGGCTTTTTGAACGGCATGGCATCAAGCACCGGCCCCTTCGCCGATACTTTCAAGATGTTCTGCTGCGTGATTTCAAACTCCGCCGCCATTTTGGTGCGGCCAATCGCCGCGTCCGGCAGAACCCCGCCGATCAGGTCGGTTTTCTTTCCGCCGCGCGGCCCGAACGCCAGACGCCCGTTATTCACCGTGAAGTCTTTGGTGTTGAGTTTAAGCGCGGAAATCTCTTTGAGATTTCCCTGCGCCAGATGCGCCGTCAGATTGAGCGCGCCTTCAACGCCGACCGCCTTGTTGTATTGAAAGGCATCGACGTGCAATTGCATCGGGGCGAGATTGCCGTTGATCACGATGTCGGATGTATTGTCGCCCTTGTCGGTGTAGACGAGATCGACCGGCATGGTGCCGCTTATATACTCCTCCAGCTCGATACCGAAATGCTTGCGCAGTTCCGCATCCGCGCCCAGCTGCGCCTTGATCTGCGCTTCGTATGGGTTGCCCGCCGCGCTGAAAAACTGTTTCCAGTCGAGCGTGATCGCCCGCCCCGCCAACTGCCCGCTGCCCTTCACGGTGAAAAATCCCGCATCGACATTGAGCGCGTACGGCCCGCCGGTGAGGTCCAGCCCCTCCACCACCTTCGGCACCGTGATGTCTTTAAGGGTGCCGTCAATCTTGACCTTCACCTCTTCTTTTTTCATGTCTTTCTTGGTCGGCAGCGCGATATTGACCTTCATGTCGATCGTGCCCTTCATGCCTTTCGGGTCGAACCCCAGATTCTCGCCGAAACCGATCTGCTCGGCGGAGACATAGGCGAACGCCGTCGATACCGGGCCGGTCGCGTCGAAATCGATCTGCGCGTATCCGCCGCCCGACACCATGATATCGGTGAACAGAAGATGGGCGCGCGTGCTCTGGATATCGCCGACGGTCGCGATCCCGTCAATCTCCAGGCGCTCGGCGGCAAAATCCATCGTGCCTTTGCCCGATGCGTTCGTGGCCGGCATCAGGCCGTCCGTGTAATTGACGTCCATATCCTTGAACGCGAACGCCAGTTTCGTTTCGGTCGTCCCGATTTCCCAATGCTCCGCCGGAATGGGGGCCAGTATATCGTCATCTTCCGCTTCGTTGCGGTCGGGCGCCTCAAGCGCCTGCGCCGGCGTTTCCGGCACGGTGCCTTCCTTGTGCGCCTGCGGATCGACGTCGGCGGGAATCTCGGCGGCGGGGCTGGCCACTTTTTTCGCCACCAGAACGGTGCCGACCGTCACGTCCGAAAACGATCCTTTCGACATGCGGTGGATCAGCCATTCCGCCGCGTCGCCGTCTTTTTCCACGGCCGGGAACAACGGCGGCACCGCCGAAAGTTCGGCATACGGAATCGTCAGCGACACGGGCGCGGTCACGCTGCCATCGTCGCCAAAGGTGGCTTTTCCCGCCGCGCTCATCGGCGTGTCGTTGATTTTGAAATTCATCGTATCGATGACGAAGCTTTCATCGTCATCTTCGTAAAACGCTTTTAAATCCAGCTGGCTGATTTCAATCGGGGCGTCGAACTGTTCGGGAATGTCGATCGAGCCTTTGGGGATGTTGAGGTTTATATTCGCCTGTTTGAGAAACAATTCCCCGTCGAAATCCGCCTGGATCGCCCCGCTGATCGGAAGATCGTATGTATCTTCCTCCGCGCTCTGCGGCATCAGCTTTGAAAACAGGATCGGGTTGACGTTCTGCATCTCCGCCGTCATCGCGAACGCCTTTTCGGCGCGCGCGTACGTCATGGCGATCTGCAGGCTGGCGGGCACGTCGCCTTCGTCGGACAGGTTGAGGTTCATGACCGCGCTGATGCCCTGCTTGCGTTCGCGCAGCACGAAATCGAGATCGGTCAGATACCACGAAAAACCCTGTTCGTAATCGCGCACCACCGCGTTGGCATCGCGGATGCGCACGACGCGAAACGCTTCGAGGATCGCGCCTTTGCGGAATTGCGGGTCGGCGATGGTTTCGAATATGCGCACCAGTTCGGCGCGGATATTCTCGCTCGGCTCCTCGTCTTCCGTGACCTCGATATCCTGCAGGAAGAACTGGATGTCGTTGCCGCGGCGGATCAGCGTGACGGACGGCTGATCGAGGATCAGGGAGACCGGGCGGATTTTCCCCAGCAGCAGATAACGGTAGGACACGCTGACGCCTGCCTTATGCACGGACAGCGCCGGATTGGGATTGTCTCTTTCGAACAGTTTGACTTCGTCGAGCCGCAGCAGGATCGGCCCCTTATATTCCGGCCACTCCAGCGAAACGGTGTCGACTTTTACATGGAAGCCGTTGCCTTCGTCCTTGAGCGCGCTTTCGATATAATCCTTGGCGAAATCGAGGCGCACGGGTCCTTGCGCGATCTTCCACAAAAACACCACGACGCCGAGCAGCAGCACGAGCAGCACAAGCCCCAGCCCTTCGAAAATCATCGACAGGGCGCGGTTCGTGATCTTAAAAAAAGCGGCACTCACGTCTGGCTTCTCCGGCGGGACGGTGTTAACGTCTTAAAGTTACTTGTTTTTCTGAATTTTGTCAGGCGAAACCTTGATTATCTTAAGGCGCCACACATTCTTTTTGTGAACAGAAAGGAAACGTCATGTCCGAACTTAACGTGGGCGATAAGGCCCCCGATTTCAACCTGCCCTCCGATGGCGGCGGCACGGTCAAGCTCTCCGATTACAAGGGCCGCAAACTGGTCCTGTATTTCTACCCCAAGGACGATACGCCCGGCTGCACCAAGGAAGCCTGCACCTTTACCGAGAACATCAAGGCGTTCGAGAAACTGGATTGCGCCGTGATCGGCGTGTCGAAGGACAGCGTGAAAAAACACGATAAGTTCAAGGAAAAATACGGGCTGAAATTCCCGCTCGCGTCTGATGAAAACGGCGATGTCTGCGAACGCTATGGCACGTGGATGGAAAAAAGCATGTATGGCCGTAAATACATGGGTATTGACCGCGCCACGTTCCTGATCGACGAAGACGGGAAGATCGCCGCGCTCTGGCGCAAGGTCAGCGTGCCCGGCCATATCGAAGAGGTCGTGAAAGCCGTGAAGGACGGCCATAAAAAAGCGGCCTAGAACAGCGGCCGCTTTTTGAAACTCTTTTTAAAAAAAGGCTGCGGTGGTTACGCGGCCTTTTTCATTTTCTTGACTTCGACGGCGACGCCGCCGCCCGCTTTGTTCATGTGGTCATGAATGTGCGTGACGAGCGCTTCGCACTTGTCGTGGAAGAAATGGTTCGCGCCGTCGACGGTGCGGTAATCGATCTCGATCCCCTTTTGCGCGCGCAGCTTGTCGACCAGTCCTTTGACCGACGTTTCCGGGACGATATCGTCCTTGGAACCGTTGATGATCAGGCCCGATGACGGGCACGGCGCGAGGAAGCTGAAATCATACAGGTTCGATGGCGGGGCCACTGAAATAAAACCCTGAATTTCCGGGCGGCGCATCAGAAGCTGCATGCCGATCCACGCGCCGAACTGAAAGCCCGCGATCCAGACATACGGCGCGTTCGGGTTCAGCTCCTGCATCCAGTCGAGCGCGCAGGCAGCATCCGAAAGCTCGCCCTCGCCGCGGTCGAAGACGCCCTGCGAGCGGCCGACGCCGCGGAAGTTGAAACGCATCGTCGAAAAGCCGCGCTGGACCATGGCCTGATGCATCATATAGGTGATTTTGTTGTTCATCGTCCCGCCATGCTCCGGATGAGGGTGCAGGCAGAGCGCCAGCGGCGCATTCTTGATCTTGGAATGATGGTAACGGGCTTCGAGGCGACCCGCCGGGCCGTTAAAGATAATCTCTGGCATTTCTTACGTTTATTCCCCGGTTACTTTATGGACTATTTCGGTAATAGCAGGCGAATATATAGAGACCCGGCCCCTAAAAGTCCAAATATTTTTGATAACGTGTTGATT
>CAYPCP010000035.1:0-17121 GCA_964409255.1 uncultured Pseudobdellovibrionaceae bacterium
CCGTCACCGCCCACGACATCAGCAGATTGTAGTAATCCGGCGCGGACGCCGCCGTGACGAGAACCGCCGCAATAATCACAAGACCGCCCGACAGGACAAGGCCCGTAAAGCGATGCGTGATCGACATGCGCGCCGTCATCGGCAGGTTATAGACCTGAAGATGCGGCGAAAGCGGGCGGTCGGGGCGGGATGTTTTTTTGGTTGTGTCAGTCATGGGAGCAACGCTCAATTTGATTCAGATGCCCTATCATAGAAGCCAAGCCCCGAATTTCAAACGGAAAATGCCGCCTTTTTCGGCGGCATTCAGAGTAATTATTGCGAGTCATTATCAGGTGCGAAAGCCAGCGCCACCCCGTTCATGCAATAACGCAAACCGGTGGGCGGCGGACCGTCTTCGAACACATGGCCGAGATGCGATCCGCAGGTGTTGCAATGCACTTCGGTGCGCGGGTAACCGAGCTTGTAATCGGTCGAAGAACCCACGGCATCCGGCGTGATCGGTTCCCAAAAAGACGGCCATCCAGACTTGCTGATAAATTTCTGACGGCTGGAAAACAGCAGCGTGCCGCAGCCGACGCAGAAATATTCCCCCTCCCGCTCTTCCTTATGCAGGGGCGAGGAACACGTCATTTCCGTGCCTTCCTGGCGCAGGACGCGGTATTGGTCCGGCGTCAGGCGTTTTCGCCATTCTTCATCGGTGAGATGGAAGGGAAACTGTTTCCCGGCTTGTTTTTTAGCGAATATATCCATGGCCCATCCTTTCCCGGACAGTGCCAGAAACGACGCCCCGAAGGCCAGTCCGGTGATGAAATCGCGCCGCTTCATGCCTGTCTCCTATGATAGAACATAGGATTATTCGGCAAAAAGGCGAGCGCGGTTACGGCAACAGGCTATATTTATGGAATATTATGCCGCTTTTTTCATGTAGCTTTGCGTCAGCGCTTCGGCGATCTGCACGGCGTTGAGCGCCGCGCCTTTGCGAAGGTTGTCCGACACGCACCAGAAATTCAGGCCGTGCGCCACCGTGTCATCCGCGCGGATGCGGCTGACGAAAACGTCGTCTTCACCGGCGATTTCGGCGGGCGTGACAAAGCCCATATCGGAATCGAGATCGATGACAGTGACGCCCGGCGCTTTTTTCCAAAGCTTCATGGCTTCGGCCGGCGACATCGGCGTTTCAAATTCCACGTTGACCATTTCGGCATGGCCGATGAACACCGGAACACGCACGCAGTTCGCGCAGACCTTGATGTTCGGGTCGAGGATTTTATTCGTTTCGGCCGTCATCTTCCATTCTTCCTTGGTGCGGTCGTCTTCCATGAATTTGTCGATCTGCGGAATGACGTTGAAAGCGATCTGTTTGGGAAACTTGTTCGGCTCCACCGTTTCCGTCATATAGAATTTGCGCGACTGGTTGAACAGTTCGTCCATCGCTTCCTTCCCCGCACCCGAAACGGATTGATACGTCGACACGACGACGCGTTTTATTTTCGCGACATCGTGCAGCGGCTTGAGCGCGACGACCATCTGGATGGTCGAACAGTTCGGATTGGCGATGATGTTACGCTTGGTATGCCATGACAGATCATGCGCGTTGACCTCCGGCACGACCAGCGGGACGTCTTCGTCCATGCGGAACTGGCTGGTATTGTCGATGACGACCGCGCCCGCCTTTGCGGCGATCGGCGAATATTGTTCGGATACCTTGGCGCCCGGAGAGGACAGGACGATATCGACGCCCTTGAAGTCGAACTTGGCGAGGTCCTGCACCTTGATGTCCCGATCGCCGAAAGAAACTTCCTTGCCGACCGAACGCTCAGAGGCCAGCGCCACGACATCCGAAACCGGAAAATTACGTTCATGCAGGATGGACAGGATTTCATGTCCCACATTCCCCGTCGCGCCGACGACCGCCACTTTATACGCCATGGTTTTTCCCTTATTTTGAGCCTGTTAGAGGTATCCAATTGTGATAAGATGAATCCGGCCTGTAACACAACAGTTTTCTTGATATCCTGCCCCCGATGACCGCCGTCCCGCCCCCGCCGACCGCCCTTTACGATTCCATGCCCATCGGCGTGTGCATCGTGCGCGCCAGCCGCCAGGACCTGACGATCCTGTACCACAACCGGATGATGACCGACCTGTTCGGGGACGATATGCAGGGCCGGACCCTTGAGGATGCATGGTCGGGCGACGATATCGAACCGCTGGCCAAAAAACTCAAAAGCCCGACGCCGCCCACCGAAGGCACGCTACAACTCGGCCCGCGCTGGACATTGTTTTCCATTACCCAGACGCAGTTCGCAGACGAGGACGCGCATATTCTCTGGGTCACGGATATTTCCGCCAGCAAGGCCATGGAGCGCAAACTGAAAGACGCCGCGGAGCAGGCCGACGCCCTCGCCGTGCAGCGATCCAACTTTCTCGCCACGATCAGCCATGAAATTCGCACGCCGATGCAATCGGTGTATGGGCTTTTGGAACTAATCGAACAGGAGAAACCGCCCGCCGATATCCTGACCATGACGCGCACGGCCAAAGGATCGGCCAGCGGGCTTCTCGAAATTCTCGACGACGTTCTCGACTTCGCGAAGATGGATGCGGACCAGATGGATCTCGATCTGTTCGAGGTGCCGGTGCGCACGCTGGCGCGCGGCATCCTTGAGGCGCTTGAGGTCAAGGTGCAGGGAAAGGATATCGAGCTGAAAGACGACATAGCGCCGGATGTGCCGTTCGTCATCGTCGGCGACCCCAAACGGCTGCGCCAGATCATCATGAATTTGATGGGCAATGCGATGAAATTCACGCAGGAAGGGTCGATCACCATCCGCGTATCGCGACAGATCCGCGCCATCAACCCGCCGGAGCGCAGCCTCGGCCTGCGTTTTGAAATCGTCGATACCGGCATCGGCATGAATCAGGAAGTCTGCGGGCGCCTTTTCCAGGCGTTCGTGCAGGCGGACAATTCCACGTCGCGCAAATATGGCGGCACGGGGCTGGGCCTGTCGATCAGCAAAAAGCTGGTTGAAATGATGGGCGGCAAGATCGGCGTGGAAAGCAGGGAAGGCAAAGGATCTACCTTCTGGTTCGAAATCCCGACGCAGGAAGTCGACATTAACGCCTCCGTTCTTAATCTTCCCAATCTGGAAGGTATCTCGGTTCTGTCCGTTGAAGACCACCCGATGGGCGCGAAGGAAATCGTCAAATCGCTGAAGTCGATGGGCGCCACGGTCGAAAGCTGCCCCACTTATGCGGAGGCGCTGGACCTTGTCAAACGCAGGCCGTTCGATGTCGGCATCATCGACCAGGGTTTGCCCGACGGGCTGGGCGTCGACCTGATCCGCGAGATCATGGGGCTGCGGCCGTTCATGGGGCTGATCATGTATACGGTGCGTAACGACGCCGGTCTTCAGCATACGCTGCAATCGCTGGGCGTGCCGTATATCACCAAACCCGCCAGCCGTGTGGGCCTTGGTGAAGCGGTGCGCGATGCGGCCAGCAAAGTCGAAAAAATGGAAATCGCAGGGCCGACCAAGCTTGTTATCGCGGAAGATACCGCGAGCGTGCGCGATGTTCTGCAGCGCCAGTTGAAAGTGCTGGGTGTGGAAGCGCGCTTCGTCGAAAACGGGCTGGAAGCGCTCGACGCCGTGCGCAGCGGCGAATACGGCATTCTGTTCACCGATCTCCACATGCCGGAAATGGACGGATACGCCGTAGTCAAAGCCATCCGCGAAGACGACGAAAAGCTGGGCCGCCATTTCCCGATCATCGCCCTGACCGCCGACGTGCAGATGGCCCAGCGGCAGGTGTATATGAGCCACGGATTCGACGAATGCCTGCTGAAGCCCGTATCGCTCGGGCATTTCCGGCGACTTCTTATCCGCTGGGGGCTTCTGGAGGAGGAAGAGGATTTGTCCGAGCAATCGGCACCGGCTTTCCTGACCGTTTCACCTGCTGCGCCCTCCCCCGACATGCCGCCGGCTATCGACCGGGACGCCATGGTCGCGCAGATGGGCGCGTTCGACGACGACGCGATCGAGATGCTGAAAATGTTCGTGGAAATGACGGACAGCGTGATGGAAAAGATCGCCTCGGCCCACGCGGCGCGCGATCACAAAGCGCTGTCCGAGGCCGCCCACAGCCTTAAAGGCGCGGCGCGGTCGGCCTGCGCGAACGTTCTGGGCAATCTGGCCGCGCAGCTTCAGGACGACGCCGCCGCGCAAAAAGATGTCGGCGCACTGGTCCCTGCCGTTCAGGCGGAATTTGTCCGGGTCAAAGAAGACGTTGAAAAACTGTAACTACGGACAAGACCCTTCGTCGGAATCAGCATCGCCGTTATAGGCGGTCGCCGCCGACGCACGCGTCAGTATCCAAACGCGGAAACAGGTTGTTTCATCGAGACATTGCGGACCGCCCCCCGTGCTTGTCAGCTCAACCGTGCCGCCCGTGGCGTCAATCACGTCCGCTTCGCATTCGGCGAACTGGTCATCCAGCTTTTGCAGGGCGGTGGTCAGGAAAGCGTCGGTCTTGTCCGTTGCCGTGTAGAAGAAGACGCCGTCTTCACCGTTGTAATAATACCAGTCGCCGAAGAAGCCCGGCGGCGGCGGCATGAATTTGCCCGATGCGCCGGAGAAAATATCGGTGTGGTTGTTGCTGTTGCCGGGATTGCCGGGGCAGCGAATGTTACGCACGAAATCGCCATCCGTGTCCGCGCTGGCAAGATAGGAGCTTGTCGGATTGAATGGATACGGAATATTCACCGCACCCAGACGCCCGCTGTCGCCGCCGGGATAATTCAGGACGCATTCCTGAATACCGGAGCGGATGAAGTTAACCTGAGTGTTCATTTCCGAAACGGTTTCGAACGTGTTCTGCGCTGTCGCCTGCTGGCTTGAGGGTTCCATAAACGTCACCGTCAGCGCCGCAAGCAGCGCAATGGCGATGAGGATGTAAACAAGGGCGCTGCCGCGCTGGGAATGCGTCGTGTCGATCATATCCTGTCCATTATAACAAAAAGCCCGGCCTTCGGAAAGAAAGCCGGGCTTTTTAATTTCATTTCTGGCGATGCCAGCCTTAAACCCTAGCGTTCGAGCAGGACGGAGTAGAAGACGAACCCGCCGCCAGCAATGATGTCAGAGTCACGGAAGCAAGCCGCCGGCTGACCACGGAAGTCATCGTTGGCACCTGAAACGTTGGAAATTCTATTACCAGCAGCCGCTTCCGTCAGGAATGTCTCACCCAACATGTGCGTGTCTCTGATCAGGTTGTTGTCGCCGTTGAAATCCGGAACGCCCGTGGTGTTCGGCGTGGCGGCGATCGTGCGAACGCCGAGTTCCTCGTTAAGGCGGCGGCATACACCAACCGTTACGCCAGGCAGGAAGGCAATAAGATCGTTACCACCTTCGTCATCCTGACCGATACCGGCGACTTCAAAGTTACCGTTGTAGAACCATGTCGGCGGTTGATTGGCGGCCATGACTTCAAGCGGTGCGTCCTGGAATACGGCACCGCCCCCTTGCGGGTGGAAGACCTGGTTACGCGCCGACACACCGCCGAAGCTCGGCGCCGTCGGAGAATCAAACCCGATTTCGCCGATGTCGAAACCGGCAAGGATCATACGAACGACGGCCGTACGCAGCGTCGTCGGGTATTGCGTGAGACCCGCGCTGTTCAGAAGAACCGTTTCACGTTCCGTCGTACCGGAGCCGGAGCGGGTCGACTGTGTTACGGCATAAGAGAGTGCCGCGAACAGCGCCACCGCGATCAGAATAAGAAAGAGGACGTTACCGCTTTCATTCTGTCTTTTCTGGTTGTTATTCATTTCCTAGTTCCTCCGAACAATTAACTTACTGAATTCTAAGTGTTTCAAATAATGCGTCAATCCGTGGGAATACTTAGCCCGCCTTTTCCACAGAAACTTTGTTGATTTTCAAGGCTGCGGCAAGTTTCACCTTATCGCATTCCCGTCCAACGCAGAGTTTTTCCATCGTTACGCGCCAGCCGGACCCCCCGTTTTGAACGTGGCCCACCGCTTCGCGAAACTCCGTGAAACGGGCGGTTGTCTGCGCCGTAATTGTGATTGTCGGGCCATTTGCCTTGATATCCAGACCGCGATACGTGGCCTGCATCTGTTTGGCGAAAGCCTCCACCTCTTCTTTCCCGATGGGAACGTCGGCGATTTTCGGCACGCTTGGCTGCAGCGCCTTGGTTTCCTTGAGCTGTTCGCGCATCTGAATAAGCGCTTTGGCCTCAACGGAGGCATACAGGCCGCTGGCCGCGGCCATGGCCCACGCGATCCCGGCGGCGATCAGAACGGTCTGACCAGCATTTTGCGGCAGTTTTTCAAGGAAAACGTTGAGGTCGCCCGCGGATTTGGGATCCATGAGCTTTTTCAATCCAGCGGTATCGAACTTAAAATCCAACTGTGGTTTTCCTAACCGTGTGTAACCCGTCGATATAGTTAAAATTTTAGCGAAAAATGCTTAAAGCGGGATTAATCGAACATATTGAATTTACTTAAAATTTTATAGAATTCCAAGCGCTATTTATACCCTTTGATCCGCGCGCGGCCGTCTTTTTCCATGACGGGAACAACGTCGGTTTTCGTGCCGCCGACGGAGTTCGTGTAAGCCTGCGGGACCAAGGCTTCCCAGACGATATTGGTGCCGTTGACCTCGTATTTCACGAGGGTGCCGCCGAGTGTATTCAATTCGTCTAATAATTCCTGCACCCGGACCATGTGCTTGATCGTATCGGATTGCAGGGCGTTATAGGCCTGAATGGTCAGCTGCTGCGAAGCCCGTTCGGTTTCCGTGTGCACCCGCTCCAGGTCACGCTTGGTCGTATTGGTCAGAATGAACTGGAACGCGATGAACGCGAAGATAATCAGGTTAAAGGCAATACCGACCAGCAGCAGCATGCGGGCCGCCGCGCGGGAAAGAAGCTCGGTTCTCAGCATGCGGTTGCGCCACGGCACAACATCGGCCACGTCTGGATTGATCGTCACGAAGTTGGCATCCATGCTCTGGATACGCGGCAGCAGGGTACGCGCCGCGCCAAGAAATACCTGCATGCGGCCCGTATCCGGATCCCAGCGCAGGGCGGAAGCGAAACCTTCCTGTTCATAGATATAAACCGTTTCCTTATCCCAGAACTCGCTTTTTCCCGGGAGCGCGGCGGCCAGCGGACACCAGCTGTCAGGATCGGACGCCATGGAAGCGGAAGGACAGGCAAGATACCAGCACCGGCCGCCTTCGGTCGAATAGACGAAGTGAACTTTTTCCGTGCCGCAGGCCTGGGACGCGGCGTTCCACACGGCCTCTTCCTCGCTGCCGGGAACGTAAGGAATCGCGCCGCCGATCAGTTCCATCGGCAAATGCGGATGAAGCGTCCCCACATAGGATTTGGTTTCGCCGGCGATTTTCTCGGCGAGGCCGGGCTGCTGACGGGACACCCCTTGCGACAGACGACGATCGGCGCTGACTTTGCCGCGCTCGGTAACGTCTTTGTCCTTGGATGAAAAAATAGCCACTATACTCCCCCCGACATCAGGCCGCCCATCATACTGTCCATGCTCATATTCATCACGGTCAGTGCGTAGATGGCGCTACCAAATGCGATTGCTAGATAGACCCCGGTTAGTGCGAATGCGAGCCAGACGATCAGCGCGTGCTTGGTTTTGGCCGCACTTGCCCGCATCTCAGCGATAGACATCATGATGGTAGCAACTTGTTCGAGGTCCGACAAGGTTGCAAGCTCAAGACGTTCGTTATACGTCAAAGGCTCCCGGTCCAAAGCCGCGCCAAGCGTGATCCCGCGTTCCAGATCGACGTTCGCGGTTTCCCAGTATTTCGCGACTTCCGGGGTGCTGGTGGCCTCCGAGGCCTGTCTGAGGGCGATGTTGATCGGCACCAGGCCGCCAATCATGCGGGCACAGGCCACCATCGAGTCGGCAAAGCCAAGATCGCGCAGATACGCGCCAATCAGGGGGATTTTGCGTACGATACGGGCGGTCGGCCAGTCTTTCTTCCCTTTATTCATAAAAAACGAAACAACCGCCCATGCCATGAATCCCGCGATGGCGAAGGCGGAATAGATGAGGATGTCCCATGTCAGGGCCAGATTGCCCACGACGCTGTCGAATTTCGCCGCTTCGGCCGCGTCGCTTGGTTTGTTGTTCGAAAACCAGTTGAGGACCATGTCCTTTCCCCAGAACAACGATTGCACGATCGTGATCACGTCAAAGGCCAGCCAGCCCATCGTGCCCATGATGGCCCGGGCGTTTTTACGTTTCTGGGTGATGGAGTGTATGGCGTGAGGAATGCCGTCTTCGAGTTTGTTGGCCTTTTCGCTGGCCGCGAGAATGGCCAGCGTGCCGGCATCGAAAATGTTGAGCGCCTTGAGCGCGTCGATCACGCCCAGACCGCGGGCCAGGGCCTCGCGCGCGGGCGCCAGAATATTCTGGCGCATCGGATTTGTTTCGGCCTGAATGATTTTCCACAGCGCGACACCCGAGGACGTCGCGACGGAACGGAACTGAATCCCGCGCAAAAGCTGCACCTGCCAGTAACTCGAGCGCGCGAGCAGGCGTTCGAGCGGCGAGCGTTCATGCGGACGGATCGACAGGACGAAGCCGCCACGTTTTGAAATGGCTTCGCGCACGTCGTCCTGCGTCGGGAGATAAAAAGACTCTGTCGAGCGCTTCGGGCCCGAGGTGGTGTCGAAGACTATTTCGGCGACCCACTGCTGCATCGCCCGCCCCTATTCCTCGATGTAAGAGAGCGCGGCCTTCGGATCGACCAGCCCGCTCAAGACGAGATCGATCAACCCTTCCTTACGCGTGTGGACGATGACGCCCTCTTCATGACGGATATTGTGGACATTGTGCAAAAGCGCTTCGTAGATGGCGTTCCGCTGTCCGGGGCCTAAAGCAATCAGCAGCGCATCAAGCAGCAACGTACGGCCGGAAATACCGGTACGGTTACACAGGTCGCAACCCGACGTGTTGTGCGTGCGCAGCGTTTCGGAACCGTCAAAATCAAACACCTGAAGTTCTTCAGGACGAAGAACGTCACCGGATTTCACGTGATGGGCGCAGCCCTGACACATCGTGCGGACAAGACGCTGGTTCAGGATCGCGCGCACCTGCTGCGAGAGCGTATAGGTCGAGGAACGCTCGCGTTCGGACGGCATCAGCGAGCGCATACGCTCGAACGTCTGAAGCGCGGTGTCGGCGTGAACCGTGGAAATAACCGTGTGGCCGGATTCAGCGGCGCGGAGCGCGGTTTCAACCGTATCGGAGTCACGCATCTCCCCGATGATGATGTAATCGGGATCGTGACGCATCGCGGCGCGGATCAGGTCGGCGAAGGCGCCGCCCGGCATGTTCGGGCGCACCTGCCACTGGGTGGCGTAGCGCAGTTCGTATTCAATGGGGTCTTCGATGCTGAGGACGTGACGGCGGCGGCGGTCGATCTGCTGCACGCAGGCGTAAAGCGTCGTGGTCTTACCCGAACCCGTCGGACCGGACAGAAGGATCAGGCCCCCGCCCCCTTTGATCTCGGGCGAGAGAAGATGCGCGAGATGATCGCCGACATCGGGATGGCGGCGGAAAAGTTCGTCGAAACCTTTGAGCGCGGCGCGGTCGAGCAGACGCAGCGTAATTTTTTCCCCGTCCTGCGCCTGCGGCCCGGCGGCCACGCGGACGTCGATGGAGCGGCCCTGCCACATGAAGCCGAAACGTCCGTCCTTGGGCGTGACGCGGTCCCCGAAGTTCAGGCCGGCGTCACGCTTGAGCAGCGTGGTCAGACGGGCCATCGCGTCGGAAGGCAAAAGGTGCATCGGGATCAGATCGCCGTCGATACGGTATTTGATCCAGTTCGGTGAATCGGCGTTGCTGTCCTGGACGATGTGAATATCGGAGGCGCGCAGCTGCAGCGCTTCGGCGAGCATATCGCGCTGGAACTGGTTGAGAAGCAGGCCGTTGTCGGTATCGGCCAGCCATAAGGCGAGCGTTTTTTCACAGCGGTCGGCCGACAGATCGTGCACAGAACGCAGCGTTTCGCGCAATTCCGCGCGATCCCACATTTCGACTTCGATACGGTTGACCTTGAAACCCGAACGGATCGCCACGGACATCAGCGCTTCGAGCTGACGCTCATTCAGTTCATTGAGCGGCGCGACTTTGAGGATACCGTCGCGCAGGCCGATCAGGTGAATGCTCAGCGGCAGCCAGACCTGAACCGGCAGGATCGAGCGCAACTGGTCGCCCGTCGCGCGGTCCTTGACCCCTTCCTGTTCGTGTTCGGATTGCGCCGGCGCGCCGGCCATATCGAGAAGCTGTTCGGTGGAACGCGTCACCCCCTGCTCAAGGAACATCGAGCGTTCGCGCTGCACCATGTCGAGATAACGTTCGCGGCCTTCGGAAGCGCGCAACTTACGGCGGTCGTGCATCGATCGGCGTTCGAGCCCGCCCGGGCCATTCCCCGTTTGCTGACGTCGCTCCGCGCCCTTGCGCGGATCAATGACGGCAAGAGGATCGGTATTCGAAACGTAATGACCGGTGCGAGGTGCTTCTTTGTCCTGGTCGCTCATGAAAAATCAAGCCCTTAAGGGGTTGCCGAGACAGGCGTGGCGCTGACAGGCGCCGAGCTTGCCGTAGACCCTGATTCTCCACCAGTACGGTTAATAGAAGATAAAGATTTGTCGAAAAGCATCAGAACTTTTTGATTTCCATTACCGAACTCGACGGCGCTGTTCTTTACGGCCACCGTCCAGAGCACCCCGCCAATGATGGTTTCCTCACCATCGAAGACGACACGGCTGCCGCCCGGACCGGTCACAATGGCGCGGGTCGGCGCCAAGGAAGTGATTGAGAACGCATCAAGAAGCCCCTGCACATCCGAAGCCTTGGTTGCCTGACGCGGGCCGGTTGCGGTGGGCAGACGCGAAGACGCCGGAGAGGACGGCGAATAAGGCGCATCCAGATCATCGATCGACCGGCCAACCGACGAAGAACGGGTGGAAGGCGAAGAACCGCCGGATGACGAGGCACCGGATGAAGAAGATGAGGAATTCTCGTCTGACGACGCATCATCGGCAGAAGAAGATGAAGAAGAAACATCCGACGGCGCAGCCGCATCGGGGGCCGATTTTTTCGGAGGCGTCTTTTTCTTCGGCAGCGCACGATCCATAATATCGTCATCGAGCTGATCGGTCGTCAGAAGCGGAATGCCGCCCAGATACAGGCTGCTACTGTCGTTCATGACAATTGCCTTGCTGTCTTTATTGATGACTTTCGCCGCAGACCCGCGGACTGGCAGCACGAGAATGCCGCGCGCGCCGTTGTGACGGATCTGAACGTCGTCGATAATCGCGCCTTCGCGGATCGGCGACCATGTCAGCGTCAGCGGACAGGCTTCCACCGGCGCAAGGACCGTGCCCGCACGGCACCCTGTGCGGCTGACGATAATGCCGTTTTCACTGTTCGACAGACGGATGTCCTGAATAGCCAGCGGCTGATCGCCGACGTTGACCAACGAAACCGTCATGGCGGAATTGTTGGTGATGCCGGAACCGAAATCGATTTCCTCAGCAGACGAAATCATCAGGCCCTTTCCGGGCACGGCTTCGGGGAACACGTCGGCGGCCTGCGCGATGCTCGGGTCGTATTTACCGTCAAGCTTGATGCTCGCGACGCCGGTCGGGCCATCGTGTTCGATAATAAGAATGCCGGTCGACGCGCCTTTTTTCTGCGGCGCCCAGCTTACGGTCGCCAGACAGGCCTGCCCGGTCTGAAGGTTTTCGCAGTTCGTCTGAAGGTTGAAGCCGGACTGATCGTTGGCTTCGATCCGGACATCGCGAACCGCGATCGGATTGGAGGTGATGTTACGGATGACGACGGAACGCACCATCGTCTGGCTTTCGTCGAGCGTGCCGAAATCAAGCTCGGCGGGAATGGCTTCGACGTCGCTGATGACTTCCTGTTTTGCGTCCGCCGACGTTTCAACGTCGCCGTTGATGGTCGCCGTCAGCAGGCGCGCACGGCCGTCATGTTTAATGAGCATTTCGATGCGGTAACGGCCCGCCTGAAGACCTTTAACCGTAACGGCGATCGCGCAGACAGCGCCGGATTCAAGCGGCGTGAGAGAACACTGGTTCTGGCTGACGGATGCGGAAACGTTGGAAGACGGATACAGGCTGATATCGCCTGCCGTAATCGGTTTTGCGGAATCGTTGCGGAACAGCAGAACAACCTGCGACGACGAGCCCAGCGCAACAGCGCCGCCATCGATTTTCGATTCAACGGCAACCAGATCCCCGCCTGCGGATTTACCGTCCGGCGCGACTGCGCCCGGATCTTCGAATGCACTTTGTGCATAAGCGGGCGATGCCGCGAACAACGCACAAGCACCGAGGAGAAGAAAGAATTTTGTGTATCTGAAATCAGCCATCGTGATCTGCATAATGAGGTGGAGCGAAAGACGTGAATCTTCCGGCTATCCTAGAGTGTACCACGAAAAAGAACTTCGCAAATAACGGATTATGGGCTTGTCACAGAAAACGAACCGCCCGAATGGCTTAGTAGCCGCCAGCGCCGTATGTGCTGTAGCCGGAGAGCGGAACCGGTTGGCTTGCGCCATCGATCGCGCCTGCTGCGTTTTCCGGGTCGAAAATCTCAACGGCGCCGGGGGCCAAAGGCGCGGAACCACCCGAAGACGATGGCGCGCTGCCGAGATATTTGGAAACATAGCCGGAATTGGTGCCACGCGTATCGTACGGCGCCTGAACGGTCGTCGGGGCCGCAGACGGTGCAGAACCCGCCGCCGCGCCGCGCGCGCTGGAACGCGAGCCGCTGCCAAAAGACGGCGTGTAGGTATCACCGGTGCTGCCGGAAACGCGTGCCGGCGGCATGGAAACAGGTTCAACCACAGGGGGAACATAAGCTGGCGCGGACACAGGGGCCGGTACCGGCGCCGGCGCAACCGGCATTGCCATGACAGGCGCCGGAGCGGGCGCAGGCGCGGACGGCACTTGCGATGCAGGAACATCAATCGGGTCCGACGACATGCTGCTGGAAAGCGCACCCTGGCGCGGCGCAGCCTTGTAAGCGCCCGTCGGGCCGGTGGCCGTTGCCGCCGCCGAGGATTTGATTGCCTGCGTATGTGCGGCATGATCCGGCGTGGTGTAGACGACGACGCGGGGACGCAGCAGGAAGACGAGTTCGAGATTGTCCGTTTTCGCGGTACGGCTGTCAGGCAGGATAGGCTCCATGAAACCCGGGCCGCGCGTATCGAAGTTGTCGCTTTCCTGAACCAGACCTGCGATCAGGACGGAATCGCCCGGACGGATGCGGACCTGCGTGGACAGTTCGCGCTCAGTCGTTTGCGGCAGCTGGATCGAGGTTTTCGTCCCCTCGTCGCCGCCGTCGGAGAAGGCGAAGTTTCTGATTTCGAGAACGTTGGTCAGCTCGATACCGATATTGGCGTAAACGGTCGCTTTATCCCAGGTGCTGCCGATCGTGAGCGTAAAACCGGAATCGACCGAGTCCGTATCGACGGCGGTGGTCGACTGGTTCTCGCTGAAGGTTGTCGAGATTTCGGAAACGTAGTTTTCCGTTTCGGCCACGCGCAGCTGGGCGGTGGAACCGGACAGAACGGTGATCTGCGGCTGCGAAATGGATTTGACCGCACCGAACTGCGAAAGGAAGCGAACGATGTCGGCCGGTGTCGTGCCGATGTTTTTCGTCGTCGGCAGGCCGATGCTGACCGGGTTCACGAAGTCCCCGGATACGTCGCCGGCGACGCCGACGCTGACGTTGAACTTGCCGAACGTGTCGATCTGATCCCAGTCGATACCGGTCGAGTTGCCGGCGTTCAGGTTCACTTCCCAGATATAGGTTTCGAACACGATCATGGCCGTGTTGGCGCGCAGGCGCTGGAAGTAACGCGACGCCAGTTCGGCGGTGCGCTGGGTGGCTGTGTAAATGATGGTGCGCGTCGATTGGTCGACGATCGGCGCCGCGCCGCCCGTGCCAAGCACGGCCGCCAGACCGGACGCCACGCTGGTGACGAAGCCGCTATTGTCGGTATTGGCCGCGCTGTCCGCGCCGGTGCCCGAATTGCCGCCGATCGGCGGAATGGTGATGGTGAAGGTCTGCGTGTCTTTTACGACCAGCGTGCCTTCTTCATAGGAGCAGTACAGGTTGGCCAGCGAGCAGACGCGGCGGACGACCTTGTCCAGCGGGCCGTGCAGGTTCGACACGGTAACATAGCGGGAAAACGCCAGATCGCTTTCAAACGCAAGCGCGACATCGTATTCCGCCAGAATCAGTTGCAGCGCGCCGGCGAGCGTTTCACCGCGCAGTTCGAACGGGCCCACCGATTCCGAAGGCAGCGGATCATCGTCCATGATTTCGGGGACGAGGACGTCATCACCCAGCGGCAGGTACATGACGCTGTCGGGACGTTCGTTGATGGCGGGCTGACGTTCAGCGGCGGCGGCGGGCGTGGGAATTTGCGTGTTGCGCGCATCGGGCACCTTCACAGGCGCGCAGCCGCTCAAGAGAATCGCAACAGCCAGAGAAAGGGAACCAAGGCCTGCAAAAGAGTGTTTTACAATCGTCATGGAGGCCTAAATCATCTTCCTGTAGTTTTGTATCGTCTTTTCCACGGCCTTGAGCAGTCTCTCTTTCTGCACAGGCTTAATGAGAACGGCGCCGACACCCCATGTACGCGCCTGTTCCAGCAGGTCGGGATTGTTGTCGCCGGTGACAAGGATAACGGGAGTATCCATATCCATACCACGGATTGTCTTGATAAACCCGAATCCATCCACAGGTTCCATGCGCACATCCACGATCGCCAGATCGATGGATTTGTCGCCGATAACCTCCAGCGCCTGATTGCCGTCGGACGCTTCGGTGATGGTGTGCCCGTCGCCCTGAAGATAGCGGACGATCTGCATCCGCACGAAATCGTTATCTTCTACGACTAGAATGTTGCCTGCGTTTTCCATGTGTTCGGACGAAAAAAGACCAAAAAAGGTGGACAGTTCGATTAAACCAAACGACAGGGTAAAGCATGCCATAACGCTTGGCAATGCCATCTTAAGCCGATGCGCGTGTTGCTAACACCTTCACTTTGCGTCTGGTTTTAGCCGCGGACGCACGATAGAATCAGCCGCATGGTGATTGTTTTCGCTCTATTATGTCTGATCGCGGCGCTGGGTCTGCTGCTCGTGCTGTCGGTCATCGATCTGCAGATACGGTTGCTGCCGAATAAATATGTCCTGGCGTTTGCGGTATGCGGCGCGGCTTTTCATCTTATTACGTTTTCTGAATATGTGCCGCCTGTGGACATCTTTGCCGGCGCGGCGCTGGGATTCGGGGTTCTTTATCTTATCCGCGCGGTAGCCAATCGCGTGTACGGCATGGACGCGCTGGGTCTGGGCGACGTCAAGCTCATGGGCGCGGCGGGATTGTGGCTGGGCGTCGAAGGCGTGCTGTTCGCGCTGACGGCCGGGGCGTTCGCGGGGTTGCTCCACGGCCTCGCTTACGGTTTTTATATCGCGTGGCGCGACAGGACGCCGATCAATCTCCACCGCCTTGCCATTCCCGCAGGCCCCGGTTTCGCCGTGGGCATCGTGATCGCGGGCGCCATAATCTTCAAACCGTTCTTTCAGGATATGATGAATGTCTTCTTCGCTTAAAGGCCTGCGGGTTCTCGATCTTTCCCGCGTGCTGGCCGGCCCGGTCTGCACGCAGATCCTGGGCGATCTCGGCGCGGAGATCCTCAAGATCGAAAAACCCGGCGCGGGCGACGATACGCGCCGCTGGGGTCCGCCGTTCCTGAAAGACCGCGATGGCAAGGATACCGCCGAAAGCGCGTATTACCTTTCCTGCAACCGGAACAAAAAATCCATCGCGATCGATATCGCCAAACCGGAAGGACAGGCGCTGATCAAAAGGCTGGCGCGGGAATGCGACATCCTGATCGAAAACTTCAAGGTCGGCGGGCTGGAGAAATACGGCCTCGGTTATGCCGACCTTAAAAAGGACAATCCGCGCCTTATTTACTGCGCGATTTCAGGGTTCGGGCAGAACGGCCCCCTCGCGTCCGAACCCGGATACGATTTCATGGCGCAGGCGATGGGCGGTTTGATGGCGTCGACCGGCGCCGTGGACGGCGAACCGATGAAAGCGGGCATCGCGATCGTCGATATCATGACGGGCCTGTATGCCGCGATCGGCATCCTGTCCGCGCTGCATCACCGCGAAAACACGGGCGAAGGGCAGATGGTGGATCTCGCGCTGTTCGACGTCACGCTCGCGGCGATGACGAATCTCGCGCAATTCTATCTCACCTCCGGCGCGCCCGCGCCGCGTCAGGGCAACGCGCATTCGACGATCGTCCCCTATCAGGCCTTTGCCGCGAAAGACGGCCACATCGTCATCGCCGTCGGCAACGACACGCAGTTTGCACGCTTTGCAAAATTCCTGGGGCAGGACTGGGCGCAGGACCCTCATTTCGCAACCAACACGTCGCGCGTGCGCAACCGCGCCGCCCTGACGCCGAAAATCGCGCGCATCATCGCGCAGAAGGACATGGCGCACTGGGTCGAGGGGCTGCGCGATATCGACGTGCCGGTCGGCCCGGTCAACACGATGGATCAGGCGCTGGAAGAGCCGCAGGCGCAGGCGCGCGGCATGACCATCGACATGGACCACCCGCTCGGCGAGAGCATCCGGCTGGTCGGCAGCCCGCTCAAGCTTTCCGCCACGCCGGTCGGCTATACCCTGCCCCCGCCGATGCTTGGCGCCCATACGGACGAGGTCCTGCGGGAAATCCTGAAGCTCTCCGATAAAGAACTGGGGGATTTAAAGGCATCGGGCACGATCTAAACCTTGCGCTTTCGCGCCCCCCGCGCTTATATGCGGCTCATGACAAAACCCTTCCAGAAGGTCAATCGCGGCGCTTTTCAGCACCGGCATCTGATCGGTATCGAAGATCTCAGCGCGGATGAGATCAGCATCATTCTCGATCTCGCCGATTACTATGCCGACAGGCTCGACGAGCGCGAATTCAAACCCGACATCCTGCGCGGACAGATTGTCGTCAC
>CAYPCP010000036.1:0-16979 GCA_964409255.1 uncultured Pseudobdellovibrionaceae bacterium
CACGCTGCGCTTTGACTTCGGCGGTTTTTCCTTTTTGTTCGGCCTGCTGCTTCAATGCTTTTTCGATCTGCGGCAACCCCGGATCGTTTTTATCGACAGCGGCCTTCTGCGCCGGGCTTTTCGCCGCAGCGGCCTGTAATTGCTCATGGGGCGCCTTTTGCGGCGGCTTGGGCGGCGGCGCTGCGGCGGCAGTCGCGCTCGCGGCGCGCCCTCCGCCGTTTTGCGATCCTTCCGGCCCTTTGGGCGCGGCTTGCGCCTGACGCGCCGCCGGTACGGCTGTCGATATTGATGTCGATGCCGCCGCCACGCCAATCGCCGTCACCGTATTCTGATTGGCGACCGCCGCAGGCGCGCTGCTTTTTATAACGGCAGACGGCGATGACGACGGAGCAACAGGCGCCGGACCGGCAACGGATGCCGTCACAGGCACAGGCACAGGCACAGGCACAGGCGCAGCTGCCGCCAGACCCGCCATTTTCAACCCCGGCAATGCCTGCGTCAGCACGGCCATCGCGCCCATGCCTGCCGATGCCAGCACCGCCGGCGGCACAAAGGCCGGCAGCGCATATCGCACCGATGGCGGCACCGGCAACGCCGGATCGCGCGCGAGAAGCGCGGCAATACCTTCCGCCTTCAACGCTTCAATCGTGTTTTTGATTTCCGCCGCTTCCGGCGAATCCGGATCGGTGCCCTCAAGCGTCGCCGTCATGTCGCGCAGCACGCTATGCGTTGCGGCCCGTTCGACGATCTCGGGGTTCTGCGTGATGAAATTTTCGATGACGGCCTGAACCGGCGCGGGCAATGCCGCGATATTTTCCGGATTGGCCAGCGCCAGAACCGCCGCATGCACGGCGATGGATAATTCAGCATCGGCGCCCTTCGCGTCGATCGCTTCGGCCAGCGCTTCGACACGCGCTTCGCGGCCTTCTTTCTGAAGGATCGTTTCAACGCCGCCCATTTTTTCGATCAGCGCCTGAAGCTCCGGCGGCAACGCGTCGATATCAACCTCGCCCTTTTCGATTTTCGCCGCGATATCTTCCAGCATCGCCAGAAGCGCCTCGCCCTGCGTCAGATCGGCGGGCGCGCCCGCAACCTCGGGGCTTTCGCGCAGCGCCGCGATCTCGGGCAGGACCGCGCCAATGCCATCGAACAGCGCCTGCGGTATGTCGCCGCGTGCGGCCATCGCGCCCAGTTTTTCACTCAGCGTTTCAAGAAGCGCCGCGGGCGTCACCTCTGCATTTTTTAAATCCGCCTGCGCCTTTTCAATCATCTCCGCCAGCGCGGCGGCCAGCGCGGGATCGATCCCTTCCAGCGCAGCCAGTTCCGCGATGTTTTCAAGAATGGCCTCGATACGCTCTTCCACGCTGACGTTATCGTTGTCGGCGGCCGGCGCCTCATATCCTTTTTCGCTGAGAAACTCGGCGATCGCCGGATGCGCCGCCGCCATGTCCCCCATCGATTGCATCATCGCCGCAACCAGCGCCGGCGGGATCATGCCCTGCGATTTATCCATGAGCGTGCCGAAATCTTTCAGCAGCTCCCCCAGCTCCGCCGCCGAAAGCGCGATCCTGCCGTCCTTGCCGACGGCGTTTTGAATCTGGATCAGCTTGTTGACGATTGCGGTCACCGCCGGGGTCATCATGCCGTTTTGCTGCAGAGTCTCCAGAAGCTGTTTGAATTCCGCCGCGCCCATATCGCCGCCGACCGATTGCGCAATCCCCGCCAGCGTGGATTCGATATCGGTCATCAATCCGTCAAGATCCTGCTTGGTCGGCGCTTCGAACCGCACCCACAGGTAAAGGCCGCGCACATTCATATACATCGCGTCGATATTCGCCGCGTTCGATGATGTCGCGGTGCCCGACGGCGTCGCGCGGACATTGACGCGGGTTGCGCCCTCGACGCGGACTTCCTGCGGGCCAAGGCAGGCCAGCTCCGTCATCGCCTCGTCAAAGCGCGATTTGGGCATGCGGTCGGTGACGACCATGTGAATGCGCACGGGCTTGGCGTTCGCCGCGCGCGAAAAACTGCCGCCGTAATTCATGATGTAATGGCGCAGCGCCTCGACGAACGGCTCGCTGAGCGCATGGCTCAATCCCGCCTCTTCCAGCTGCACCGACACCGACGCCAGCGCCTCATGCGGCACGTCCAGCGCTTCGATGTCGAAACGCTGCCCCATGCGGTGACGCATGATAAGGTGCTGCGCCGCGCGCGCGACCAGCGGGTCGCTGACGCTTTCGATCAGCGTATCCTGTTCGTCGTCCGGTGCCGCGTGGCGGTCGAGGGTAAGGGTCTGGGCCATGATTTATCCTGAAAAACTGTTATAGTATAACATTACAGTTTGTCCAGCCCCGGCCCGGCGCTTTTTTTGCCCGTGGCCGCGCCAACCGGCTCGCTGCCGCAGATTTCAAAGATATAATCCTGCAACGGCACGCCCAGCGTGGCCGCGCTTTCGCGGATTTCCAGCTGCGTCTGGGCCGGGCGGTCCCGGTACCATTGCAGCGCTTCTTCCATATTGTGGATATGGTCATGGTCGTGCCCGGCCATCGCGCCGCTGAAATGCAGGCCGAGCGTCAAGGCCGCCCCCGCCGCCATGCCAATAGGCGTCAGGCGTTTTTCCCACTTCCCCGTTTCCGGCTTGCGCCCGCGCAGCGCGTACCAAAGCCCCGCGCCCGCCGCCGTCAGCGCCAGGGACATCCCCGCGCTCACCGTGGCAATCGACGCGCTCCCCGCCGCGCCCATGAACGCGAGGGTCGGCCCGACAACGCAGCCGATATGCGATACGCCCGCCGCCCCGCAGGTACACGCCAGACCGCGTCCGCACGCGCTCCAGTTCACCAGCGGTTTGATCTCCGGCATATCGATATCAATATCGTCAACAGGCACCATGCCGTATGCGTCATCGGTGTCGTCCACTTCCCGCAACGCCGTGCGGGATTCATTGTGCAAATTCATAATGGGTATTCGTTCTTTAAAGGTTACGTGTCAGCGCGGTCATACGGCACGCGCGCTTGGGATAATCAGGACAACGTAACGGCAGGCGGGCCGCGCGCGGGCGGGGAAAGAATGCGGATATCGCCGGGCGCGATATCGGATGCGATAACAAAAACAGCCTGTTCATAAACGGGCGCGGCCAACACCGGCAGCGCCGCATCCATCGGCACCGGCGATTGCGCCAGGAAGTAAGGGCAGGACGATGAAGCGTCATGATCGCCCGGCGCCTCATCGGCATCGACAAGGACGGTCTTCTCCCCGATCCCCGAACAGATGACGATGGCAACCTTCCCGCCCGCGCCGAAGGACGGCATGAACCCCATCGGGACAAGGGCCAGGACCAGCAGCGCAACCATCATCACCCCGGCCGCAAAGCGGCGGGAGATTTCGGTCCGAAGCGGGTTTCCGGCAAGGCCTTTCATGGCGTTAAGGGATAGCACAGGGGCGCGGCGCTGGAAACCCCATGCACGCGGCCCGCCGCGCGGGCCGACTTCGCGCTTGAATTGTTATATTATAACGTTTAGGGATAGGGCATGACCGAACCGCAAAGCCCGCTCGTGCTGGAAAACGCCGCCGTCGATGCCGATGGGCGCCGCATCCTGTCCGTGGATGCCCTCGCCGTCGCGCCGGGCGCGAAGATCCTGATCCTCGGCCCGTCGGGCAGCGGCAAAACCACCCTTCTTCATGTACTGGCCGGCTTGCGCCGCCCTGCGCGCGGCACGCTGACGCTCGACGGACGCTCCTTCTGGGACGCGCCCGCCGCCGAACGCACGAGATGGCGCGCGCAGCGCACGGGCGTCGTTCTGCAACGGATGCATGTGCTGCCGGCGCTTTCCGTCTTCGACAATCTCGCCCTCGTCCATAGCGGTCTCAAACGCCCGGTCGATACGGCGGCGATCCGCGCCGCGCTCGCCGGGGCGGGCCTCACGGAACGCGACACGCAAAAAGCCCGCACCCTCAGCCACGGTGAAAAACAGCGCCTGTGCATCGCCCGCGCCGTCCTCCACGCGCCTGCCTTTTTATTCGCGGACGAACCAACCTCCGCCCTCGACGACGCCAACACCGACCGCGTCGCGCGCCTGCTCGCCGACAGCGCGCAAAACGTCGGCGGCGCCCTTGTCGTCGCCACGCACGACGCGCGCATCAAGCCGCACTTCGATACGGTCATTCATATCGAGAACGGGACGGTCCGCGCATGAGCCTTCTGAAACTCTCCCTCGCCTCCCTTCTTGAACGCCGGCTGCAGGCCGGATTGTCCGCCGCCCTGATCGCGCTGGGCGTCGCGCTGGCCGTCGTCCTAATGCTTTTCACTGCCCATCTGCAAAACCGCCTGTCGCATGACGGCGGCGCGTTCGATATCGTTATCGGCGCGAAAGGCAGCCCGCTGCAGCTCGTCCTTTCCAGCCTCTATCACATCGACGCGCCCACCGGGAACATCGCCTATAAGGACGCGCAGAAATGGATGGCGCACAAGGATGTGAAAGACGCCGTCCCCCTCGCGCTCGGCGACAACTGGAAAGGCTTTCGCATCGTCGGCACCACGCCCGGCTATGCCGCGCATTACAACGCCGCCATCGCCGAAGGCCGCGCATGGCGCAAACCGTTCGAGGTTATAACCGGCGCCGCCGTGCCGCTTCATATCGGCGACAGCTTTTCCGCCGCGCACGGCCTTGTCGACGGGGGCCACCATCACGACCATGAAAAATATGTCGTCGTCGGCACGCTCGCCCGCACGGGCAGCGTCATCGACCGCCTGATCCTCACCGATCTCGACAGCGTCCTTGAAATCCACGGGCAGCACGGCGTGCACGGCCATGATGAACATGAACACGGACATGAGGATGAGCATGAGCATGATCATGACCACGATCATGACCGTCACGACCACGCCGATGCGCCGTCCGACATCACCGCCCTGCTTGTCACGGTCAAAAACCGCACGGCCGTCATGAACCTGCCCCGCGCCATCAACCGCGAGAGCGCGCTTCAGGCCGCGCACCCGGCGACGGAAATCACGCGCCTGACCACGCTGCTCGGCGTGGGCACGAAAACGCTCGGCTGGATCTCGGCCGCCGTGATCGCCATGGCGGGCCTGAGCATCTTCGCGGGCCTGTCCGCGACGCTGGAACAGCGCATGGACGATCTCGCCGTGCTGCGCACGCTCGGCTACGGGCGCGGGCGGCTGTTCCTGATGCTCGCCGCCGAAGGGCTGATTCTCGCGGGGGCCGGTCTTGCGCTCGGCATTGCGGGCGGTTACGCCGCCTTCGCCGTCATGGCGAAAAACGCCGGATCGCTGGCCGCCAGCGGCGCGAGCGCGGCGACGCTCCCCGGCGGCCTGATCGTGCTGGCGCTCCTGACGCTGCTGGCCGGGCTGGCGGCGGCGGCATGGCCCGCGGGACGCGCCGCGCGCATGGATCTTTCCGACCATCTATCCAGAGGGGCGTGAACAGCGTTATAATCGGCCATGCGCCTTTTTATCGCCCTCGCCGCCCTGCTCATCGCCGCCTGCCCGCTCCGCGCGCTGGCGATCGAAGCCGCCGAAATGGAAAGCGAAACCTTCACCCATGAATTCATCGTCCAGAACATTCCCGATTTCGTGACCACGCCCGACGGCGGGCTGGACTGGAACGTGCTGGCCGATACCAAGGTTATCGAGTTCGAGGAAGAAGCCGACGGCCTGACCAACAGCGGCTCGCGCCCGGAATTTCCCGCCACGGTCAGCGCGCTCGACGGCAAGGAGGTCGTCATGCAGGGCTATATGTTCCCGCTTGAAGAATCCGACGCGCAATCCCAGTTTCTGTTCGGGCCGTTCCCGGCGTCATGCCCCTTTCACTACCATGTCGGCCCCAACCTCGTGATCGAGGCGCACGCGAAAAAAGCCATCGATTACGAACCGGAGCCGGTCACGCTGAAAGGGCGCCTTGAACTCGTGCCGCGTGACGACGAATACAACGTTTTTTATCGCCTCAACGATGCGGAGCGGGTCAAATGAACAAACGCGAACAAAAGGATTTCATCAACGCGGTCACGCGCCATTGCGAAAATGAAGGCCTGCGCCTGACCGAACCGCGCCGCCACGTGCTGGAGATCATCGCCGCGCATGACAAGCCCGTCGGCGCCTATGACATTCTCGCCGCGCTGGCCGAACGCATGGACCGGCCAAAGCCGCCCACCGCCTACCGCGCCATCGAATTCTGGATCGAACAGGGCTTCGTCCACCGCATCGAAAGCCTCAACGCTTTCGTCCCCTGCCGTTCCGACCACCGCCACGAAGGATCGCAATTCATGATCTGCGATTCCTGCGGCACGGTCATCGAAAGCCATCTGTGCGACCTGCCCAAACCGCTGGCCGACAAAACCAGGGCCGCGCATTTCACGATGTCGCGCTGGAACGTCGAACTGCACGGCATGTGCGCGAAGTGCCGCCCGGCCTGATCCTTCACGCCGCCGCGCCTGCGGGAAACCACACCGGGAACGGGTCGGGAAGCGAAACGGATTTTTCCATCCCCGGCGCGTGACCGGGCATCAGGCACGCGTCCATCTGCGCCCGCAGCGACGCTTCATCCATTTCCCCTTTCAGGCCGATGAACACCATCTCCTGCCGCCGGTCGCCATACGCCGTATCCCACAGCCCGGCGATCATGCCGTCGAATTCCGGCGACGCCGGCCAGCGCGCACGCGGCACCGCCGCCCACCACCGCCCCAGCCCCTGATGCCGCACGAATGCGCCCGCCTGCGACATTTCGCCCACATAATCCGGGCGCGTGGCCAGCCAGAAAAAACCTTTCGCCCGGATGACGCCATGCCACGGGCTGTCGAAAAAGCGATGCAGCTTTTGCGGGTCGAACGGCGCGCGGGCGCGGTAAACGAAGGACTCGATGCCGTACTCCTCCGTCTCCGGCACATGGTTCCCGAAATTATATAACTCCTGCGCCCACAGCGGATGCTCCTGCGCCTCGTCGAAATGGAACAGGCCCGTGCCGATGATCTCGCCCGGCGCCACGCCGCCCCATGCCGCTTCCACGATCCGCGCGCGGGCGTTGAGCGCGCGGACAAGCGCACGGACGGTTTTTCTTTCCTCCTCGCCCTCGATCATATCCATCTTGTTGAGGATGATGACATTGGCGAATTCAATCTGCTCGACCATCAGATCGACGATCGTGCGTTCCTCGGCGGCGGCGGCGTCTGATTTTATTTTTTCGATGGAGCTGTAATTATCCAGCAGGCGCGACGCGTCGACGACCGTCACCATCGTATCCAGGCACGCGACGTCGGACAGGCTGTTGCCGTCCGCGTCCCGGAAATCGAACGTCGCCGCGACCGGCAGCGGTTCGGAAATCCCCGTGCTTTCGATCAGCAGGTAATCGTATTTCCCCGCCTCGGCGAGCGCCCGCACCTCTTTCAGCAAATCGTCGCGCAGCGTGCAGCAGATGCACCCGTTGCTCATCTCGACGAGCGTTTCATCCGTCCGCGAAAGCGCGCCGCCATTCTCGACAAGCGCGGCGTCGATATTCACCTCGCTCATATCGTTGACGATCACGGCCACCTTAAGCCCGTCGCGGTTGTTCAATAACCGGTTCAGCAGGGTCGTCTTCCCTGCGCCGAGAAAGCCGGACAACACCGTCACCGGCAGGCGTTTGTGTTGAGACATCGTTCCACCCCTAAGTGTTATGTTATAATATAACACTTATGCCACGCAACCCCGCCCTTTTCAAGCCGCCCCTGAACAGGAACCAAAGCCACGGCCATTGAACCCGCATCCCGCGCCTGCGCGCGGATGCGTCTTTAAAAAGGGGGTTCACTTCATTGAGAGTGACGGCACGTTGATACCGATAACCGCGTGTCAGGATGGTGGGCCCGGAGGGACTTGAACCCCCGACCAAGGCGTTATGAGCACCCCGCTCTAACCAACTGAGCTACAGGCCCGCTCCACCCTTAACTCCTTGTTTATGCCCTAAATTTGCCCGGAATGTCCACTATCGCTTATAAAAGGGGAACCAAACCGCCCGCCCTTTTATTGGTAGGCGGTAGAAGATGAGGGATTTGCCATGAAAAAACTCGGAATCATGATCATAGCCTTGACCGCCCTGCCGCTCACCCCGGCGATGGCCGCGGGCGAAGTCACCGTGCCCGCCACGATGCAGGCCTGTTCCAGCAACGCGGACTGCACTATGGTGTCCAATACGTGCGGCACCAACTGCGCGAGCCTTCCCGTCAATAAATCGAGCATCGCGAGCTTCGACACCTTAAAAGCGCAGCGTTGCGGCGCGCAGGCAAACGGGCCGGAAAATCAGGTCTGTCACACCAACCCGCCGATGGGCGCAAGCTGCGTGAACAACCGTTGCACGGTCGATTACGCTTTCAAATATCATTCCGATCCGCAGGATTACAAACCGGGCGCCTATCCCGTTCCTGAAAAAGCGGCCAGCCCGCAACCGACCGCACAGAATTACAACGGCGTGAATGACACGGACGGCAATTTCTCCGCCTACAATATGCCCGCGGATCAGGTGCGCCAGAATGTACTGGGCCAATATAATTTCAAACAGGCCCCTGCCGCGACGGAAAAAACCGCGACATCCGAAACCCCGAATACGGCAACCAGCGTTCAATAATTTCGGACGACATCCGGACAAGAAAAACCCCGCGGAAAGCGGGGTTTTTTATTTTATGTATCGAGGAAGCTGCGCAGCTTGCGCGAGCGGCTCGGGTGTTTGAGCTTACGCAGCGCTTTCGCTTCGATCTGACGGATACGCTCACGCGTCACGTTGAACTGCTGCCCGACTTCTTCGAGCGTGTGGTCCGTGTTCATGCCAATACCGAAACGCATGCGCAGGACACGTTCTTCACGCGGGGTCAGCGACGCCAGAACGCGGGTCGTGGTTTCGCGCAGGTTCGAATGGATGGCGGCTTCCACCGGAAGGATCGCATTCTTGTCTTCGATGAAATCGCCCAGCGATGAATCTTCTTCGTCGCCGATCGGCGTTTCCAGCGATACCGGCTCTTTCGCGATTTTCAAAACTTTGCGGACCTTGTCGAGCGGCATGTGCAGACGCGCGGCCAGTTCTTCCGGCGTCGGCTCGCGGCCGATTTCGTGCATCATCTGGCGGCTCGTGCGCACCAGCTTGTTGATCGTTTCGATCATATGGACCGGGATACGGATCGTGCGCGCCTGATCGGCGATCGAACGCGTGATCGCCTGACGGATCCACCACGTCGCATATGTCGAGAATTTGTAACCGCGGCGGTATTCGAATTTATCGACGGCCTTCATCAGGCCGATATTGCCTTCCTGAATCAGGTCGAGGAATTGCAGGCCGCGGTTGGTGTATTTTTTCGCGATGGAAATAACGAGACGCAGGTTGGCCTCGACCATTTCCTTTTTCGCGCGGGCGGCTTCGCGCTCGCCTTTTTGCACGGTGGACACGATACGGCGAAATTCGATGATCGGCAGTCCGGCATCGTCGGCGACCGATGTGATTTTTTCGCGGATTTCGTTGATCTGCGGCTCATGCTTTTCGGCGAATTTTTCCCAGCCCTTGCCGTTCTTGCGCACGCGGGCGAGCCATTTCGGGTCCTGTTCGGAACCGTAATAGTTTTCGAGGAATTCCTCGCGCTTCACCTTCGCATCGACCGCCATGCGCAGCAGCTTGCCTTCAAGGCCGACCAGTTCGCGGTTGATCTTGTACAAAGCTTCGATCAGCTGTTCGATA
Source organism: uncultured Pseudobdellovibrionaceae bacterium (assembly GCA_964409255.1). Lineage (GTDB taxonomy): Bacteria > Pseudomonadota > Alphaproteobacteria > Micavibrionales > Micavibrionaceae > CAYPCP01. The sequence goes on from CAYPCP010000036.1 coordinate 9,708, forward strand.
CGCGCGTTGTTCAAACGCACTTCTTCCATCAGCTGAACCATCTCTTCGTTCAGCTTGTTGTACTTGGTGTTGACCGGGCCGGGCGGCTCCTTGCCCTTGGCGATGTGCTCGATGCGCTCCGCCTGAACGGCCTGAATTTTCTTGTATGTCTTTTTGATCTTGCCGAACGTTTCGAAGACCTGCGGTTTCAGCTCTTCTTCCATCGCGGCCAGCGACATGTTGTCGGCTTCGTCTTCGCCGCCGTCACCGCCCTCGCCTTCGGCCGGTTCGTCGTCGCGGTCATCCATCGACGGCGCACCGCCCGGGGCCGCGCCTTCGGCATTCGCATCGCCGCCCATCGTGGCGTCGAGGTCGATAACTTCACGCAGCAGAATGTCGCCTTTTTGCAGGGCTTCGTACCACGCAATCATGGATTCAATCGCCAGCGGGCTTTCGCAGATACCGCCGATCATCATCTCGCGGCCCGCCTCGATACGCTTGGCGATCGCGATCTCGCCCTCGCGGGACAGAAGCTCGACCGAACCCATTTCGCGCAGGTACATGCGCACCGGGTCGTCGGTGCGGCCCGTGTCGTCGTCGGAAATGTTACCGCCGGATTCGTAATCGCCGCCGGATTCTTTTTCTTCTTCCTCTTCGGAATCGTCGCCTTCCGTCATCTGGATACCGACATCGGACAATGTCGACATCGCATCTTCGATTTGCTCGGACGAGAATTCTTCCGCCGGCAGCGCCGCGTTCAGTTCATCATACGTGATGTACCCGCGCTCCTTGCCTTTGGTGACGAGTTTTTTAACGATCTGCGCCAGCGAGCCTTTCGTGCCGCCGGACGTGCCGGAGCCTTCGGCCTGGTCGTCGGCTTCCTTGGCGTCTTCGCCTTTGGCCGCGCCTTTTTTCGCGGCCTTACCGGCCACGGCTTTCTTTTCTTTCGCCGGAGCGGGCGCCTTGGCGGCGGCCTTATTGTCTTTTGCCGGAGCGCCAGGTTTTTTTACAGATTTCGTTGTCACGGTTGCCGTTTGCTGAGTTTGTTTCGTTGTCGGTTTTGTTTCTTTTGCCGCCGCTTTTTTCGCGGGGGCGGCCTGTTTGGTCGCAGCGTGCTTCTTTTCCGGCTGCTTTTTTACCGCAGCCTTAACGGGCTTTACCGGCTTCTTTGCCGGTACCGCTGCCTTCTTTGGCGGTTTTGCCACTTTTTTCGTTTTCGCTGCCATCAACCCTAACCCAGAGCGCTTTTACACCGATTCGGTGATTAAACAGTATTTTCTTTCAAAATCAAAGGGGTCTGCGTCACTCTTGTTGCCCTTATACAGGGCTTACATCTCCCCGGTGACACGTCGCCTTGTTTCCTCGCGTTCGTCCTGTTCGGACCGGGCGCGTTCAAAGGCCGCCCACGCCCCGCGCCACCCCGCCAGCGCATCGCCGGCTTCCGTTGCCGGACGGGCGAAGGGGGCATGGATATAGACGGAATCGTTCAGGATACGCGCCAGTTCTTCCCCCATTCCGGCCTCGATGAGATGGGCTTTCAGCCCCTCCGCGTCAAGTTCGGGATTATGCGAAAGAGTAGATAGAACAGACTGACGGACCCGGTCAAGCCCGGGTTCACCAACCTCAAGATGTCCCAGGGCCTCTTCCGCCTCGTCGAACAGCCCCGGATGGTTGACCAGGCACGCGATCAAAACAGCCGGCACCAGCTGATCCCGGGAGAAAGCCGGGCGGCGCAGCCCCGACGGCGGCGACAGGCGGGCATCGGCACCCCACCCCTTGTTCTTCCAATTATTGGTTGCAGGCCCCCGGTTTGAACCGCCCTGCCGCCCGCCGCCGAACGCGGCGCGGATTTTGTCGCGGAAAGCCTGAAGGTAATAATATTGCACGTCGCGGTCCGGAATGCGCTTGGCCTCATCTTCGAGCGTCTTGGACAATCCGGCCCGCGCCTCCGGCGCATCGAACGATTTGCCGCCCGTGTAATGGCTCCAGATAAAATCGACCAGCGGGATCGCGCCGTCGATGATCGCCTCCAGCGCCTTGGGTCCCTGCGCCGCGACAAGCGAGTCCGGGTCCTGCCCCTCCGGCAAAAACGCGATGCGCGCGCTGTGATCGGGTTTAAGCAGCGGCAGAATCCGTTCGCACGCCCGCGCCGCCGCGCGGCGCCCGGCATCGTCGCCGTCGAAACACAGCACCGGCACTTTTTCATCCTGCGGGATCATCTTCCACAGCACGAGGATCTGATCCTCGGTCAGCGCCGTGCCCAGCGGCGCAACCGCCCCGCGGAAACCGGCGCGGAAAGACGCGATGACATCCAGATACCCTTCCACCACCACGATCGGCTTACCCTCATGCGCGGCCATGCGTGCATGCGGTTCGCCGTAGAGCATCCCGCCCTTATGAAACAGCGGCGTATCGGATGAGTTCATGTATTTCGCAGGCTTATAATCCCCGCGATTGGGCTGCAGCAGATGGTCCGGCAGAATACGCCCGCCAAACGCGACGACGCGCCCGCGCTTATCCGGCACCGGGAAAATAACGCGCTCGCGGAAAAACGCATACGGCTCTCCCGCCTTGCCTGCCGGGCGGAGCACGCCCGCCTCGATCATGTCGGCGTCACTGTATCCTTGCGCCTTCATATGCTTGCGGATCGCCTGCCCGTCATGCGGCGCATACCCGACGCGGAATTGATGCAGCACCTCGTCCGGCACGCCGCGCCCGATGATGTAATCATACGCAAAACGGTTTTCCGGCGCGCGCAGCTGCGCTTCCATCCATCGCGTCGCTTCTTCCAGCAACGAATAAATGTCTTTTCTTTTTTTCTCGCGCTCGATGTCCTGCGGCGATGCGCGCGGCACTTCCATATTGGCCTCGCCGGCCAGCGCCTCGACCGCTTCGATGAACGACAGGTTGTCGTTCTGCATCACGAAATCGATGACCGACCCGTGCGCCCCGCACCCGAAGCAGTGATAGAATTGCTTGTCGTCGTTGATATAAAAAGACGGCGTCTTTTCATGATGGAACGGGCAGCATCCCTTGAACTCCCGCCCCGCGCGGGTCAGCCGCATCCGCCGCCCGACAATATCGGACAGGGTGAGCCTGCTGCGCAGCTCATCAAGAAAACGCGGTGGAATCGACATGACGTATCTGTAGCACAGGAAACCGGCCCGCACAGGATTTTTGAAAATCCTTGCGTTTAACGGCATTTATTCCTATGATCAGAACAGCTTAAGGAGCGGTCCGCCCGCTTTTCCCCATAAAACGCACGAACGAACTGAAGGATCTGAATCGTCCTTCGTCCTCAATGGCTTACAGGCTTATTTCGGGGCTGTTTACGCGCTGAGCTTCTGTTTCACGACGCCGCCGGCCTTCGCCATGTCCATCTGGCCGGCGTATTTGGCTTTCAGCTCGTTCATCACCTTGCCCATGTCCTTGATGTCTTTCGCGCCGATTGCCGTGATGACGGAATCGATCGCGCTGCCGACGTCGGCGTCGGACAATTGCGCGGGCAGGAATGTGTTGATGATCGCGATCTCCGCGTCCTCGCGGTCTGCAAGGTCGGCGCGGTTCGCATCGCGGTAGGTTTTGGACGATTCCTGACGCTGCTTGATCATCGATTGCAGCATCGAGAGAATCTCACCCTCGGAAATACCCTCGGTGTTGCCCGTGGAACGCGCGGCGATATCCCGGTCCTTCAGGGCCGCCGAGATCAGACGGACGGTGGACAAAGCGATCTGGTCCTTGTTTTTCAAGGCCTCTTTCATCGCTGCACTGAATTCTTCGCGTTTGGTCATATTTTTCTTCCGTTTTGGGTGCAAAATCGTTATTAAATCGTTTTCCAGTGATCACAAGAAACTGGAAAAGATGTAATGCCGGACCTTTCTAACGCCAAGCCCCCCAAAAATGCAAGCGCTGTCATTGTCTTAGCCGACGGCACGGTCTATTGGGGACAGGGAATCGGCGCCGCCACCCAGACCATGGGTGAGATCTGTTTCAACACCTCCCTGACCGGGTATCAGGAAATCCTGACCGACCCCTCCTACGCGGGCCAGATCATTACCTTCACCTTCCCGCATATCGGGAACGTGGGAACGAATAACGACGATATAGAAACCATCACGCCCGCCGCGCGCGGCGCGATCCTGCGTCAGGACATCACCGACCCGTCGAGCTGGCGCGCGGTATCGGGTTTCGATGCGTGGCTGAAATCCCATAACCTGCCGGGCATCTGCGGCGTCGATACGCGCGCCCTTACCCGCCGCATCCGCGACAAGGGTGCGCCGAACGGCGTGATCGCCCACGCGCCCGACGGCAAATTCGACCTGCCCAGGCTGCACGAAATGGCCCGCGACTGGCCCGGCCTCGAAGGCATGGACCTCGCCAAGGAAGTCTCCTGCACCCAGCTTTACACCTGGGATGAAAGCGACTGGGACCTCAAAAACGGCTACGGCAAGCAGACCAGCCCCGAATTCCACGTCGTCGCGATGGATTTCGGCGCGAAACGCAACATCCTGCGCTGCCTCGCCGCGTCGGGCTGCCGCGTTACGGTGGTGCCGGGCGATACCACGGCGGATGAAATCCTCGCCATGAAACCGGACGGCGTGTTCCTGTCCAACGGCCCAGGCGATCCGGCGGCGACCGGCGAATATGCCGTGCCGACGATCCAGAAATTCCTGACCACCGGCACGCCGGTGTTCGGCATTTGTCTGGGGCATCAGATGCTGGCCCTCGCCCTCGGCGGTGAAACCAGAAAGATGCATCTCGGCCACCGCGGCGCGAACCAGCCGGTCAAAGACCTCACCACTGGCAAGGTGGAAATCACAAGCCAGAACCATGGCTTCTGCGTTATTCCTGAGTCGCTGCCTAAGAATGTGGAAGTGACGCATGTGTCGCTTTTCGATGGTTCGAACGAAGGATTAAGATCGACGGACAAACCCGCGTTCTCGGTGCAATATCACCCGGAAGCGTCGCCCGGCCCGATGGACAGCCACTATCTCTTTGGCCGTTTCGTCGATATGATCCGCAACAGCAAGAAACAACAGAACGGTAAAGCCGCATGAGCCTGCACGACACCATGGTGAAACACGGCCACACGATGTTCCGGTGGCGCAGCTATCTCCCCCTTCTCGCGATCGGGCCGCTGGTCCTCGCCATGAAGGAAAGCGTCTATCTCGAAGAGATGGTCGGCGACGGGATTGAAGACCTCTGGGTCCTGTTCACCTTTATCGTCGCCATCGCCGGTCTGGCCGTGCGCTGGATCACCGTCGGCTTCGTGCCCGAAGGCACCTCGGGCCGCAATGCCAAAGCGCAACGCGCGCATCATCTGAACACCACGGGCATGTACTCGATCGTCCGCAATCCGCTGTATCTGGGGAACTTCATCACCCTGCTCGGCGTGATGCTTTCGATCAAGGTGTGGTGGCTGATCGCGCTCGGTTCTCTGTTCTTCTTTGTCTACATGGAACGCATCATTCTGGCCGAAGAAAAGTTCCTGCACGACAGTTTCGGCAAGGAATATGACGACTGGCGCGCGAAAACGCCGGTAATCATCCCGAATTTCAAACTCTGGAACGCGCCGTCGCTGTCTTTTTCATTCAAAACGGTCTTAAAACGCGAATATCCGGGCCTGCTGGCCGTGGGTTTGGCGTTTTTGATCATCGAACTGGTCACCGACCTGGTTTTCGAAGGGGAAAGCTTCCGCGAATGGATCATCGATGATTACATCTGGCCGGTGACGTTCGGGATCATCCTCGCGATCTGCCTGACGCTGCGCACGCTGAAAAAGCACACCACGCTGCTGCGTGTGGAAGGCCGCTGATTAAGGCTGAACTTTTCGCCTCCTGAAACGTTGGTTCAATATAGTTTGAACCTTTTTAAGAGGAAAAAGTCATGAAAATCAGACGCGTAAACGAAGAACTGATTCAGCAGATCCTGTATGCCCTTCTCGGGCTGGCGTTTATTGCCACCCTGTTTGCATCCGCGCAGGCGCATTCGTCGGAACTGACCTCCGTCGGCGTGAATGACGGCATTACGCTCAGCGGTGAAATCACCTCCATCGAAGGCGAAGGCTTTTCCCTCAAGCATGATAATGGGATGACTCTGGTTTCGCTCAAGGAACTGGAGAAAGAAAGCAAGACCGCGCTTCAGCAGGCCGACATCATCAAGGTCGGCAATAAAGTGACCGTGAAAGGCGAACTGGAAAAAGGCAGCTTCAACAACCCGGTCGTCATGGCAAACAATATCATCGTGACGGAAAAGGCCGATCCGTCGGCCATCCGCGTGGTTCCGACCCCGGTGGTGCCCAAGACCGTGACCGTCACCCCGGTCGATCCGTCGCCCAGCGTCACGGTGGTGCCGCCCGCTGAATAAAAAGGGCAGAAATATTGGAAAAAACAGCTTTTAGGGTTGCGCCGCAAGGCGCAATTCTTTATTCACTAGTCTTCGGGTCTTAACAAAAGAACCGAAGCACACGCCGCCTCGGTTCACCTGACGAACCGAGTTTTTTTATGCCTGAAACAAACAGCTTCGACCAACTGATAGAGGGGTTCCTCGCGTTCCGCCGCTATAGTTATCAAGGCGACGCCGCCTCGATGCCGCGTCTGGTCGAAGAAGGCCAGTCCCCGGACTATTTCATTATTTCCTGCATCGATTCCCGGTCGAACCCGGGGACCATTTTCCGCCCGGCACCGGGCACTTTTTTTGCCCACAAGGCGATGGGCGCCATCGTCCGCCCGTACAAGCAAGGCACCGCCCTCGCCGCCGCGCTGCAATTCGCGCTGATGCACAACAAGGTCGACAAGATCGTGATCCTCGGCCACACGGGCTGCGGCGCGATCAAAGCGCTCGTTGAGAATATAGAAGACGAGGAAATCGCCAGCTTCGTCGCCGTCGCCAAGGCCGGACTGGAGAAAGCCAAAACACTGGCGAAGGAAAACGACACATCCCTTTTCCGTCACGCCGAAGAACAGATCGTGCTGCAGAGCATGGAAAACCTGAAGACCTACCCCAGCGTGCACAAAGCGCTCGCCGAAGGCCGCCTTGAAATACGCGCGTGGCTTTTTGAAATGGAAACCGGCGAGATGTTCGAATACAACGAAGCCGACAACGACTTTATAGAGATAACAAAAAATAAAGGCATTACCGAAAGCCGGGATTCCACATCACAAAATGGAACCAGAAGATGAACACTAAGAGACGCATGACACAAGACGAACAAAGACGGCAAGAAGAGCGTGAAATTAAAAGCCACAATGCCTTAATTGTTGGAATGAAAGCTGTCTGCGCCTTTTTTACATT
>CAYPCP010000037.1:0-16748 GCA_964409255.1 uncultured Pseudobdellovibrionaceae bacterium
TGATCGAGCACGCCGCCGACCGCACGCCGTTCGTCTGCCAGGCGCAGTCGCTCAACGTGTTCCTGCCGGCGAACGTGCATAAGGCTGACCTGCACCGCATCCACTGGGAAGCCTGGAAGAAGGGCGTGAAATCGCTCTACTACTGCCGCTCCAAGTCGATCCAGCGTGCCGAGTCCAACGCCTCGTGGCTGCGCACCCGCGAAAGCAAAGGCCGCGAGCCGGAGCTGACCGCGCAGAAAGAAGGCGCCGGCGCCGAGCAAGGCAAATACGAAGAATGCCTTGCCTGCCAGTAACAGAAACAAGTTCGCGTACACTATAAAAACCCCGCCTTTCGGCGGGGTTTTTATTGAACATTATTTTTTGTCGTTATTATATTCTTCAACATGTGGTCTGATTTTTTCCATTACGTAACGCGTGCCAAGGATGGACGCCGCAAGATCGAGCGATTCATAAACTACGACGCTCCCGTCTTTATCCGTGTCGGCGAACGTTGGCAGAGTAGGGCCGGTAAAGTTGGTCACGATTTCAAGATCGCTAAGCGGCGTTACAATGTGCGTTATATGAACAGAACCGTCGAACGTTAACTCAGGCGGAACCGACGGCGTCCTGGCGTGGGAAGCAAAATCCCTGTCGTATGTTTCAACCGCGGTTCTTTTTTCCTTTTCCGGATCATTCGTCACCGCGCGCGAGAACGCGCCGCCCAGTTGACCGCTGACGCCGACGGAGGGTTGGATCTTTTCCGGTTGGACGCGCTGTAATAATTTATTGATGCCCAGATCACGCAAGCGATCGAGAATAGCGTCCTTTTTGTCGTCATCGCCCGACGTTTTTAGAATGATGTGACCCAAGCGCGCCTCCCTTTTTTCTTGATTATTAGCTATATACCACATCTTTATAGTTATGTAAACAGTATGGCTTTTTCTTTTTACGGCTTATCTGTTAGGGTTGCTCTATGAAACCCCTGCTGACCTTGATTATCGTGATCGCCGCCGCCCTGCCCGCTGCTGCAGAAAGCTTTAAGGGTTATCCCTGCACGCAGGATTGTTCCGGTCACAAGGCCGGGTATGCGTGGGCGAAACAGCGCGGCGTGACCGACCCCGCCGGTTGCGGCGGAAAATCGAAATCCTTCATCGAAGGCTGCACCGCGGCCGCGCAGGAATCATTCGACCCCGACAGCATCGCGCCTGCCGCGGGTGACGATATGCAGGCGCCGGTCAACACCCATGACCCGTTCGCGCTGCAACCGTTCAGCGCCGATCCGTTCGCACCGGACGCATTGCCCGGCGCCGGGCATTAACGCCCCAGCTCCCGCCAGTTTTCCGTCAGATATGTCGCGATTCCCTGCCCCGGCTGGTAGGGGAATTTCGTTTCGAACGCCGCGCGCGCCGCGCCAAAACTTTCATCCGGCAGCGTGCCCAGACGCTTTGCCATGTATAGCAGCGCCAATGACGGCGCGCGCGATTGCCCCTGATTGCAGTGAATAAGCACCTCGCGCGTTTCGATCATGCGGTCGGTGAAATCAAAAAACCGTTCGAACGTTTCCGCATGGAACAGCGGCAGCGGCGGGTCGATCATATTGAGATACAGATGGTGCCCTGTTTCATGGCTGAGATAATGCGGATGATCGGGATGCAGGCTGCCGGTGTAACCGATGCAATTCTGATGACAGGGAATCTTGCACGCATGCACGACGGCCATCTCCCCCGCGCCCACGCAATCGTCGAGCGCGCCGAACAATAATTTTTCATCGACGCGGCGCATGGTCATGGCGGTCCTTTCGTTTCCAGTGAAGTAACATGCCACAGCCCCTTATCCATGTAAAGGAATTTATTCCTATAAATACCTCCACATGCCGAAGCTCGCTTGCGGGGTCCCTGTTTTTCACCTAGAATCAGGCGGTTACGTAATATGCGTAACGGGGCCTTAGAAACCTCCCGTGAGCGGCCAAATGCGCCGTAAGCATCCTCGACCTTGTCGGGGAGGCGTTGTCGTATGTCCAGCCCGCAAGGGTAAAGGATAACGCGGTCTTCTCACGGAGACTTTCTAACTCCCCGACACCCGAGGAGTTAGGATGCACCGAATCACCCGCTTTTTAAAAGCCCGCGCCGCCGAAGCCCTCATGCTCCTGCTCTGCGCCCTTATTCTCATCATGTTCCTGCTGCCCGCCGGTCTCTTTGGATAGCCGCCCTTTGCGAAAAAAACCGGAACTCCCCGGGTTTTTCATGCGTTGGCCCTGCATAGACACCGATCAATTTTTAAAAAGAGGATTTAAACATGTCATTGGCAGGAACACCCGATTCAACGATGAGCGATCTTATAAAGATTATCGTTGCGGTGATACTTCCCCCCTTGGGCGTATTGCTGGAGGTCGGCTTTACAAAACATTTCTGGATAAACATTCTGCTGACGCTGCTGGGTTTCATCCCGGGTGTCGTGCATGCGGTGTATATCATCGCGAAGAACTAAAGAGATTTATAACGGCAGGGGTGCCCTTTTAAAGGCTGAGAAAACCCTTCGAACCTGACCATGGTAATGCATGCGAAGGAAGCCGTTATAAGGGCCCCGTCCTTACGTGATAAGGCGGGGCCTCTTTTATTTGCGCCGCGTGCGCGGGCGCTTAAATACCGAAATACACGAATATCGCGGCTGTGGTGATGATGAAATACGTGATGATTCCCACCGTCATCAGCCAGGGCTGAAACCCTTCGTAAAATTTGCGCGGCGTCGTTTCCTTGATCATGTGCATCGCTTTGGCGGGATCGGTCGCGATGAAATCGTCCTGCGTGATCATCGTCACCACGCGGCCGCGGTCGTCGACCACCGGCAGATGATGATAATGGCCTTTCTTCATTTTCTGGAGGCCGTCGCTCAGCTCGTCTTCAAGGCGGGCGACCTCGATATCGCGCGTCATGACATCGCGCAGGCGCAGGCTTTCCGTTTCGCGGTTGGCGCCCAGAATTTTACGCAGCAGGTCGCGCTCGGTCACGATACCCGCGACGCGCCCTTCTTCCGTGACGACCACGGACCCGTGGTTGCGCATGCACATTTCCTGGATCGCCGCGTCGAGCGGGCGGCCCGAATCCATCGCCAGCACGGGGGGCCGGTTTCTTAACTCTCTGATTTCGCCGATTTGCATGGTTATAAGTCCTCCATATTTATCCACAAACGGCGGGAAACGGCGTTTGGTTTCATAAAAAATGGGGCTTATGTCAAAAATTATTCAAAAACCGCCCGGATACCGAGCATCAAGGCCCCGGCAAAGGCAAATGTCAGCGGCAGCGTGAGGACCCAGGCCCACACGATATTGCCGACAATGCCCCAGCGGACCGCCGACAGGCGGCGCGTGGCGCCGACGCCGAGGATCGAGGATGAAATGACCTGCGTGGTCGACAGGGGGATGCCGAAATGCGACGCGCCGCCGATGATCAGGCCGGCAGTGGTTTCGGCGGCGAAGCCGTGGATCGGCTGCAGCTTGATCATCTTGCTGCCGAGCGTGCGGATGATGCGCCACCCGCCCATCATGGTGCCCGCGCCCATCGCGATGGCGCAGGTCAGCACGACCCACAGCGGCACGTGGAATTCCTGCGCCGGGTACGCAAGCACGATGGCGAGCGCGATGATGCCCATCGATTTCTGCGCGTCGTTATGGCCGTGCGACAAAGCCATCAATCCCGCCGATACGATCTGAAGCCGTCCGAAACGGCGGTTGGTTTTCGGCAGTTTCGTGCGCCACACCAGCCATGTCAGCGCCGTCATCAGCGTAAAGCCGATGAAGATACCCGCGATTGGCGATGTGACCATCGGGATGATGATCTTCTCGAACACCTTATCAATGTGAATGCTGTCCATGCCAGACGCGCCGGAAAAGAACGTCGCGCCGAGGAGCGAACCGATCAGCGCGTGCGACGAACTCGTCGGCAGGCCCTTGTACCAGGTGATAAGGTTCCAAATGATCGCGGCGATAACGGTGCACAGCACCGTGGTCAGCGTGATCGTTTCCGCATCGACCAGCCCCTTGCCGATCGTCGCGGCGACTTCCGTGCCCAGAAGCGCGCCGATGAAATTCAAAACCGCCCCGTAAATCACGGCCGTTGTCGGGCGCATCACGCGCGTCGATACCACCGTGGCGATGGCGTTTGCCGCGTCGTGGAACCCGTTGATGAAATCGAACACCAGCGCGAGCGCGACAATGACGATCAGGAGCGCGAGAATTTCCATGGCGTGATCTTAGCTATGCTTGAACACGATCTGCAGCGCGATGCCGGCGGCGTCGCGATAGCGGTCGAGAACCTTTTCCAGCATGTCGTAAATATCCTTGCGCAGGATCAGGTTGCGGATATCGCCGGCGTCATCCTCGAACAACGATACAAGCATCGTGCCGAGCAGTTCATCGCCTCGGTTTTCAAGATCGTGAAGTTCGGCAACCTTGTCGACCACCGTTTTCGCCGCGCCCTTGCGCGTCAGCGCGTCGATGATGTCCTGCATTGCCGCCGCTTCCTGCACGATCAGTTCGAGCTGGCGTGAAAAATCGCCGCGGTCGCTTTTCAGACCGTGCAGCGCCATGCGCTCGCGGATCTTGTCGATGGTCTTGGGAATTTTATACAGGTTGCTGGACAGGTCCTGAATGTCTTCGCGGTCGAACGGCGTGATGAAGGACAGGCTGAGTTCCTTCGTGATCTGTTCGGAAATCTGTTTCGATTCCGCCTTGCACAGCGCGAGCGCGCGGCCGTAATTTTCACGCGCGGCGTCGTTATCGCTTTCGACGAAATCCTTCAGGATGCTCGCGGCGGTCTGCGCCTGCACCGACAGCGCGCGCATCAGGTTAAAAAATTTGTCTTCTTGCGGCAGCAGCCGGCTCAGGAAGCTCATCATGACCCTCGATTGTTTTTTTTAGAGGCTTCCTTCCTACACCAAGCCCGGCCGAAGGCAAAAGATTCAATCAAAACAAAGGGCCTGTGAGATCGTTGCGCGTTATCCCCGGAAAAAGTAATAAACCACCATATATTGTGGTTGTTTTTTAAAATATACACCATATAGTGAAGCTCATGGGTCGTTCGACCCGCCCTGAAACCTGCCCAAAACCGGTATTCTGGAATCTGTGGACGAATCGCTTAAATGACTCGGACTCAGGCGCCAGAACACTAGAGTCGGACTCACACAAGAATCGCTAAGGAGTAAAATCATGGCTAAAGCCGAGCACATCAACGACGTCGAGAAATCAGGCTCCCCCCTGCTTCAGGAACGTCACGTTTATAAACCCTTCCTCTATCCGTGGTGCTACGAAGCGTGGCTGACGCAGCAGCGCATTCACTGGATTCCGGAAGAAGTGCCGCTGGCCGAAGATGTGCGCGACTGGAAAAACAAGCTGACGCCGTCCGAGAAAAACCTGATGACGCAGATTTTCCGCTTCTTCACGCAGTCGGACGTTGAAGTCAACAATTGCTACATGAAGCATTACTCCCAGGTGTTCGGCCCGGTCGAAGTGCAGATGATGCTCTCCGCTTTCTCGAACATCGAAACGGTCCACATCGCCGCCTACTCCCACCTGCTCGACACGATCGGCATGCCGGAAATCGAATACTCGGCCTTCCTGAAATACAAGGAAATGAAGGACAAATTCGATTACATGCAGGGCGCGTCCATGTCGTCGCGCCGCGATATCGCGAAAACGATGGCGATGTTCGGCGCCTTTACCGAAGGCCTGCAATTGTTCGCGTCGTTCGCGATTCTGATGAACTTCCCGCGCTTCAACAAAATGAAGGGCATGGGCCAGATCGTCACGTGGTCGGTGCGTGACGAAACGCTGCACTGCCTGTCGATGATCAAGCTTTTCAACGCCTTTATCGAAGAAAACTACGACATCTGGGATGAAGAGCTGAAACGCGAAATCACCGAATCCTGCACGACCATCATCGGCTTCGAAGACGCCTTTATCGATCTGGCGTTCGGTCAAGGCGACATCGAGGGCCTGACCCCGCAGGAAGTAAAAGACTATATCCGCTACATCGGCGACCGCCGCCTGCAGCAGCTGAACCTTGAGCCGGTCTTCGGCATCGAGAAAAACCCGCTGCCGTGGATGGACGAAATGCTCAACGGCGCCGAGCACACCAACTTCTTCGAAAACCGCGCGACGGAATATTCCCGCGCCTCCACCGGCGGCACGTGGGAAGAAGTCTTCTCCGACGGCATCTTCTCCGGCACGTACGGCAAGAAGATCGGCGGCACCGGCGAAGGTGGCGACACGCTCGCCGCCGAATAACAGGCTTCCCCAAGAACTTCGAAACGATCCGAAGTCCAAAAACCCGCTGCAATGTCAGCGGGTTTTTTATATCATCGGATCATGGAAAATTTTTCTCACCTCGGCGGACGCTGGTCGGGCACGTATGATTATCCCAACAACGAAGCGGAAACGACGCCGTTCCAGGCACGCATAACCGACACCACCGGGCAATTGTCGGGGGAGATTTTCGAACCGAATACGTTCGGCATCACATCCGGCTTTGTCATTACCGCCACCCTCGACGGCAGCCGATCGGGCAGTCACGTCGAATTCATCAAGGAATATGTCGACAGCGGCGATATCCCTTATTTCATCCGTTACGCCGGGACCGTCAACGAAGCGCTGACGCAGATCGAAGGCACATGGACGACCATCGAAGACGGTTATTCATGGTCCGGCCCCTTTATCATGACGCGCCTGTCCGGCCCGCCCGCCGATGCAGAGGTTGAGGTTGAGGATAACGTCGATATGGTGGTCCGATAAAAAAACGCCCGCATTCATCGCGGGCGTTTTTTTAATTCGTCGGGCTGGCTTGCCTAGGCGACGCGCATCTGCTGCATCGCCGGGCGCTCGAACAGCTCCACATTCGTGACCTGATCGAAACCGTTGAACGGCGTGCGGCTGATTTCGCCATACGCGCCCAGCTGGTCGATCACGATCCAGTCGCCTTCGTTGATGTCGGCGGGCAGCAGGAACGGCCCCTTCATCATGTCGACGGAATCGCAGGTCGGACCCGCCATGCGGAATTCCTTCATCTCGGCGGATGCGGGCGCGCGATCCGCACGGCGCACCATGTGCACCGGATACGGCAGGTTGCACGACGAGCCGCCTTCGAAGATACCGCCATAGGTGCCGTCGTTGATGTAGAGCAGGTCGTCGCGGCGTCCTTCGACGCGCACCACCAGCGCACCGCCCGCGGCGACGAGGCCGCGGCCCGGTTCGGCCAGCAGTTCGATGCCGGCGATGCCGTTATCGTCCAGCGCCTGCATCACTTCGGCGAAATATTCAGCCGGGGCGGGCGGCGGATTGTCCGGCGTCAGGTTGGCCGGGAAACCGCCACCGATGTCGAGAGCCTGCACTTCGACCGCGGCGGCGCGCATCACATCGGCGGCCACTTTGACAGCGGTGGAGTAAGCGGACAGGTCGAGGCAGTGCGTGCCGACGTGGAAGCTGATGCCCAGCTTCGCACAATGCGGGCGCGCGCGGCGCAGAAGGTCGATCGCCAGAATCGGCGGCGCGCCGAACTTCGCGGAGAAGTCCGTCGCCGTGTTGGATTTCGGCATCGCCATGCGCACGAACAGCGTCAGGTCGGCGGCGCCGTCCGTTTCCTCGACGATCTTTTCAATCTCGGCCGCGTTGTCGAGGACGAAGATTTTCACATCGTAATTGAAATACGCTTCGCGGATCGCTTCACGCGCCTTGATCGGATGCATGAAATAAATCGTGGCGTCCGGCTTGATCGCGCGGATCATCTTTACTTCGCCGATCGACGCGCAATCGAACGTGTCGATGCCGCCCGCGATCAACGCGCGGATCACGCGTTCGTCCGGGTTGCATTTCACCGCGTACATCGGCGTGCCCGCGAAATCGCGCACGAATTCTTCCGCCTTGGCTTTGAGCACATCGGGACGGAGAATCGATACCGGATAACGCGGCAGGGTGGCCTGAACGTAACCGTCCAGATCCTCGATACGGGCAGGGATGGGAGTAAAGGCGCGCGGAGCCGCTGCGGCCCCGCCTGCAAAATTGTTAGACATCAACGTTCAAACCTCGAATAAGGGGGCTCACGCCCGGTTAAACAAAAAGTTATCCGTCGTTGCGTAACCAAACATCTTTTGAGGGAAGGGCCATAGGCACGTGCGTATTAAGTTCATTATATGAACCTAATCGACCTTGAATGCAATAGTTTTTTACGGAAAATATGCATTTTTTATTCCCTTGATTTTCTTGACTTTTAGGCCGTTTTATATGAATATATTCCTATGATTGACCGGCATCGGGCACCGCGCCACCCCGCGCATCGCGAAAAAACGACGAACGAACTGAAGGACGCCGTTTTATACCGCCGCATCAGGACGTTACCGGGGGCTTTCCGCGCTTCACCTTCCCGCCCATTTATGCTTTGATGCACCCCTTCAAAGAATAGGAGACACCCATGGCGTACGTTCACTGGCATATGGAAGACATTCCCTGGGACAAGCTCGACAAGTCCAAGGCCGACGACGACCTGCTGCAGGTCGTGAAAGCGGCGGCGCTTGTCGAATACAATGCCGCCACCTATTCCGATTATCTGTGCCGCGTATTCGACGGCGACGCGGAATTTCAACATCTTGCGAAATGCTGGGCGGAAGAAGAAGTCCAGCACGGCCAGACGCTCGGCAAATGGGCCGAACTGGTCGATCCGGACTGGAAACTCGAAGACGCCATGGCGCGTTTTCGCGCCGGGTACCGCCCCGAACATTTCGACAGCGACGACAGCGTGTCCGTGCGCGGTTCGCGCTCCGGTGAAATGATCGCGCGCTGCATGGTCGAAACCGGCACGTCGTCCTATTACTCCGCCATCGGCTCTTCCATCGACGAACCGGTGCTGAAAGAAATCTGCGCGAAGATCGCGGGTGATGAATTTCGTCACTACAAACTTTTTTACGACACGCTCGGCCGTTACCTCGATCTTGAGAAAATGACGCGTCCGAAACGTTTGAAAGTTGCCCTGTCGCGCATCGCCGAAAGCGAGGACGATGAATTGTCCTATGCCTTCTACGCCGCGAACGCGAATGACAACGAACCGTACGACCGCAAGACATGGAACCGCGAATATATGAAACGCGCCTATTCTTATTACAAGAAGCCGCAGGTCGATCGCGCCGTGTCGATGGTGTTCAAGGCGTGCGGGTTTGACCCGAAAGGCCTGGCCGGCAAAGGCGCGTCGAAAATGGCCTGGTGGCTGATCCGCAAAAGCGTCGCCAACGCCAAAAAAGTCGCCCGCGAAGAACAGCAAAAGAAAGCGGCCTGAACCTAAAGCGTCAGGCTCTGCCCTGCCGGACCGCCGCTCTTATCGTTATGGGCCTCTGATTTCGCAACAGGCATGCCACTCGCGGCATGCCTGAAGCTTTTCGCCGTCAGCGCGGCAATCTGTTGCGGCGTCTCAATACCGATCGCGGCAAAGACCTGCCCTATATCCTTGGGACCGTAACGACCGAGCACGACATCGCTCGCCCATTCGCGCATCTGGACGCTTTGAGTGGCGACATGTTGAAAAATTGAATCCGCCGTCAAAAGCGCCATAGGACGGAAATGCAGATTCTCAATAACCTGGTCTCGCACCGCGCCAGGTTTCGCATCGACAGCGTTCGCAGCTTCGAATACAAGATCGATGTTACTTTTCATGGTCGCAAGATAGTGCGTGCGCGCTTCATCTGCTATAGCCGGATCGGTGGAGCGCTTGAGATAGTCATGGACAATATGCTGCGCCAGATAAGCCTGCGTCTCCAGCATATGTACCGGATCGCGATTGTCGCCCGCCCGATAACCTTCCGGCTTGACGATATTGTCATCGGCAATCGCGTGACCGGCTTCGTGCGCCATGTAGATAACGCTATCGATCGTGCCGTCGAAATCAAACTCAATCACCGCGTGACGATGCGGGTTTGGGGGATCGAATTCTGACCGCTCACTGAACGCCGGAAGACTGCGCATCAAACGCGGCGACGTACCGGACGGGACGTCGTGAATATTCCAACGCGATCCGTCTTCAATATCCAGCGCATAATCGCTCCGCCGAAAATCTTGCGCGGGGCGGGGATTATATTGCGCGGTGGCAAACAGCGCGGCGGCTTGTTCTCCTAATCGCGGATGAAAATCGGTGAAGGCTTCAACGATGAGGGCATTCGCTTCTTGCAGGGTAAATCGGACTGGCGGCGATGACGTGCTGAAAGGCGCGGTAAACCTTCCCGCAAAGATCGGCAATGCATTTATGAAAGGTTGCACGACGCTGTCAGGAAAATAAATGCCGCGCACATCTTCATGCGCTGGCAAAGACGACATGGCGTATCGCTGCGTGTCCATACGAAGCATAAAACATTATGCATAATTTCAAGCTGCGCTGTCAAAATCCGCCCCACGCGCGACGAACTCTGGCAAGGAAATAATTGTCGTTCGCAGAAAACTGTTTTCGTGACAGTGGAGGCGCGAATCACGTACCGTTGAGGGGTAAGTAACGTCCTGCCTTAAGGGTTCTCCTTGATCCGATTCAGACGATACCTTTCTTCCGACCCCTCCGGCGCGCTCAGCGCCCGACCCGACGATGTTCGTCCCGCACTTTTGATTTCGTACGCCGCCGCAGCTTTCCGCCTGCGGCGTTTTGTTATCATCACCCACGCCAGCAACAGGAGGTTCTATGTCTAAAAAAACCCGCAAAAGTACCCGTAAAGGCATCGAACATCGCAGCGGCAACGTCGTCCATCCGGTGTTCGACGACACGGACTGGCATCCGCTGGGCGATGAAATCGACGCGCAGCGCGACAAGAAATTCATCCGCAAGATCAAACCCCGATCGGAAGGTCAGCAGGAATTGATGAAGGCAATCAACGAACACAACCTGACGATGGCAATCGGCCCGGCGGGTACGGGGAAGACTTATCTTGCCATTTCCGCCGCCGTCGAGGCACTTGAAGCAGGCAAGATCGAACGCATCATCCTTTCGCGCCCGGCGATGGAAGCCGGCGAGTCGATCGGTTACCTGCCTGGCGACATGCATGAGAAAATGGCGCCGTACCTGCGCCCCCTTTATGACGCGCTCGGCGACCGGATGGGCGGCAAGCGGGTGAAACAGCTTCTCGACGACGGCACGATTGAAATAGCGCCCGTGGGCTTCATGCGCGGGCGGACGCTGAACAACTCGTTCGTCGTGATCGACGAGGCGCAGAACTGCACCTACGGCCAGCTTAAAATGCTGCTGTCGCGCCTGGGCTGGCATTCGACGATGGTGGTGACCGGCGATCCGGATCAGACCGACCTTCTCGATGGCATGTCGGGCCTGTCGCAGATATCGGACAAGCTTGAAGCCCTCCCGAATATCGCCGTCATCCGGCTGGGCCAGACCGATATCGTGCGTCACCCGCTGGTTGCGGAGATGCTCGAAGTGCTCTAAAAACAGGGCATGGACGACAAACGCCTTAAAAGATTTTTCCTCATAACGATCAGCGCCCTGTGCCTTGCGGCGCTGATCGCGTTTATACAAGTCAGTATCGAAACGCGCGACGCGTCGCGCACCGATATCGTCGCGGAAGATTTCGGCGGCCCCTTCACGCTCACCAATCACATGGGCCAGAAGGTGACCGAGAAAGATTTTGACGGGACGTGGCGCCTGATTTATTTCGGCTTCACTTTCTGCCCGGCGATCTGCCCCACGGAACTGGCGAAGACAACGAAGGCGTTAAACGCCATCGGCGACAAGGCCGCGCAAATTACGCCGATCTTCATCACGGTGGACCCGGAACGCGATACCGTTGAGGTGATGAAGGGATATGTTGCGTCGTTTCATCCCCGCCTGATAGGCCTGACCGGCACAGCCGAACAGATCAAAAAGGTCGCGAAGGAATATAAGATTTATTACGCGAAGGTCGACGATCCGCAGATGACGGAATATACGATGGACCATTCATCGTTTATCTATTTCATGGACCCGGACAACAATCTGCGCGCAATTTTCCGCGCCGATGACGACGCGGCCGTAATGGCAGACAAAATCAACGCGGCGATAAATTAATCTTCGAGAATGGCGTTCAGTTTAAGCGCGAGGCCCATCGAGCCTTTCACTTTTAACTGTCCCATCATGAAGGCAATATTCGGGTCTTTGGCACCGTTCAGGATCGCTTCGAACGTGTCGATCGAACAGATCAGGGTTACATCCGATTCCGCATCCTCATGACTGACCACAGGCGGGCTGGCGGTCGTATCGACGAACACGATGCCTTCATCGTCGAAATCGAATTTGATCCGGGCGCTGAGGCCCTGAGCAGAGACTATTTTCCGGCGAATCTGGTCGGTAACGTTCTCTAAAGACATGAATTTCTCCCTTGCCGCCAATATACCATAAAAAACCGCTTGGCATTAACCTATTTCCTTTGGTATGGGGGGTCATGGGGTTACACGATATAACGAAACGCAAGCTGGCCATTTTCGGTCTGAGCGCGGCCTTTGGGCTGGCCGCGCCGCCGGCCCTGCATTGGACGCAAGGAAACCTGTCACCCGTTCTGGCCGACGACAAGACGCGCACCGATGCGATCGTGGTATTCACCGGCGGCGAAGGCCGGATCGAACGCGGGGAACAGCTTTACGCGGATGGCATGGCGCGCCAGTTGATGATCTCCGGTGTCGGCGCCGAAATCCCGACCACGAAATTCGTGCAATCGTCATTGAGCCCGCTTGCAGGAATTTATCTCGACCATAAATCGGAAAACACTATTCAAAACGCGAGCAACACGGCGAAGTGGGTCCGTGCGGAGAATATTCAATCCTTGCGCCTTGTGACGTCGGAAGATCATATGAGCCGGGCTTATTTTGAACTGCGCCGTTTATTGCCATCCACTGTCGAGATTTATGCCGACCCCCTGCCCGGCGATCAACGCCTGCGGGAGATGGACAATGAAAGCAACCGCCTTTTATGCCGGACATATGAAACGACGATTGGCGTGACGTTCTGTTACGGGGCTCGGCGCATGTTGCGGGATTTGGGTCTGCGTTAAACCGGCATATTGTCGATCAGCCGTGCCTTGCCGATTTTGACGGCGGCCAGCGCCCGCAATTCTTCCGTATCGTCCGTCAACGGCAACAACGTTTCAGCATCGCGGATTACGGCGTAATCGACGCTATCGAAACCTTCTTTCAAAAGCTGGTCATTGGCCCATATCTCAATATCGCGGATGGTTTCGCCCGCGTGAAAACGCATACCCATATCGTATAAAACGGCGTTCAGCGATGTCGCCACCTTATACTGTTCTTTTGTCAGGTAAGCGTTGCGCGAAGAAAGGGCAAGACCGTGTTCATCGCGCACCGTCGGCACGCCGATAATGCGGATCGGAAGTTTTAAGTCTTTTACCAGTTGCCGAATGACCTGAAGCTGCTGGTAATCTTTTTCACCGAACAGGGCGATGTCCGGTTTTGCGTGATCGAACATGCGCGCGAGAACCGTAGCGACGCCGCCAAACATCTGCGGACGGCATTCCCCCTCCAGCGGCGCGGAAATGCCGGATACCGTGTGCGTGATTTCAGGCCCGTCAGGATAAACCTCATCAGCGCGGGGAAGATACACCGCCTGCGCGGCTGCGGTTTCCAATTTCTTTAGGTCGGCGTCGAGCGTTTTGGGATAGCTGGCGAGGTCTTCGGTCGGCGCGAACTGGGTGGGATTAAGAAAGATATAGGGGATGCAGATATCGGCCATGGCCAGCCCGCGGCGTACCAGTTTGATATGCCCGTCGTGCAACGCCCCCATCGTGGGCACGAAGGCGATCGTCTTGTCGGCGGCGCGCTGCGCGCGAACATAGTCCTGTAACGCGGCAACGGAGTTCAGTTGCTCCATTTAAGCATTACCCAGCGGCGTCATGATCGGAAAGGTCAGCGAACGGATCGGAAGCACCAGATTGTTCAGGATATCACGCGGGAACTGGCCGCTGCGGGCCATGGCGCTTTCAAGATGGAGAATATCGGAAGGTTTTTCCGCGCTGACCTTGCCATCCGTGGCGTAGGTGTAGAAAGCGCAACAAAGCGACCAGCGGTGCGTGTCCGCGAATGCCTGTACGGTTTTATAATCGGCGCATGTCTGGGCGCTCATACGGTTTTCGTGCATCATTTCGCAGATCGTGTCGAGTTCCTCGACAGCGCGGAACGCCGTCAGCATCAGGGTTTTCAGCGTGTCGCCATCGACATGGCGCTCATGGTATTTCTGCGGTTCAAAATTTTCGACGACCTGATAAACCGGGCCGACACGCTGGCCGAACAGCTGCTTCAGGCGCAGCTGCATCCCGTGCGGCGTCATCGGGCGCGGCCAATCAGAAACGATAGTGTAGATTTTATTGCGGCCCTCCGCCCGGGCGCGGTCGATTTCATGGCGGTTAATCGTATTCGGCATTTTACCAGTGCCGCTTACACACCGTACTCTAGAAAGCGGCTTCCTTCAGTTCCATTAAACTATCGCTGCCTGCCATGGCCATTTTGAAACGCGAGTCGGCCTCAGGCAACATGCGCTGCATAAAGAAACGGGCGGTGGAGAGCTTGGCTTCGTAGAAGTCTTTGTCGGCATCGCCGCCTGTTTTTAATTTATCCAGCGCGGTTAAGGCCATAAGACACCACATATATCCCACTGCGACAAGTGAAAAATGCCTTAAGTAATCGGTCGACGCGGCGCCCGCTTCCACCGGGGCTTTCAGGCCTTTCATGGCGATCGTGGCGGTGGCCTGCTGCAGTTTGGCGAAGGCCTTGGCCAGCGGAAAAACGAAGTCCTGCATATCGGGGTTGGCCTGCTGATCCTCGATCAGCTGCGCGACAGGATGGAAGAAACGGCGCAGCAGACGTCCGTAATTCTGCCCCATCTTGCGCCCGACGAGATCAAGCGCCTGAATACCGTTCGTGCCTTCGTAGATCATCGCGATACGGGCATCACGCGCATATTGCTCGACGCCATATTCCCAGATGTACCCGTGGCCGCCGTGAATTTGGATCGTTTCGTTGGCGGTTTCGAAACCCATGTCGGTCTGATACGCCTTGACGATCGGCGTCAGCAGCGCCACGAGATCATCAGCCTTCTGACGCTCCGCCGCATCCGGGTGCTTGATGGAAATATCGAGATTCATCCCGACCCAGTAAGAGAGCGCCCGGGCACCTTCGCAGAACGCTTTCGATTTCAGCAGCATGCGGCGCACGTCCGGATGCACGATAATCGGGTCAGCCGGCTTGTCCGGCGCCTGCGCGCCCTGAAGCGCGCGCATCTGCAGACGGTCTTTGGCATAGGCAACGCCGTTCTGATAGGCAACTTCGCCAATCCCCAGACCCTGCATCGCCACGCCGAGACGGGCGGTATTCATCATGGTGAACATCGCGCGAAGGCCTTTGTGCGGCTCACCCACGAGCCAGCCCTTGGAGTCTTCAAAATTCATGACGCAGGTGGCCGACGCCTTGATCCCCATCTTATGTTCGATGGAACCGCAGGTCACGGCGTTGACGCCCATCGTGTCGGGCAGGAATTTGGGCACGACAAAAAGAGAGATCCCCTTCACGCCTTCCGGCGCGTCCGGAAGTTTCGCAAGGACGAGGTGAATGATATTTTCAGTCAGGTCGTGTTCGCCCGCCGAAATGAAAATCTTCGTGCCGGTGATGTTGAACGACCCATCGCCATTGGGAACAGCCCTGGAACGGATCAGCCCGAGATCGGTCCCGCAATGCGGTTCCGTCAGGCACATCGTGCCCGACCATTCTCCGGTGATAAGTTTGGGCAGATAGGTGTGTTTTTGTTCATCGGTGCCGTGAAGTTCAATGGCGTGATACGCGCCCTGAGACAAACCCGGATACATGCCGAAGGAGAAATTCGCGCTGCAGATCATTTCCTGCATCACGGTGTTCACCAGCTGGGGCAGGCCCATGCCCCCGAATTCAGGGTCCGCCGACACGCCGCACCAGCCGCCGGTCGAAAAGGCTTCATACGCTTCCTTAAAACCCGACGGCGTGGCCACCGCGCCATTGTTCCAGGTGCAGCCTTCCTTGTCGCCGCTCTGGTTGATCGGGAAAAGAACTTCCTCACACAGCTTCGCGCCTTCCTCGATAATGGAATCGACCAGATCGCGGGTGGCTTCTTCATAGCCCGGCAATTCGGAAAGTTTTTCGGCCCCGAGTACATCGTGCAGAACAAAACGGATATCCTGAAGGGGGGCTTTATATATAGGCATAGGGAACCTCTAGTGACGTGTCTTGTTTTTTTCATCTTTCAGAAGCTCTGAAAGATGGTCCTTTACCTTACTATCATCCATTGCCTTAATAATTTGTTTAGCTTTTTCGGCAGGAGAGTTCTGGCGGCGCTGGATCGCTTCGCGGATGGCGTCGAGGGTTTCGTTGCCGATCTCTTCACGGGCCGCGGCAGCGGTCGCCCTGGCCTTGGCGAGGACCTCCTCGCGGGTCGGCTTGCCTGGTGCGGGGGCCGCGTCGGCAGCTTTGGCTTTATCCTTATCGGTGTCTTTGGGCTTCTTTTTCCAGAACATGAAATCCATCGATTATTATTTTAACCCTCTAAAATTAAATCATTTTTAACCTCAATAAGCGAGGGTATAATAAGTTAGTTTTGATCGAATTCGCATTTCCCAAGCCAAGGGGCAAAGACCATGACAGATAAAGCCAAGCTGAAGACGGTGGGTGAACCTGCCGAAGGGTATAACGACCTGAAATTCTACTTCAGCAACCTGAACACGCTGTTCTCGATCCG
>CAYPCP010000038.1:0-16523 GCA_964409255.1 uncultured Pseudobdellovibrionaceae bacterium
GTTCAATCTGCGCCCCGAAGCCAAATGGGCCGACGGCAAGCCCGTCACCGCCGACGATGTCGTCTGGAGCTTTAACACCGTCATGGAAAAAGGCGCGCCTTTCTTCAAAGCCTATTACGGCGATGTTACCAAGGTTGAAGCGACCTCGCCGCGCCGCGTGAAATTCACGTTCGGCCACAACGACAACGCGGAACTGCCGCTGATCCTTTCGCAGCTCGCCATCCTGCCCAAACATTACTGGACATCCGAAGGGCGTGATTTTGCGACCTCCGCCCTCACCACGCCGCTGGGCAATGGCCCGTACAAAATGGGCAAGGTCGTCGCCGGGCGATCGGTTGAATATATCCGCGATCCAGAGTACTGGGGCAAAGATCTCCCCGTGAATAAAGGCCGCCATAATTTCGAACGCGTCACATATGATTATTACAAGGATGCGAACGTCGCTCTCGAAGCCTTCTTCGCCGGCGAATATGATTACCGCACGGAAAATACCGCCAAATTGTGGGAAACGGCTTATGACGCGCCTGCCGTTAAATCAGGCAACATCATCAAGGAAGTCATCCCGCACACGCGCCCTCAAGGGCTGCAGGGTTTCATCTACAACATCCGCAGACCCGTTTTCGCCGATGTAAAGGTGCGCAAAGCCCTTGATTACGCCTTCGATTTCGAATGGTCGAACAAACAATTCGCGTATGATTCATACAAACGCACCGACAGCTTCTTTGAAAACTCCGACCTCGCCGCGCCCGCCGGCCCGCCAACGGGGCGCGAGCTGGAAATCCTTGAGAAATACCGCGGTAAAATCCCCGGCGACGTCTTCACGACGCGTTACGTTCCCCCCGCCACCAAAGGCGACGGCAATAATCGCGACAATCTGCGCACGGCGATGCAGCTTCTCGACGAAGCCGGATACAAGCTCGGCAAAGACGGCATCCGGGTCAACGACAAGGGCCAGCGCCTGACGTTTGAAATCATCGATTCAAACCCGATGTTCGAACGCTGGATCCTTCCCTTTGTCTCCAACCTGAAAAAGATCGGCGTTCAGGCATCGTTCCGCGTGCTCGACCCCGCGCAATACCAGAACCGCATGACGAATTATGATTTCGACATGACGGTTCTGCCCATCGGCCAGTCTGACTCCCCGGGCAACGAACAACGCGATTTCTGGGGCAGTGAAAAAGCCGACATTCCCGGCGCACGCAACTATATCGGCATCAAAGACCCTGTCGTCGATGAGATTATCGAACTCATTATCAAGGCACAAAACCGCGAAGAGCTGGTCGCCTATACCCATGCCCTCGACCGCATCCTTCTGGCCGGTCATTACGTGATACCGCAATGGCACAGCGACAACTGGAAAGTTGCCTACTGGAAAAAACTCGCCCATCCGAAAACGCTGTCCGGCCTGACGCCCGCCGTTGCCGATACGTGGTGGGTTAAAGGCGAATAATCCATACGCGAAAAGCCGCCCTTCTTTCAGGGGCGGCTTGCTCGCAATTATCCTATAACGGATAAATTATTCTAACGAGATTGATCTTGGTTGCGCTGGTTCGCGCCGCCTTGATTCTGATTAGGGTTTTGCTTTTCGCGTTGCTGGTTCTGGTTTTGATTTTGCTTGTCAGAACGACCGGCTTGTTTCTGAGCGGATGTGCGCTCATTCTCGTTTTTCATAGCATTCTCCTTTGGTTTGCTGTGAATGTACATCACAAACGAGCGCCGGTTTTTTTTGTTCCTGAGAAGATAAAATATTAAATATCTTTCCTTTCAGCCGCTTGCGCGCGCGTCATCAGATTATCGCAAGACGACAAACACACATGAAAAAACCGGAAGGGGTGGCTTCCGGTTTTCTCTTCCTAGGGGTCAGGAATTGTTTTACGCGGCGTGCCGCATCGCCTCGGTATTGATATCGCGCAACGCCAGCGTGTTCAGTTTTTGATCAGCCGCCTTTTCCTGATTAAGCGTCTGCTCCAGCAGGCGTTTGGCCTCCAGCTGGCCGAGTTTCTCCGCAAGCGCGCACAGCGTGCCGTACGTGGCGATTTCGTAATGCTCGACCTTTTGCGCGCAGGCGATCAACGCCGCGTCGCGAACCGGGCCTTCTTCGGTGCTGTCGATAACCTCTTTGGCTTCTTCGACAAGACCTTCGGTCGCTTCGCATTTTTCACGGTGTGATTTCAGGCCGGAAACGTCGAATACGCGCTCAAGGCGTTCAACCTGGCCTTCCGTTTCGGCAAGATGGTTTTCAAAAGCGCGGACCAGTTCGGGATTGGACGCCGCTTTGGCCATTTTCGGCAACGCCTTCGTCAATTGCTTTTCCGCATTGTAAATATCGGACAGTTCATGCACGAAGAAATCTTCAAGTGTCTTGATTTTCATGGAATTCTCCTTAAGGTTATGGGGATCGTGCAGGACAAACTGGCCGCGCCTTTTTTAAGTTCCGCCCTTGAACCGTTTTAAAACGAAATAAATTTTTTACATGAAAACTGCCATCATCATTCCCGCCCGTTACGGCTCAACGCGTTTTCCCGGAAAGCCGCTCGTAAAAATCGGCGGTGAAACGATGTTGTCGCGTGTCGTCAACATTGGCCGCAAAGCGGCGGAACAGGCTGGCGGCACCCATCTTGCCGTCGCAACCGAAGACGCGCGCATCGCCGATCATTGCCGCGAAATTGGCGTTGAATGCGTCATGACGTCGGATGACTGCGCGACGGGATCGGACCGCGTTCTCGAAGCGGCGCAAAAAATCGGCGGCGATTTCGATTTCGTTTTAGGCCTTCAGGGCGATGCGCCCTTCACCCCCCTCGCCGCGCCCGCCGCAATGATCGCGGCGTTTCAGGACAACCCGGCGCTGGAAGTTGTCACGCCGGTCGTACGCCTGCGCTGGGAAGAGCTGGACGCCTTGCGCGAGTCGAAAAAAACCACGCCGTTCAGCGGCACGACCGCAATCGTTGATAAGGACGGCTTTGCCCGCTGGTTCTCGAAAAACATTCTTCCCGCCATCCGCAAGGAAGACGCGATGCGCAAGGAGGGGGCGTTTTCACCTGTTTATCAACATATCGGCCTGTACGGTTTCCGTTTCGATGTATTGAAAAAATTCGTCACATTGCCGCAAGGACATTACGAACAGCTCGAAGGGCTGGAACAGCTGCGTCTTCTTGAAAACAACATTTCCATCCGCACGGTAAGCATAAACGTCAATGCCGGCCTTGCGCAGGCCGGCATCGATTCACCCGAGGATGTCGCCCGGGCGGAAAAAATTCTGGCGACTTACGCCGCCTGATCCCAGCGCGGGGCAAAATCCGGATTGACCAGACGGCCCTCGCTTGATGCCATCGCATCGATTGCCTTCACATCGTCCGCCGACAATTCAAAATCGAAAATATCGATATTGGCGCGAATGTTTTTTTCCGTCGCGGATTTGGGAATGGCCGCTACGCGGTCTTGCTGCACCAGCCAGCGCAGCGTTACTTGCGCCGGGTTTTTCCCGTATTTAAGGCCGATTTCCTTCAGCTTCGCATCGTTCAAGACCTTGCCGCGCGCGACAGGCGAATAAGCCGTGAGCGCCCACTCATTCCGGCGCACGAAATCCAGAACAGGTTTTTGCGACAGGTACGGATGGTATTCCACCTGGTTCACGCAAATTTTTCCGCCGGAAACCTTCTTCGCCGTTTCCATCTGCGCCACGGTGAAGTTGCTGACGCCGATCAATTTTGCCTTGCCGGATTTCTGGATGGCCAGCATGTCTTCCACCATCTGCTCCACTGGCGTTTCCGGGAACGGCCAGTGAATCAGAAGAAGATCGACATAATCGGTTTTCAGTTTTTTGAGGCTTTCATCCACCGACTGCGCCGCCTTCTTGTCGGCGAAATGATTGCGCCACACTTTCGTCGTCAGGAAATAATCCGCGCGTTTGACGCCGCCCTTGGACAGGCCTTCACCGACCTCCGCTTCGTTTTCGTAAATCTGCGCGGTGTCGATGTGGCGGTATCCGATTTCCAGCGCCTTTTGCACGCCGCTGACGCATTCGTCGCCGCGCAATTGCCACGTGCCAAAGCCAAGCGACGGCATTTTCTCATCCTGAATCTGTATGAATTTCATAATCAATCCTTTCCGGGTTTCCTATTTCAAAGAATGGCTTTAATCTGGGGCGAAAAGGACATCATGACAACCCTTATCATCGCCCGTCACGGCAATACATTCGGTCCCGGCGACACGCCCACGCGCGTCGGCGCGCGCACCGATCTGCCATTGGTCGAAAGCGGCCGCGTTCAGGCCCGCGCCATCGGCGCGTGGATGAAACATCACGGCCTCTATCCACATATGGTGTATTCTTCGGAATTGCAGCGCACGAAAGAAACGGCGGAGCTGGCGTTGAAAGAAGCGGGCTATGTGGAACATGTCTACCCCCTCGCCATTTTCAATGAAATCGATTACGGCCCCGACGAAAACAAAACCGAAGACGACGTCATCGCCCGCATCGGCCAGCAGGCCATTCAGGATTGGGATGAAAAAGCGGTCGTACCGCCCGGCTGGGCGTTCGATCCCGCCGCCTGCATCGAAAACTGGGCCAATTTCGCCGGGCATATTGTCGCCGAAGATTATGAATGCGTGTTCGTCGTAACGTCCAATGGCGTCGCGCGGTTCGCGCCCTATCTGACCGGCGATTTCGATGAATTCGCCCAAAACCACAAAATCAAGATTTCCACCGGGGCGCTCGCCGTACTACAATTCGACGGCTATCGCTGGAAAATCATGGACTGGAACCTGAAACCGCAATGCTGAATTACATTCTCCGCCGTCTGCTGCTGATGATCCCGACCCTGCTGGGGATCGTGTTCGTGTCGTTTTTGATCATTCAATTCGTGCCCGGCGGGCCGGTGGAGCGCATGATCGCCGAGCTGCAAGGGCACAGCGTCGATGCAACCGCACGCTTTTCCGGCGGCGGCGGGGGCGGCGCCGATATGGCAGTCGGCTCCAGCGGACAGGGCACGGGCGCGGCCAGCAAATATCGCGGCGCGCAGGGTCTCGACCCCGAATTCATCGCAGAGCTTGAAGCGCTTTACGGTTTCGACAAACCCGCGCATGAACGCTTTATCCAGATGGTCTGGAATTACGCGCGTTTAGATCTGGGTGAAAGTTATTACCGCGATATTTCCGTGATCGATCTCGTGCTGGAAAAAATGCCGGTGTCGATTTCGCTGGGCCTGTGGTCGACGCTGCTGATTTACATGATTTCCATTCCGCTCGGCATTCGCAAGGCCGTAAAGGACGGGCAATCTTTCGATATCTGGACGTCCGCCGCCGTGTTCGTCGGCTACGCCATTCCGTCATTCATGTTCGCGATCCTGCTGATCATCGTTTTTGCGGGCGGCCGTTATCTTGATTGGTTCCCGCTGCGCGGCCTGATGTCCGAAGGCTGGCAGGACCTGCCGTGGTATCAAATCATCGTCGATTATTTCTGGCACATGACGCTGCCGATCGCCGCCATCGTCATCAGCGGTTTCGCCAGCCTGACGATGCTGACCAAAAATTCCTTCCTCGACGAGATCAACAAACAATATGTGCTGACAGCGCGGGCGAAGGGTCTTGGCGAAAAACAGGTCCTCTACGGGCATATCTTCCGCAACGCGATGTTGATCGTGATCGCCGGATTTCCGTCGGCGTTCCTGGCGATTTTCTTTACGGGATCGCTGCTGATCGAGGTGATCTTCTCCCTCGACGGTCTGGGCCTGCTCAGCTACGAAAGCGTCATCAACCGCGACTATCCGGTTGTATTAGGGACACTTTATATATTCTCGCTGATGGGCCTTTTGACGACCCTGATCCGCGACGTGGTTTATGTGCTGGTCGACCCGCGAATCGACTTCTCGGCGCGGGCGGTTTAAAGGCCCAAAAAACATTTGACAGAATAAATAAACGGGACTATGGTCCGCCCACTTTTCAACAAAAGGGCGGATTCGATGGACCTCAAGGCCATCCATAAACAGCTGAAACTTCTGCACGACAAGATCAAGAAACAGGGTCATATGTCGGCGACGGATGAGCAGGAGCTGAAATCCCTCATGCAGGAAACGCTGACCACAGCGTCCACCGAGATCGATTCCATTCAAAACGGTCTCAAGCGTCAAATGACGTTTGGCACCGCCAACGCGAACCGCCCCCTCAATTCCGATCAGATCGCCCGCCTTTCCATCGTGGAAAAGACCGGCACGGGCAGCAACCTGATCCACTAAATCCTCACTTACTTCGTCATCCCTGCGCAGGCAGGGATCCATTCGACGGCACAGCCATGGATTCCAGCCTTCGCTGGAATGACGACGGAACGGGGGTGACAGTCAGGGTGAAGTGACGGTATAAATATCTATGAATTTTTCACCCATCACGCGCCGCCGTCTTGCGCAGTTCAAGGCCAACAAACGCGGCTTCTGGAGCTTCTGGCTTTTCCTCGCCCTGTTGCTGGTTTGCCTGGGCGCGGAATTCATCGCCAACGACAAGCCGCTTCTGGTGTCGTATGACGGCGCGCTCTACATGCCCGTTTTCAAGCAATATCCCGAAACCGTTTTCGGCGGTGATTTCGAAACCGAAACCGATTACCGCGACGGCTTCGTTCAGGACCTGATCAACGGCAAAGGGTTCATGGTGTGGCCGCCGATCCGTTTTTCCTACGACACCATTAACTACAACCTGACGCAGCCCGCGCCCGCGCCCCCTTCCGCCGACAACTGGCTCGGCACCGACGATCAGGGGCGTGATGTCATGGCGCGCGTGATTTACGGCTTCCGCCTCTCCGTTCTGTTCGGCCTGATCCTGACGATCATTTCCTCCATCGTCGGCATTACCGCCGGCGCGTTCCAAGGTTACTATGGCGGCACGCTCGACCTGATCATGCAGCGCCTGATCGAAATCTGGTCGTCTTTGCCCTCGCTCTACATTCTCATTATTTTCTCGGCGATGTTCGTGCCGGGTTTCTGGACGCTGCTGGCCATTCTGCTGTTGTTTTCGTGGGTCGCGCTGGTCGATGTCGTGCGCGCCGAATTCCTGCGCACGCGCAATTTCGATTATGTCCGCGCGGCAGGGGCCCTCGGCGTATCCAATCCCGTCATTATGTGGCGCCACGTTCTGCCCAATGCGATGGTCGCGACGCTGACCCTGATGCCGTTCGTGCTGACGGGCTCGATCACGGCGCTGACCTCGCTCGACTTCCTTGGCCTTGGCCTGCCGCCCGGCTCCCCTTCGCTAGGTGAACTGCTGGCACAGGGTAAAAACAATCTTCAGGCCCCGTGGCTCGGCATGACCGCGTTTCTCTCGCTTGCGCTGATGCTCTCGCTGCTGACCTTTATCGGCGAAGCCGTGCGCGACGCCTTCGACCCCAGAAAGACAAACCTATGACACTGATCAATTCGATTGCCGCGATGGCCGACGAAATCGCGGGCTACCGCCGCGCGCTTCATGAAAACCCGCAAACCTCGTACGAAGAGACATTTGCCAGCAACCTGATTGCGTCAAAGCTCAAGGAATGGGGCGTGACGTTCGAACAGGGCATCGCCGTCACCGGCATCGTCGCCACCATCGAAGGCCGCACGAACAAAAGCGGTCAGGCCGTCGCCCTGCGCGCGGATATCGACGCGCTCGACATCGTCGAAAAATCCGGCCAGCCATGGGCATCGAAAACGCCCGGAAAAATGCACGGATGCGGCCATGACGGCCATACCGCCATGCTGCTCGGCGCGGCGAAATACCTGTCTGAAACGCGCAATTTCGACGGCAAGGTCCATCTGATTTTCCAGCCGGCGGAAGAAGGCGGCGCAGGCGCGGTCAAGATGATCGAAGAAGGCCTGTTCAAAAAATACCCCGTGAAAGCCGTATTCGGCATGCACAACTGGCCGGGCATGAAACGCGGCACGATCGGCCTGCGCCCCGGCCCGATCATGGCCTCCACGGATCAGTTTTATATCACCGTTACCGGGCGCGGCGGCCATGCCGCCATGCCGCATTTGTCGATCGACCCCATTCTCATCGCCACGCAGATCGTCAGCGCGCTGCAATCCATCGTCTCGCGCCAGATCGATCCGGTCGATCAGGTTGTCTTGTCCGTGACCAATTTTAACGGCGGGACGGGCGCGACGAACGTCATTCCCGATGATGTCAAACTGGTCGGCACGTACCGCACCTTCCGCCCCGACACGCGCAAATTCGTCGGCCAGCGGATTGAAGAAATTTGTCAGTCGGTCGCCGCGATGAATGGCGGGTCGGCAACGATCGCGTTCAAGGACGGGTACGACCCCACCATCAACACCCCCGCGGAATCCGAATTCTGCGCCGCGATCGCCCGTGCCTTGGTCGGGGACGCGAATGTGAATGCGAATGTCGATCCCTGCATGGGCGCGGAAGATTTCGGCGCGATGCTGCAGGAAGTCCCCGGCTGTTATATCTGGATGGGCCAGGGCGAACCGGACAGCCCGGACAGCCCCCATAACAAGGGCCTGCACAATGCCGGATACGACTTTAACGACGCCATCATCCCGATGGGCATCGAATATTGGGCCAGAACCGTGGAAGCCGCCCTTCCCCTTGAAAAAGCGGCCTGATTCTCCCACAGGACAAAGGCCGTTAACCGTCAAAAAATCTGGCAAAACCGCCGGGTTTTATCTATAGTCCCGCCATATTCCGTAAAAACCTGCCCTAGGCCGGACACAATGAAAGACGACGTTAAAAAACTGAGCCTGCCCGGCAAGGAAGATCAACGCGCGGCCGCCCTGCGCGAAAATCTGAAAAAGCGTAAGGCGCAGGCGAAAGAACGCACCGTGGGGAAAGATGCGCATGCTGAAACCGAAAACCGCTAACGACGACCAGATCGCCGCCGCTATCGCCAATGGCGGCCTGCCCGGCATCCTTGCCGATCATCAGATCCGCGATCTCGCGCTCAATCACGGCATGATCGAACCGTTCGTTGAAAAACAAACGGCGAAGGGTGCCATTTCGTTCGGTCTGTCGTCGTACGGTTACGATGCACGTTGTTCGAACGAATTCAAAATTTTCACCAACATCGACAACGCCGTCGTCGATCCGAAAAATTTCAGCGCGCAAAGCTTCGTCGATCGTGAAACCGATGTCTGCATCATTCCGCCGAATTCTTTCGTGCTGACGCGCTCGGTTGAATATTTTCGCATACCCAAAGACGTGCTGGTGATCTGCCTTGGTAAATCCACCTATGCGCGCTGCGGTTTGATTGTAAACGTCACGCCGCTGGAGCCGGGCTGGGAAGGCCATGTGACGCTGGAAATTTCCAACACCACGCCCCTGCCCGCGAAAGTCTACGCCAACGAAGGCCTGTGCCAGTTCCTGTTCTTCAAAGGCTCCACGCCGTGCGAAACCTCCTACGCCGACCGCAGCGGCAAATACATGGGCCAGCGCGGCGTCACCCTCCCCAAAATTCTGGAAGATCGATAAGAAATGAAAAACGCCGCCGTGAATATCTGGAACAGCGATGACATGCACAATGATGCCGACGATCAGACCGTCGAAATCATTTCCGGCGACGATGTAAAGGCATCGGGCCTTGCCGCGCTGCGCATCAAAGGCGGCAATCGCCTGAACGGCACCATCGCGATCAGCGGGGCGAAAAACGCCGCGCTTAAACACATGTGCGCGGCGCTTCTGACCGACCAGCCGGTCACGCTGGAAAACATGCCGGTCGGCCTCGGCGATGTCCGCACGCTCGCGCAGGTGCTGGCGCATCTGGGCATGCGCGTGGCGCTGCGTTCCGATCATGTCGCGCTTATGCATGCCGCAGAGATTAAATCCGACAACGCGCCCTATGACCTTGTGCGCAAGATGCGCGCGTCCATTCTCGTGCTCGGCCCGCTGCTGGCGCGTCACGGCACGGCGGAAGTCTCCCTGCCCGGCGGCTGCGCCATCGGCACGCGGCCCGTGGACCTGCATATCGCGGGGCTCAAAACCATGGGCGCGGAAATCCAAATCGAAGCCGGCTACATCAAGGCCAAGGCGCCCAAAGGCGGCTTAAGAGGCGCGAAATTCACCTTCCCGACCGTGTCCGTCGGCGCGACGGAAAACCTTCTCATGGCGGCCACACTGGCCGACGGGGAAACGGTATTGTCGAACGCCGCGCGCGAGCCCGAAATCGTCGATCTGGGCGAAATGCTCATTTCCATGGGCGCAAAGATTGAGGGCCTCGGCACTCCGACCATTAAAATTCAGGGCGTGAAGAAACTCGGCGGCACCACCCATTCCGTCATTCCCGACCGCATTGAAACCGGCACATGGATGTGCGCGGTCGGCCTTGCGGGCGGTGATGTGCGCCTGATCAACACGCGTATGGATTTCCTTGCGGCCCTCACCGGCCCGCTGATGGAAGCCGGCATCGACATCAAACAGGACGGCAACGACGTCACCGTTCACCGCAATGGCGAGCGCCTCAAAGGCATCGACATCATGACCGAACCGTACCCCGGATTTGCCACCGACATTCAGGCGCAGTTCATGGCGATGATGACGCTGTGCAACGGCGCGGGCATGATCACCGAAACCGTGTTCGAAAACCGTTTCATGCACGTCCCGGAACTGATCCGCATGGGCGCGAACATCACGGTGCAGGGTAATTCCGCGCTTGTGCGCGGCGTTGAAAAACTCAAAGGCGCCGAAGTCATGGCCACAGACCTGCGCGCATCCGTCGCCCTCGTCCTTGCCGGTCTTGTCGCCGAAGGCGAAACCACCGTGAACCGGATTTACCATCTGGAACGCGGCTATGAGAACATCGTCGACAAACTGACGGGCGTCGGCGCGCAAATCGAACGCATTAAGAACGGCGCGTAAGCGCGTAAAGTTTTTGAGTAGACTGAGTTTTAAAAATGGACGATAGCGTATCGTATAATTTTCTGCGTTTGCAGTTTCCCGATCTGTCTTTGGCGCGCGCCTTCAACCTGCCGTCCAAGGGCATTGTTTACGATGCCGTCCGCCTTGTCTTTGATTATCATCAGGATCGTCATTATATGAACGGTCGCTCCAATCTGGCCGCCGCCTATAACGACTCTGCCGATTATATCGACGGCAGCCTCGCCATCTTCGCCCGCTATCAGAATGACTACGATCTGGGTTACACCGAATATAATACCGCGCTGGCTGCCTGGCTGTGCCAAAACTGCGTTGATCCGACCGATCCGGATTACTGGGACGCGATTGGCCCGGACGCGATGAGCATCCTTGCCTACCTCGAACACGACCACACCGTTTTCCCGAAACTTTCCGACGCGGCCAGCGACCACGCGCTCGCTATCAATATCGGGCTGCAGATCTGGCATTCTCTGGATTTCCGCCTGACGAACTACAAATCCCCCGGCGTCTGGCACAGCAGCTTCTTTAACGATCCCGAAGCCGACCGTCGTTATGCCCTGACGATCATGCAGGACAAACCCGCGCACGACACAGCCCTGGCGGATGCCTGTCAGATCAAGGCCAAGGAACTGGTCGATGCCCTGCGTGGCCGTATTCCGGGCCGCCATATCCATCCGGTTTAAAAAAAGCGTGACCGGGCGGCCTCCGCCCGCTACAACCTAAGCCCATGACAACGCCGCAAAAACTCATCCTCGCGCTGCCCAAGGGACGGATTCTCAAGGAACTCCTGCCCCTGCTGGATAAATGCGGGATTGTGCCGGAGGCCGCCTTTTCGGATGAAAACTCCCGCCTGCTGCGCTTCACCACCAACCGCCCCGATCTCGACCTGATCCGCGTGCGCGCGTTCGATGTGGCGACCTTTACCGCGTTCGGCGCGGCGCATCTGGGCGTGGCGGGTTCAGACGTCCTCGACGAATTCGATTATTCCGAGCTTTACGCCCCCGTCGATCTGGGTATCGGCAAGTGCCGCCTGTCCGTCGCGATGGAAGAGCATGAAGCCAAGAATGACGACCCCCGGAAATGGAGCCATATCCGCGTGGTCACCAAATACCCGAACCTGACCCGCAAGCATTTCGCCGCGCGCGGGGTGCAGGTCGAATGCATCAAGCTCAACGGCGCGATGGAAATTGCCCCCTCGATGGGCATGGCCCGCCGCATCGTCGACCTTGTCTCCACCGGCTCGACCCTGACCGCCAACGGCCTGGTGGAAGTCGAACGCGTGCTCGATGTCTCCTCGCGCCTGATCGTCAATCGTGGCGCGCTCAAAACCATGCCCGATGTCATGCAGGGCTGGATCGAAAGCTTCCGCAAGGCTATCCACTAAATGCCGTCATGCCAGCGCAGGCTGGCATCCATCTCTGCCCATCTCAATGGATCCCTGCCTTCGCAGGGATGACAAAATAAAAAACGCCGACATTCCAAAACAATTGTGCTTTGGGTAAAATGAGTCGAAATGACGAAACGAAACGGCACGATCACAAACATTCAGCTTCATTTTCCGCATCCCGGGCGCCCGCCCGCGGCGATGGCGCATGAACGCGACACGGCGATGGCCGATCTGTGCGCCGGCAGTCGTTTTCAACCCGCAAACGATGAAAACGGGCCGTACAGTCTCGATTTAGGAATCCACAATAAGCATCTTGTTTTTCAAATTAAAAATGCCAACGGCGATGAGCTGCCTTCCTTAATGCTTTCCTTGAGCCCCTATCGCCGCATCATCAGCGATTACTTCCTGATGATCGAGAGTTACGAGCAGGCCCGTATCGAAGGAAAACAGGCAAAACTGGAACCTATCGACATGGCGCGGCGCGGCCTGCACAACGAAGCCGCCGATCTGATGATCGATCGCTTAAAGGATAAGGTCGAACTCGACCATGATACCGCGCGGCGTCTTTTTACCCTTATCTGTGTCCTTCATCTCGATCAGGCGCGGCTATGGCGGTAACCGAAAAAAAGATCCTGTTCCTGTGCACGGAAAACGCCGCCCGATCGCCGATGGCCGAAGCGATTTTAAAACGCGCCGCCCCGGATGCCGCCGTTTTTTCCGCCGGCGTGGACAGCACGCAGATCAACCCCTTTGCCATCGCCGTGATGCGCGAACAGGACATCGACCTTATGAATCATGAAAGCCGTTCGTATGAAGAACTGGGCGAAAACGGTTTCGACCTGATCGTCGCCCTCTCCCGCCCCGCATGGGACAAAGCGCGGACAGTGGCGAACGGCGCCGCCGTCGAATACTGGGACCTGCCCGATCCGCCGTCTTTGTCCGGCAATGAAAACCGTGACCAGATCGTCGAAGCCTATCGCCGCCTGCGCGATGACATTACCCGGCACATCCGCAACCGCTTCGGCATCGACGCATAAAAAAACCCGGCCACAAGGCCGGGTCCTTTTTAAATTCATTTAAATTAAGCGACCAGAGCCGGGGCTTTCGCCGCGAAAGTGGAACCCGGATAATTCGTCTGGCCTTCGACGCGCGGGCCGATTTCGCCGATACGGGCAACCAGCGTCTGCATCGAACCATCGGCAATGCGGTCGGCCAGATAGCCGGTTTTGGTACGCTCTGCGCGGTGAACGAACGCGGCGAATTTCGCCAGCGTGTCGGAATCCATGCGCGCGATCGTAGCGTTCACGTCGGTCTGACGCTGCGATTCGGTTTGCAGCGGCGTGCCCGCGATCAAACGGCGGAAGCTCGTCGCCTGATCACGATCATAGGCGCTCACGCCATCGAAATAATTCTGCGATTTAATGAAGTCCCAGATCTGGGCGACTTTGGCAACGTCATAGCCGCTAAAGTTGGTCGGCGTACCTTGGGCATTCTTCGCGAAGCTGTACAGCAGACCTTCGCCTTGTTTCAGGGCAACGATAATTTCAGATGCATTTTTCATGGGAGACACTCCTCGTTCCACGCGTTAAGTGGAGCGGAAACTATGGTAAATGCATTTTCCACGCAACAGAAAATATTGGTTAACAACCCTGCCAAACCCTCTATGGCTGTGGGTTTGGCCGATTTCGGCCATTTTTTTGATAAAAAATTTTCCGGATAAAACAGGAAAGAGGCGCGTAATTATTGCGGATCGCGCTTCATGGTCAGATAGCTGGGAAAGCCTATGCGTCGCGCAAGGGCAGCCTTGTTGGCGTCACCCTGATAGAAGCTGGCTTCGACCATGGCCTGACGCGAGGACACACGCATCGGGTCATAAAGCTCGACAGCCGGCCCGGCCTTCTTCGGGCCGCCTTCAGCGCTTACAAAAGGAAGCCTGATTCTTTTAATATCGTCACTCATTGTCATAACCTATAACCTTCCCCGTTACCTCAGGTCAACTGAAAAAGCCGTTTGCAATTCGGCCAAGGGGGGATTATACAAAACTCCAATCGAAACTTACATATTTCCTATGGCAAAAGAAGACCTTATCGAATTCAAAGGTGTCGTCACCGAAGTCCTCCCGAACGCGATGTTCCGCGTCCGCCTGGAAAACGACCACGAAATTCTCGCTCACGCCGCGGGTAAGATGCGCAAGCATCGTATCCGCGTGTTGGAAGGGGATACGGTCGTCGTTGAAATGACGCCGTACGACCTGACCAAAGGCCGTATCATCTTCCGCGAAAAATAAGATCTGCTGTAGGGCGAGTGCCGTTTAGGATTCCCCATGGCCCCTTCTCCCCTGATACTCGCATCCGCTTCGCCGCGCCGCCTTGAACTTCTGGCGCAGGTCGGCATCGTTCCCGCGCATGTGATCGCCGCCGATATCGACGAGACACCGATCAAGGGCGAACGTCCCGACCATCTCGCCTTGCGCCTTGCGCAATCGAAAGCGCGCGCGATCGCCGCACGCCATCCCGATCATTTCATCCTCGCTGCCGATACAGTCGTCGCGCGCGGCAATCGTTTGCTCGAAAAGGCCGCCGACGAAAAAGAGGCGCGCGCGTTTCTCGACGTTCTGTCGGGCCGCAAGCATGTCGTCTGGGGCGGTATCTGCGTGATCGCACCCGGCGGACGCGAAAGCGCACGCGTGGTCAAAACCACCCTGGCCTTTAAAAAACTCACCCCCGCCGAGAAGGACGCCTACGTCGCGGCGGGCGAATGGAAAGGCAAGGCCGGAGGCTACGGAATTCAGGGCTTTGCCGCCGCTTTTGTGAAATCCATGGCCGGTTCATATAGTAATGTCGTCGGCCTATCCCTTTATGATACAATACAAATATTGAGTGGAACGGGTTTTACGGCGAAAGGCTGACGGCACTGGAAATCCTCATCGAAGAACTGGACGATAGCTTGTGGGTGGCCGCGGTTGCAGGCCACAAGCTGATCGGTCTGGAAGTAGATCCGGTGCGGGAAGAGGTGCGTTTCGGTTCGATCTACTGGGGCCGCATCACCCGCATCGACAAGGCCATGGACGCCGCGTTCGTCGATCTCGACGGCGAAAACACCGGCCTGCTGCATAACGCCGATATCCGCCTTACCCAGCCCGACGGCACCATTGTCAAAGGCGGCGACGCCGACATCGGCACCCTCATCCATCCCGGGCAGATGATCGCCGTTCAGGCCAAGGGCGGGAAGCTCCCCAAATCCGAAGATCTCGACCTCGCCATGCAGGCGAAATCCCCGCGCGTCAGCATGGATATCACCCTGCCCGGCCGCTATCTCATTTTCTCGCCCGTGATGCCGGACAACCGCGTTTCCTCGCGCATCACCGACAAGAATCTGCGCAAGCAGCTTTTGAAGATGCTCAATTCGATCGAGATGATCAAAGGCTGCATCCTGCGCGCGTCCGCCGCCGATATGCAGACCGACATCCTGATCCGCGAAGCGAAAATCCTCGGCGCCATCTGGAAGCAGCTGCAGCCCCATTTCTCCGGCGATGAAACGGCCCTGATCATGGAAGGCCCGAACGCCGTCCAGCGCACGATCGGCGATCACGCCGGCGATACGATCGAACGCATCGAAATCACCACGATGGATCATTACCAGTATGTCGAAGAATGGTGCGAGCTTTTCGCGCCCGATCTCGTGACGAAGATCCAGCCCATCGAACTGAAAAACCCCAACGCCGAACTCGGCCTTTTCGACGAGCGCGACTTGATCGGACAGGTTGAAGACCTGTTTCAGCCCTACGCGCTTCTTTCCCGCGGCGGTAATATCATTATTCAGGATACCGCCGCACTCACGGCCATTGATGTCAATCGCGGCGCGGACGACCGTTCCAATCTCGACATCAACATCGAAGCCGGCGGTGAAATAGGCCGGCAACTGCGCCTGCGCAATCTGGGCGGCATCATCGTCATCGATTTCCTCAAGCTCAAGAACAAGAGCGATCAGCAAAAACTGCTCGACGCCCTCACCCTCGCCTTCGATGACGATCCCTGCACAGTGCAGATTCACGGCATGACGTCGCTGGGGCTGGTCGAGGTTACCCGCAAGCAGCGCACCCCCAGCCTGCACGACCGCTTCGACAGCGCCCTCGAATAGGCTGTTTTAGGGGCTGGACAGGCGGATTTCTTTCTTTTATAAGCCCTTATTCGCTCGCAAACGCGACCCGCCCGGGTAGCTCAGTTGGTAGAGCAACGGATTGAAAATCCGTGTGTCGCCAGTTCAATTCTGGCCCCGGGCACCATTT
>CAYPCP010000039.1:0-15636 GCA_964409255.1 uncultured Pseudobdellovibrionaceae bacterium
GCCTCCAGCGCCGCCTTGGCCACGCCCATGACGTTGTAATGCGGCATCACGCGCTCGGCCCCGTAATAGGTCAGGGTGACAAGGCTGCCGCCCTCTTTCATCAGCTTCGCGGCGCGCTGGGCCACGGCGGTGAAGGAATAGACGGAGATGTCCATGGTCTTAAGGAAATTCTCGCGGGTCGTGTCGAGGTAAAGGCCGTCCAGTTCGTTCTTGTCGGAAAACGCGATGGCATGGACGACGAAATCGACCTGACCCCATTTTTTCTCGACCTCCTCAAAG
This sequence comes from uncultured Pseudobdellovibrionaceae bacterium, assembly GCA_964409255.1. GTDB lineage: Bacteria > Pseudomonadota > Alphaproteobacteria > Micavibrionales > Micavibrionaceae > CAYPCP01. Next base: position 280 of record CAYPCP010000039.1, read on the forward strand.
GCTTTGTCGATGGAGTTCATGTCCGTTACATCGCACGGCACGACGATGTCGGATTTGATGCTTTCGGCCAGCGGCTTCACGCGCTTTTCCAGCGCTTCGCCCTGAAACGTAAAGGCCAGCTCGGCGCCCGCGTCGTGGGCGGCCTTGGCGATGCCCCAGGCGATGGAACGGTCGTTCGCCACGCCCATAACGAGGCCTTTTTTACCCTCAAGCCACTTTTTGCCGTCTTGTGTCATGAATTTCCTAAATATGCTGAATTGTTATCCCCGCATCCTACACATTTCAACGCCCCCGTAAAGCCCCCCGGAAAGCCGCCAAAGCGGCGGGGTTCTTGGAGTTTTGACACTCTGTTAACCTTAATTTCCTATACTTGAGCCGGACGTATCAAGGAAAGCTGATTCACCTATGGGGCTCCGGATCGACAGCGTTGAAAGTGCCTGCGCGCTCATCGCGCGGCAGACGCAGGAGGCATATAACGACCTGGCCATGCATTTCATCGTGCACGGCAAGGGGCAGCTCAACGAGCGCATCGCGCTCAGCGAGCATGAAATCATCCGCCATCCGGCGGGCGATACGGCACGCTCGATCCTCAAGAAAATACCGAAGACCGATTACTCCTCCTTCCTCGGCATGGCCGTCGCCCAGCAAAAAGGCTTCCTCGGCCTGACGTCCAAGGATCACGTCCTCGCCCTGTTCAACGTCAATGTCGATAATTACGCGGACATACGCGACGCGAAGGTGCATCTCTATCACCTCGTCTGGCACGCGATCGATCTCATGGATATCCGTCAGCGCCCCGAATACAAACGCAAATTCAAATCCGGGCCGATGATCCCGAAACGCTCGCCGATGAATCTGGCCAAGGCCAATCTTCAGGCCGATGTGTTTGCCGCGGTCATGGCCGGGCTGCACGGCGACGGCGACGCGCTCGACATGCTCGCCAACATGCGCGGCAGCAACGCGCTGATCCAGCTTTCGGAACAGCGCGCGGAAGATTTCCCCTATATCATCGCGCTGGAAGCGGCGCAGTTCGCCTATTCCGAACTGGAACGCAACAAGATCGCGCGCAGCAAATACATTGAAACCGCGCGGCATATCTCGCTCGAAGTCGGCTATACGTTCGACGAAACCAGCATCAAGCAATGGTGGGCGTTCAGCGAACCGTCGCAGGACATGGCATGGCGCGGATATTCGCCGCAGGAAATTCTCGGCGCCGCCGTCTTTACGAGCGAGAACCCCTACGTCCGCGCGACCGCCTATCTGGTGTCCGAAGTGACGAAGATCGAACCCCTGCACTCGCACGAAATCACCGAAGCGTATAATCCGTTCGCCAATCAGGAAAAGAACAAGCTGCTGCACCGTGAAATCATGCAGGCCACGTTCGAGGAAGCCATCACGCTTGGCTCTGAAGAAGACAGCGCGCGCGCCCTTCTCAACGCCGCCAACGCGCAGAACGAAAAGCTGACCGAAGGCCGCATCCTCGGCTGGTGCGCGAACGCGCTGCAGGCCGCCGCGAAGGCTTTTGAACTCGCCCTCGATACCGGCGGATCGCCGATGCAGGCCGCGCGTCAGGAATTCGACGGCGCGAAAGACAAGATCAACTGGGAAACGATCAAGGATCTGGGCGACACGATCGTCGCGCAGCGCCGTCAGGGCTACACCGTCACGATCGGCAACATTGCCGAAATCTGCAATGAAAACCCTGCGTTTGCGCCGGTGCTGGGTTCGATCAAGCTGACCCTCAACGATCCGGGCTATATTCAGCGATTGCAGGCGACCAACGATTTCGGCATCAAGCCGGTGGCCCCCGCCCCGAAAGGCCCCGCCATGCGCGGCCCCGCGCCGAAAATGGAAGGCCCGATGCTCGCGCCGAACGCGCCGGTGCCGCAGGCTCCCGGCCTGGGCGGCGGGAAACTCCCCGGCCTCGGCGCCAACAAATCGAACCTGATCCGGCAACGCATGATCCAGCAAAAACAGATGCAGGATCAAACTGGCACAACCAATCCCCCGCCGCCGGAAGATAAAACCACACACTGAAACGCATAAAAAACGTCATGCCAGCGCAGGCTGGCATCCATCGGTCCGCCTCTACAATGGATCCCTGCCTTCGCAGGGATGACGACCCATGGTTAAATAATAAAAAAGGCCGCTTATACTAGCGGCCTTTTCTTTATTCTTTCGAACCAGACTAGCTGACGATTTTCCAGCTGCCGTTCGGCTGTTTGCAGGCCGTGCCATAGCCGGATTCCTGTTTGCCGCCGACATAGATCGTCTGCTGGTATTCGCGGCAGTACGAACCGCTGGCGTCTTTCCCATCGCGTACCGGCGTGACCGTGCCGTAGTTACCCGAGTCCGGGTTGTTCCAGCTGATCGACTGACCGATCGGCGCGTTGTGCGCCTGATACGACGCCTGATTGGCGTAGGCCATGTCGGCTTTGTCGAGCGAACGGCCAACCGAGCTACCGGCCAGCGCGCCCAGAAGAACGCCCGCACCCGTTGCCCACAGGCGGCCGGAGCCGCTACCTATTTGCGAACCGGCCAGGCCGCCGAGCAATGCCCCGCCGCCGCCGCCGATCAATTCCTTGTTCCCTGCGTTGCTCATGGATTCACAAGCACCCAGAGCAAACGTCGAAATCATTGCCGTCATCAAAATAAGTTTTTTCATACTATATCGCCTTTCCTCTATTGCGATTTACAAACCTGACATTAAGCTAGGCTCAGATTTTGACCAAATAAGGGCCTTAAGCTCAACAATAACGCCACAAACTGGCAAGAGTTCCAATAATGAATACTGTTCTCCCGCCCGATCCTTTTATTCTTTTTCAGTCCTGGATGAAAGAGGCCGAAGAAAAAGAATTAAACGATCCCAACGCCATGTGCCTGGCCACCGCCAGCGCGTCGGGTCAGCCCAGCGCGCGGATGGTCCTCCTTAAGGGACTCGATGCCAACGGCTTTCACTTTTACACCAATAGCGAAAGCCAGAAAGGCGGCGAGCTTTCGGAAAATCCCAAAGCGGGCCTTCTGTTCCACTGGAAAACCCTGCGCCGTCAGGTCCGGGTGGAAGGCGCGGTTTCCGTGCTTCCCGACTCCTTTGCCGACGATTATTTCGCCAGCCGGCCAAGGGGAAGCCGGGTTGGCGCTTGGGTTTCACAGCAATCAAGGCCGCTGAAGGATTACCAGACACTCAAGGATGAAACGCAGGCCCGCGAAGAATCCTTCGCCGGGGATGAAAATATTCCCCGCCCCGGTTACTGGAAAGGGTACTGCGTCACCCCGGCCAAGATCGAATTCTGGATCGACGGTGAATTCCGCCTTCATGAACGGTATGTCTATACGCGCGATGGAAACGCGTGGACAACCCGGATGCTCTACCCTTGAAAACCGCGGCCTGCCGCCCCAATATAACGCCATGAAAAACGATATGCATTCTTTCGACGCGGATGTCTCGCGCCTCCTCGATATTGTCGCCAACGCGCTTTACACCAATCAGGACGTGTTCCTGCGGGAACTGATCTCCAACGCCGCCGATGCATGCGACCGTCTGCGTTACGACGCGCTGCAGAACCCCGCCCTCACCGCCGCCGACCCGGATTTCGCCGTGCGCGTGACGCCCGATACGCTCGAACGTGTCCTTATCGTCGCCGATAACGGCATCGGCATGAACGATGAAGACCTGAAAAACAACCTCGGCACCATCGCGCGGTCCGGCACCGCGCGCGTGATGGAACAGCTGAAAGAAAGCAAAAAAGAAGGCGCGCCCAACCTGATCGGAAAATTCGGCGTCGGTTTCTATGCGTCGTTCATGGTCGCCGACACCGTCGAAGTCATCAGCCGAAAGGCGGGCGATGATCAAGCGTGGCACTGGGAATCCGACGGGCGCACAGGCTACACCCTGCGTCAGGCCAGCAGCGACGAAGCCGCCACGCTCACATCCGGTCGCGGCACGCGCATTGTCCTGCACCTAAAAAAAGAGGCGTCCGATTTCCTGATCGAAGACAAAATCAAACAGGTCGTCCTCACCTGGTCGGATCATATCGCCGTGCCGGTTTATTTCGGCGCAAAGGCGGAGGGCGAAGAACCGATCAACGCCGCCAGCGCGTTATGGATGCGGCCCCGAAACGACATCACGCGCGAACAATACACCGAATTTTACCATCATATCGGCCACGTGTTCGACGATCCCGCGATGATCGCGCACTGGCGCGCCGAAGGGACGATTGAATATACCGCCCTTCTCTTCGTGCCGACGATGCGCTCATGGGACCTTTACGATCCCACGCGCAAGCACAGCGTCCGCCTGTACGTGAAGCGTGTGTATATCACCGACAATCTCGACAACCTGATGTATCCGTGGCTGCGCTTCGTGCGCGGCGTCGTGGACAGCGAAGACCTGCCGCTGAATATCAGCCGTGAAATGCTCCAGCGCAGCCCCGTGGTCGATAAAATCCGCCGCGGCGTGGCAAAAAAAGTGCTGGGCGAACTCGACCTCCTGTCCCGTAACGACGCGCCCGCGTTCGACGCTGCGTGGCATCAATTCGGCGCGGTTATCAAGGAAGGCCTTTACGACGCCGCCGAACACCGTGACGATATCTTTAAAATCTGCCGCTTTTTCTCGACGCACGACGATGAAAAGGCCGCCAGCCTCGATGATTATCTCAGCCGCATGAAAGACGGGCAGGATCAGATTTTCTACATCACCGGCGAAAAGCGCGAAACGCTGCAGAACTCTCCCCAGATCGAAGGGTTCAAGGCGCGCGGGCTTGAGGTGCTGTTCTTCACCGACACGATCGACAGCTTCTGGCTGCAAATGGCGGACAGCTACAAGGACAAAAAATTCGTATCGATCACCAAGGGCGCCGTCGATCTCGACAAATTTGAAAAAACCGCCGCCGGCGAAGACGAACCCGAACGCGTGGACGGCGTCGATGTACTGCTCAGCGCGCTGAACAAGCAACTCGCCGAGAAAGTGTCAAAAGTGCGCCTGTCCAAACGCCTGACGGATTCCCCTGTCTGCCTTGTCGCCCCGGACACGGGCGTCGATATGCACATGGAACGCGTTTTGAAGATTCAGCAAAAATACGAACCCGCCCAGAAACGGATCATGGAGATCAACGAAAACCATCCGCTGATCCGCCGCCTGTCGGCCCTCGCGCTGAACGATCAGGACGCCCCCGCCATCACGGATGCCGCCGGTCTTTTGTACGATCAGGCCCTGATCATACAGGGCGAACCCGTCGACGATCCCGCCGCTTTCGCGCGCCGCATGGCATCGTTCATGGAAAAAGGATTGGCGGCCTGACAACAAAAAAGCGGCCCAAAGCCGCTTTCTGTGACAAGACAACGACTATGCCAACGCTAAAATAGCACAAAAACATTGTTATTTGGCAGCATAGGTTCGCTGTGACTGAAGGTGGCGCGTGTAGCTACGAAGAATAGGGCTTTCGCTCGCTTCAGCCTCCTCGATGAGGCGATCATTCCGCTCCTTCAGCGTGGGGAGATTAATCGCGGCTTTACCATTGCTTCGTTCCCAGTTCATCAGGCCCATATAGGCCTGCTTATCCAAGCGTCTAAGATCGGCACGCGTGAAAGTGCCGTTTAGAAGTCCTCGTTCGCCGTAGACGCGCTCTACGAAGGCAGGCGCGCTTTCATTTTTGTTGTCCCTATCGGCATAAAGTTCGGGTGCAGTCTGGGCCGAGCGCTTAAGGGCAAGCGCAAAATCCGCAACCAACGCACACTCACTTTCACCCAAACCGTGGATGGCATGAAAGAGAGAAACAGGAAGCCCCGCTTCCATGAAAGCAGTGGCAAGATTTCGTTCTGCATCAGAAACTTTTTTCGACGTCAGGTTTACTGGTCCGAGTCGGCCCGTTTCTTCCGGGGAACGCTCGCCTCCGATAGGTATAGAATACCCTTCCCAACCCTTAGAACGCAAATTTTATGAATTAGCTGCGCGAATTACAATCTGCCCTGATAATGGCGTCGCGCCATTTCTTCGATTTCGTCTTCGGAGAATTCGAAATTGTTGCCCAGTTCCTCGATCATGATTTCGCGCACGATGTGGGATAAATCCTCCCCCGTTTCGCACCACATGTCGAGAATCGGGCGGCGGTACAGAATCAGCACGTCATCGTCGTTCGCGACTTTTTTCTGAACGCCCGGGGAGATTTGCTTGCCGCTGCGGTACAGCGCCAGAAGATCGTACGGATCGTCCAGCTCCATCTCCGCTTCCACGGTTTCATCGGGGAAATCTTCAACCTCAATGGCCAGCTCCTCGCACAGCTCGAGTATTTCTTCCGGCAGGTTGTCCAGCGCTTCGCGCGCGATGACTTCCAGGTCGTCCGCGCTGGGCGGCACAGAAAAATTCATAATGATTCTTTGCTGGTCCATGGCGTGACCTCTGGGTTGAACGAATATTGAATAACTGGATTGTATTATGAAATGGCCTGTTTGCCAATGCCTGTTCCTGATTTATCATGAACGGCGATGAACGACTTTACCAAAGACCTCCTGCGTCAATGCGGGGAAGCGAAAATCGACCTGGTGACGAGCGTGCCGGACGGCTATCTCGTGCCGTTTATCGACGCTTTCGACAAAGACAAAAACATCACCCATATCGCCGCCGCGCGTGAGGAAGAATGCCTTGGCATCGCCGCCGGCGCGTCCATGGCCGGAAAACGCGCGATGGTCATGATGCAGAATGTCGGCTTTATGAATGCCGTGGGGTGCTATGCGACGCTATGCGCGAATTACCGCACGCCGTTTTTGATGCTGATTTCCCACCGCGGGAATCTCTATGACAAAAATAAATACGATATCGAAAAATTCCGTTATGCCGATGCGTTTTTCAAATCGCCGCAGGTTTATGCCGTATCGTGGCGCGAATTCCGCGATGAAAAGAATATTATCGGCCTGACGCTGGACCGCGCCTATACCGCGACGGAGCCTGCGTTCCTTCTTCTCGACTTCATTCCGCCGGAAGGAAGCGTGTGCTGACATGAACCAGTTCGACGCCATCAAAATCCTTGCCGATGCCGCGCACAGCGGCGGCGCCGCCATCGTCAGCGAAATCGGATCGCAGACCGTATGGCTTCACGCCACAGGCGACGATCCGTCGCATCTTTATCTTTCCGGGCCGATGGGCATGGCCCCGTCCGTCGCGCTGGGCGTTGCCATGGCCGCGCCGCACATTCCCGTACTGGCAATTTGCGGCGACGGCGCAACGGCGATGAATTTTTCCGCGCTCGCCACCATCTCGCACGCCGCGCCGAAAAACCTCACCATCGCCGTAATGGATAACGGGGTGTATGATTATACGGGCGCGCTGCCTTCCCCCTCGCAGGGAATCGACTGGCCGAAACTCATTCACGGCCTGCCCGGCTTTGCCCATAATGTGACGCTGAAAGATATTAGCAGTCTTGCATTTAACGCGACGCGCGGCCTTGGCTTCATCCATTGCCCCGTGACCTCCATGACCGAAAAAGCCCCGCCCTTCCCATGGACCGGGCCGGAAATCCACAAACGCTTTAAACTGTGGTGCGCCGGAAAATAAGGGTTTCTGCCAACCTATTGTCGCACGGCACAAAACGTGAGACTCTGTTCATGGCTTTTTTAACCTTTTGACCCATAATTGTGCATGGCCTACCGTCTCCATGATGTAAAAATCCTTGTCGTCGAAGACATGCTGCCCATGCTGGCCTTGACGAAATCGATCCTGAACATTTTTGGGTTCAATAAGATTTATACCGCGCCGAACGCCGCGGAGGCCTACAAGCTTTTTCAGGATGAAAAGCCAGACCTCGTCATTACCGACTGGCATATGCAGCCGATGACGGGCCTCGATCTGATCCGCAAAATCCGCAAGGACCCGGCGTCACACAATCCATTCGTGCCGATTATTCTCATGACGGGTTTCAGCGACCGCGCCCGCGTTGAAATCGCGCGCGACGACGGCGTGACCGAATTCCTCGTCAAACCGTTCAGCGCGAAAGATATTTACAGCCGCATCGTTCAGATCGTCGAAAAACCGCGCCAGTTCGTCAATGCCGGCGATTTCTTCGGCCCCGACCGCAGACGCCGCAAAAACTTCGAATATCACGGCGAAGCGCGCCGCGCGGAAGACGCGAAGATCGACGATATCATTCTCAAAGATTTGCAGGATCAGATTAAGAATGTCTGAGAAGGAAAAGAAACCGCCGCGTTTTATCGTGCCGCCCAACGCGCTGAAAGAAAAAATCGGCGAAGGCGGGATTCCTGCCGACCGTCTGACAAAGGCGCAAACATATATCCGTGAGAATAAGGTCGATTTCTCCCCCGAAGGAAAACGGCATCTCGCCACGATCTCCGAATTGATCGCGCAGGGGAAACAGATCACCAACGATAAATCCGGCGCGCCGCTTTGCGAAAAAATGATTTCTGAAGTCATGCAGCTCAAAGCCCATGGCGGCATGTTCCATTACGGTTTGATCTCGCTGATTTCCGATGTGGTGCTTCAATTTCTGGAGAAAACGAAAACCATCAACGCGGACATCATCGCGATCCTGATCGCCTACAGCAATACGATCGATGTCATTCTTGAGAATCAGATGCGCGGCGATGGCGGCGAGGAAGGGCTTTCGCTGGCCTGGGAACTCGAACAGGCGACCCAGCGGTACTTTAAAAAGCACGCCGCATAATTCCATTATATTTCAAATGGTTATAAGAAAACCCATTCCTTTATAGGGCGTTAAGCCTTTTTGTGCTAGAATCAGACCATGGACTTGATGCCCGCAGCACTCTCGGCCCAGATGGCCATCACGCAGAACAACGTCGCCATGGCGATGTTGAAATCGTCTGCGCAGGCGGACCGCGCGATCGCGAATATTCTTGAACAGGCGATCAGCAACGTGCCCACCGGCTCCCGCGGCAGCAACGTCAACTTCACCGCTTAATCCGATTTTTTCTAAACTCTGAAACTGACGGGTTCCGCCAATGCGGACAGATGTTCTTCGACGTCCGCGCTGTACGGATACGCTTCCTGTATCCCCGGCTTCAAAATCGAAAGCCCTGCCGCGACGCTCGCCCGTTTGAGGGCGATGGGCAATGACACCTTATTGTGAATCGCCGCCGCGAACGTGCCGCAGAAACAATCCCCCGCCCCGGCCGTATCAACGACCTTTTGCACCGGCAGCGCGCCAACCTTCCATCCATGCCCCTCGCGATCGACGCAGACAAGGCCGTGCGGCCCCAATGTGATGATGCAGGGTCCGCCCGTTTTCGACGCCAGTATTTTCGCCAGTCTCGGGAATTCTTTTTCTTCGGAAAGCCCCAGCATCTGTGCGAGCTGTACCGCTTCAACTTCGTTGACGATAAGGTAATCGGCAAAGGTCAGCGCTTCCTGCGCGAAACGGCGCACGGGCGCGGCGTTGAACACGATTTTCGCGCCGTAATCCCTGGCGCGTTTCATGACTTCCAAACTCTGCTGCCATGGTGTTTCCATCTGGATCAGCAGCACGTTGGCTGGGCCGAGAATCTCATTGGGAACCTGATCGCTCTGCACTTCGGCATTCGCCCCGGCGGCAAGGACGATCCGGTTTTCCCCCGTTTTGTCGCGCATGACAATCGCAAGCCCGGTGGGCAGGACGTCGGATGTCGCGACGCCGGATGTCAGGACCTCGTTCCGGCGCAGGGAATTGAGAATGCGCAAGCCCATCCCGTCATCCCCGACCTTGCCGACCAGCGCGGTTTTCTGCCCGCAACGCGCCGCGGCCAGCGCCTGATTGGCGCCCTTGCCGCCCGGCGTCGTGCGGTAATCCAAAGAGATGATCGTCTCCCCCGGCTGCGGAAAATTCCCCAGTCCGACATTCAGGTCCATATTGATCGATCCGAAAACGATTATCATTAGCGCTCACGCCTGTTTTTGCGGGTTTATTTTTGGTCCCGTTCGTATAGTAATATCAATCCATGACAAAGAACATGGATTATACAGCCCATTTCCAGACCAAAGTTGACGCCGTGCAGCAGGAAGGCCGCTACCGCGTTTTTGCGCCGCTGGAACGGATCAAGGGCCGTTTTCCAAAAGCGCTCTATCACGCCCCCGATGGCAGCCAACGCGAAATCACGATCTGGTGTTCCAACGATTATCTGGGCATGGGCCAGAACCAGACCGTCCTTGCCGCCATGGAAGACGCCCTGCATCACTACGGCGCGGGCGCGGGCGGCACGCGGAATATTTCCGGGACGCATAAATTGCACGTCGACCTTGAATCCTCCCTCGCCGATCTGCACGGCAAGGAATCCGCGCTGATCTTTTCTTCCGGCTATGTCGCCAACGAAGGCGCGCTCAGCACCCTGATCAAACTCCTTGATAATCCGGTCGTGTTTTCCGATGCGCTGAACCATGCCTCGATGATCCATGGCATCAAATCCGGCGGCGCGGAAAAACATATCTATAAGCATAACGACGTGGCGGATCTCGAACGCCTGCTGCAATCGGTCGATATCGCGCGTCCGAAAATCATCGCGTTTGAATCCGTCTATTCGATGGAAGGCGACATCGCACCGATCGAAGAGATCGTCGCGCTCGCGGAAAAATACAACGCGTTCACCTATCTCGATGAAGTGCACGCGGTCGGCCTGTATGGTCCGCGCGGCGGCGGGGTTGCCGAAGAACGCGGCCTGATGGACCGCATCGATATGATCGAAGGCACGTTCGGCAAGGCCTACGGCCTGATGGGCGGCTTTATTACGGGCCGCGCCAGCGTTATCGACGCCATCCGCCTGCACGCGCCGGGCTTTATTTTCACGACGTCCCTGCCGCCGAGCGTTCTGGCAGGCGCGCTGGCCAGCGTCGAGTATCTCAAGACGTCGCAGATCGAACGCGCCCGCGCGCATCGCAACGCCAGACGCCTGAAAGACGGATTGGAACGCGCGAACCTGCCCTACCTGAAAGGCGACAGCCACATCGTGCCGCTGATCGTCGGCGACGCACGCTGCTGCAAGATGGTGACGGACATCCTGATGGCTGAATTCGACATCTATGTGCAGCCGATCAATTATCCCACCGTGCCCAAAGGCACCGAACGCCTGCGCCTGACGGCCACCGCCGCCCACAGCGACGCCGATATCGACCGCATGCTGGACGTCCTCACCGACCTGTACGGCCGCGAACACATGTTCCGCCACATGGTGGCTTAAAAAAAGCAGGGCCGAAGCCCTGCTTTTCTCAATAATGAAATCCTAGAAATGATAGGCGATACCCAGGCGGAGATCGTCTTCATCCGGATCAATGCCGTTTTCCTCGCCGTACCAGACATGCGAATAATCCGCCCGCACGCCGAAATCGTCGAACGCAATCAGCTCGGTCCCGACCCCCAGCTCGAAACCGTCATATGTTTCGTCCCCGGAGGCGCCGCCGCCGGACGCGGAGAATTGCGCCTGACGGTAACCGATAATGCCGTACGGCTTGATGCCGACCGGCGCGGTCACTTCATCAATGAAGGTCAGGCCCGGACGGAAACTCACGCCCCATTCATGGTCTTTTTCGACATCCACGGGCACGCCGGCAACCGAGATCGTGTCGTCGGCATCGGACCACGCGTAATGCGCCTCGATGGAACCGTTCAGGCCGACATTCATGTTGCGGAACATGGCATCCAGCTGATACCCGGCGAAAATGCCGTAATCTGCGCCGTTGATGTCGGCGGTCGGGCCGCCCGTCACATCCGCGTCGGTCCATCCATAGCCGCCGAAAGCGCCCAGATAGACGCCGGAACGGTCGGACACCACCATATCGGATCGCGAATTTTTTGTGCCGGATTGGGCATGCGCAGGCACGGCGGCAACGCATAGCGCGAATGCGGCAGCCGCGAGCAAAGATCTCTGGACCATATCAGTCTCCTGTTCTGTCTAAGGTTAGGGCGCCGTAAGCGAACGTGCGTCGTGATACATGAACGAAACCTTGCCGACAAAGTTCCGCCACATCTGCCTTAAAGCCGATTAAAGCCCGATCGTGTTGATGATGCTTTCGCCGCGGTCCAGATAGCGGTCGAGCGCGGCCATGGTTTTGGACATGTCGCGGCTGTCGTCGTCTTTCCACACGCGCAGGACGGCGAGATAGACAATCCCAAGCCCGGTGATGCGCGCCGCGCCCTTGATGCCGCCTGTTTCGATGCCCGCCGCCTCGCACATCCACGCCATCGACCGTCCCAGATGCGGAAACGCGATGACCGCTTCCTTCGGATCGGTGCAGAAGGATTGCAGGATGGACATCAGCGCCGCGCGGTCGTCATTCAGAATGTCGAAACGCTCCATGATGATATCGAACAGCGCGTCGCGCGGGTTGCCGCCGCCTTCGCCGTCAAACGCTTCCAGCACGCGGCGGTCGACCCGGCGGTGATAGGCGGCGAGAATATCGCCCTTGTCCTCGAACAATTCATGCAGGTCGGCGAGTTTGAGTTTCGCCTTCTTCGCGATATCGGCCATGCCCGTGGACGCCCATCCCTTTTCCGCCGCCAGCGCCAGCGCAGCGTCGATCGCCGCCTCGCGCGGCGGTTTTTTGGGGTTTGCGGGCTTTTTCGCGGCCATTTGACCTTGCCTTCCGTGGGATATTGTCTAGAAAGACCATAACGCATTTTACTGAAAAAGGAAGAACATGCCTGATTATACGTTCGGTCTGACCGCTATTGGTAACGCCCTTGTCGATGTCCTCTCACAGGTCGACGACGCTTTCGTCGCCGAGCAGGAGCGCAAGCACGGCGTAAAACCCGGCACCATGAATCTGATCGGCGAAGACCGCGCGATCCAGCTTTATGGCGACATGACGGGCCGCACGGAAGAAGCAGGCGGTTCCGCCGGCAACACGATGGCGGCTTTCGCGTCCTTCGGCGGACGCGGCGCGTATATCGGCAAAGTTGCAGACGATCAGGTCGGCACCCTTTTCAGCCAGAGCATGACGACGCAGGGCATCCACTATGGCACGGCGACGCTTTCGGGCGGCGCGGCCACGGGCCGTTCGATGATCCTGATCACGCCGGACGGGCAGCGCACGATGAACACGTTCCTCGGCGCCGCCGTCGAACTGACCCCGGCCGACATTGATGAAAGCGTGATTGCCGACAGCCTCGTCACCTATCTCGAAGGCTATCTGTTCGATCCGCCGCAGGCGAAACAGGCTTTCTTCAAAGCCGCCGAAATCGCGCACAAGGCAGGCCGCAAGGTTTCCCTCACCCTGTCCGATCCGTTCTGCGTCGATCGTTACCGCGCCGAATTCCGCGACCTGATCGAAAACCATGTCGACATCCTGTTCGCCAACGAAGAAGAGATCAAATCCCTCTTCCAGACCGACAGCTGGGACGACGCCGTGGCGCAGATCGCCGACAAGTGCGAGATCGTCTGCCTGACGCGCAGCGAAAAAGGCTCCGTCATCCTGCAGGGCGGCAAGACCTACACCATCCCGGCGGAGCCGGTGGCCAAGGTTATCGACACGACCGGCGCGGGCGATGCCTATGCCGGCGGCGTATTGTTCGGCTATGCCCAGGGCTATGACATGGCGACCTGCGGCCGTCTCGGTTCGATTGCGGCGGCAGAGGTTATTTCACATATTGGACCCCGCCCGCACAAGAAACTGGCCGATCTGGCCGATCGCAAAGCCGCGTAGGTAGTTACCCACAACCTCCCCGGGGCATTATATTAGAAAAGCATTGCGCTTTTCGCATGAAAGACCTTTACTAAATACAGGTCTTCTATGTGAGGGGTGCAATGCGTATTACCGAGCCGCGCGATCTTTACGAAACCAAGCAAATTGTTCCTACGCGTCAGCTGCTTCAACTGGCGGAGAAATGGGGATTCGAACATCGCAGCAGCGGCACGTCGCATCATCACTGCCATCATAAGATTCACACCGATATCCTGTTCAACATTATGGGCGGGACGAAACGCCTCAGCTCTCAGCGCAACCTTGCCGACGCCATGGTCGAAATCGAGAGGCGAAATCTTGAAAAAGAAAAAGAAATTCAAATCGCTTTCAGCGCTGCTTCAGAAAATCGTTTAGAAAATATCCGCGCCCAGCTGCCGCCCCACGTCACGGCGGAACTGACGCAGAACGGCAACGTCGTCTTGCGTGATGTGCAAGTTCCGCAACTCGGCGTAACCCTTTATTCTGACGCGCAGGATAAGATGCTCGAAAGCTACTTGCGCTATGAATTCGGCCACACCAAAAACGCGTTTTACGCCGAACTGAACAAACTGCGCAGCAAGCACGACGCCGAAGCCGTGTTCGACGACAAGGGAAACTTCACTGGGAAGATAAACCACATCGTTTATGGCGCTGAATATTCACTCGAAATGCCCGCTTATCAGGAGGGCGGCAACGGCGGCGCCTTTATCCATGCCTTCGAACAATACCGCGAACGGATCGAGCTGAAAGACATGGAACAGGCCTTCCGCAAGGAAGAACTTCTGGACAGGCCGTTTCTGGGCAATACCCTGATCCGCCACTCCGAACAGCGCGGGGAGCGGCACAATCATGTCCGCATCACCGACCCGCGCGCGGGCGACCTGCGGCTGAGCTTCACCACTTTCTCCAACCAGCGCGTGGCCGGCGACGGCAGCCGTGGCCGCATTACGGACGATGAACTGGGCGTCATGGCCTGGAAAATCAAAAACATTGAAAAGCGGATCGCCGCCAGCCATCAGGCACCCGCGCCGATGGCCGCCGTCGCCTAACCCTTCCAGCCCATTTTGACCAGGCGCTCGCGGTACGTGTCATGCATGCGTTTGTCCATGCAGGCGATGTAAACCGCGTCCATGCGGTCGTCGAGCCGTTCGAGAATTCCCTGAATGGCCAGACGCGCGAAACGGATATGGGGGAAGTCCCGCTTGTCCTTCCCCATGGCCGGGAACGCCACGCTGCGAAAACCAAGCTGCTGCGCCTGTTCGACCGTGTTGCGGTAACAGCGGACAAGGTCGGTGTCGTCGAAATCGATCCCGCCGTCCCATTCCGATAAAACCGCCATGAACAATCCCCGGCGGTCGGTCATGTCGAACGACGGCAGGCAATGGGCGGTCCCCGATTGCGGTTTTTGAATCTTGTCGAGAATGAACGCGTCCAGCCGCGGCCCGGCCAGCCCGAGGACTTCATGGTTCAGCGACCCTTCCCACTCCAGGCGGGGCGACATGAAGAACGTGATGGTTTCGCATCCCTCGATCTCCAGAATCGGGCCATAATGAAGCCGGATTTTCTGGAGATGCTGCCGCTTGGAAGGCTTGAGAAGCTCTGCTATCTGTTTGAACATGAATAAATTATTTTTAATTGCCCTGACGCTTATATTTATACACCCGCACGGGGCCGCGGCAAAGGAGCTTTATGGCCTCGCCATGGTC
>CAYPCP010000040.1:0-15550 GCA_964409255.1 uncultured Pseudobdellovibrionaceae bacterium
CTCGGACCATATAATTCCAGCAAGAGAAGCTATGCCGTACGCTATAAATTCAACGATAAAGCTGAGCCTACAACAGAGCTCGCACCCGGCACGCAGATTGCCTCAGCCCACTATACAGCCAACGGCCAGGCCCCAGGTGCGGCGCCAGCCTAATCTATCTTCGGCGAATTGAACGACTCCGGCGTGATAATGCCGCCGGAGACGATCATCTTGATCGCGTCCTCGACGCTCATCGAGATATAAACCAGATCTTTTTTGGGAATGAAGAGCAGGAATCCTGATGTCGGGTTCGGCGTGGTGGGAACATAGACATTCACGACTTCGTCATCCGTCAGATCCTGAATCTCGCCTTTCGTCACGCCGGTCACGAAACCGATGGTCCATGAATCTTTTCGCGGATATTCGAAGATGACGACGTCGCGGAAAGCGTCCGACTGGCTTGCCATCACCGTTTCAAAAATCTGCTTCAGCGCCCCGTAAAGGGAGCGCACGACCGGCATTTTATCGAGAAGATATTCCGACACCCGGATCGTCATACGGCCAAGGAAGTTGCGCGCGAACCATCCCACCATGATAAAAAAGGCACAGGCAATAACGAGGCCCAGCCCCGGCAGCGAGAACGGCAGATAGTTATTGGGGTTATATTCCGGCGGGATCAGACGCGCGACCGTCGTATCCACAAAAATCAAAAACGTCCATGTCAGGTAGATCGTGATCGAAATCGGCGCCGTGACCAGAATGCCGGCAATGAAATAACCGCGCAGGCCGGAAAGAAAATTATCCCTGTGCCGGACGGTGGTACGCGTCAGATTTTTAAAGACATTATTCATGGTCCGCAGAATAGCAGAACCAATGGGGTTATAATATGGCGTAAATTAACGGCAGACGATTGCCGTGATAAGGGAAAAAGGCTTGTCCATCCCCTCGCCTGTCATGCCCGACACCATGAACAGCGTGGAAACAATAAAGCAGAACGCCACGGCCAGCATAAAGCCGGGAATAAACACATCGAAGCTCGCAGATGTTTTTGTCACGTTTTCTGCCCTTTCCACCTCATATTATACCACAAAACAGGCATCGCGTCACATTCCAGAAAAGCCTGTTTTAGAAGGGCTTTAGCCCTTCATTTTGGTGCGCAGGTAATCAGACACCCGATCCATCGCGATACGCTCCTGCGACATCGTGTTCCGCTCCCGGACGGTGACCGTGTGGTCGGTCAGGGAGTCGTTATCGACCGTGAAACAGAACGGCGTGCCGATTTCATCCTGACGCGCATAACGCTTGCCGATGTTCTGCTTGATGTCGAGATCGACGGCATATTCCTCCCGCAGCGACATGTACAGATTTTCGGCCAGTTCCGGATGACCGTCTTTCGCGGTCAGCGGCAGGATCGCGGCTTTCTTCGGCGCCACTTTCGGACGGAAATTGAGATAGACACCCGACGGGCGGTTTGCATCCGGCGTAAACGCCTCGCAGATCAACGCGAGCACGCCGCGCGTCAGACCCGATGCAGGCTCAATAACGTGGGGAATATAACGATTCTTCGGATCATCCGGGTCGATATATTCAAGCTTGGTGCCGGAATGTTCCTGATGCTGTGTCAGATCGAAGTCACAGCGGTGCGCAATCCCTTCCAGCTCGCCATAGCCCGGCGCCGTGAACGGGAATTTATATTCGATGTCCGCCGTACCCAGACCGGCCTTCGCATAGTGCGAAAGCTCGTCCTGATCGTGTTCGCGCATTTGCAGGTTTTCGTCGGACAGGCCCAGCATCTTCCAGAATTTCTGGCGTTCGGAGAACCAGAAATCACGCCATTTCTTGGCTTCCGACGGGTGGCAGAACCACTCAAGTTCCATCTGCTCGAATTCACGGCTGCGGAAAATGAAGTTGCGCGGGTTGACCTCATTACGGAAGGCTTTGCCGATCTGCGCGATGCCGAACGGCACCTTCACACGGCTGGAATCCACGACGTTTTTGTAGTTGAGGAAGATACCTTGCGCCGTTTCGGGGCGCAGATACGCCTTGGAATCATCGTTCTGCGTCGCGCCGACATAGGTTTCGAACATCAGGTTGAATTGTTTCGGCTCGGTCAGCGTGCCAACCGTTTTGGTATCCGGCGCAATGATCTTCGCGTAATCGGATGTGGCAACTTCCGGCAACGGACGCACGTCGTATTTGTCCGCCGACTTCATCGTGTTGAGCTTTTTCAGACGTTTTTCAATCTCGTCCGGTTCCATCCCGTCCTGAAGCGCGATCCAGTCGCCCTTCCCGTCTTTGGGAACCAGTACGACAAGATGATCCTGACGGTAACGAAGCTTCGTTTCGCGGCAATCAACCATCGGATCGGAAAAGCCGCCGACATGGCCGGAGGCCACCCAAGCTTTCGGATTTTGAATGATCGCGCTGTCCACGCCAACGATCTGGACCGGATGACCGTCGGGGCCGACCGGCGGCGTAGTGACCATGTGCTTCCACCACAGATCGCGCAGGTTGTTCTTCAGCTCCACGCCCAGCGGACCGTAATCCCAAAAACCGTTGATGCCCCCATAAATATCCGACGCGGCGAAGATAAACCCGCGGCGCTTACACAGCGCGACAATCTCTTTCATGTCCTTGGGGATGGCAGTGTTCTGGGCTTTTTCGGCGGCTTGCATGATGGTCCTTATTGTTAACGTCCTCAATTTATAAGGGATTTACCGCAAAACGCAAAGCTTGACATCATAGGATTTATTTCCTATACTTGCCCCACATCACCCAGATTCCGTCATTATTTTCACAGGAGATCACCATGCTCATTACCCTGGGCCGCGGGCTTGCGCCCATGGGCCGCGTCGCGTCGTCCAAACGCTTTTACCTGACATCCAGCCTGCCCCGCGAAATCACCTTCACCCGCGCCTCCGCCGCCACCTATACGAACCATAACGGCAAACTCGTCAGCGCGGGAACCAACGAAGCGCGTTTCGACCATATCGCGGCGGGGAAAAAAATCGGCCTGCTGATCGAGGGCGCTGTCACCAACAAGAACACGAATTATAACGCGAACCCGACCGCAACCACGGGATTCTCGACCTCGGGCGACGCCAACGGCGTCCTTTCTGTCGTAAGCGATACTGCCGCGCTTGCCGCCGCCGGATTGGAACTGCTTTGCACCACCGGCAATGTATTCAAGGCCGACAACACCGCCGGGAGCACCGCTTTCGTCATTTCCTTCCCCGGCACGGTTGCCAATACGAACAAACATTCCGCCAGCGTCTACATACGCTCGCCGCACAGCGGCACCGTCTGCACGCTCGCGCTGAACCTCTCGCCCATGAATGTCGAAGGGAACGCATCCTACATTCGCCACAGACTGGAAAACCAGACGCCGGATTCTTCCTCGCGCCGGACAACACTGTCCGTTCCGGCAGGTAAAACCGTTTATTTCATCCTTAACCAGCTTGAGGAGCTGATTTTCTCTACCTCCGTCATCGTGACGACCGGGTCGAGCGCCTCGCGTTCCGCTGACCGCCCTTACATCGACAACATTCATACCTATCCATGGTTCAACGCCGCCAAGGGCTATATGGCGTTTCGCTATTACCTGTCGCACATAAATACGCAGGATTCATTCGTCGGTGTGCTGCATGACGGATCGGCCAATAATTCTATCGGTCTCCGTTTGGGCAACAGCGCACAAGACGCACAAGCGTATTTTCGCGCATCCGCCGCGAATATTTTCACGTCCACCAATGACGATCGCCACACCGTAGGCACCATGCATGGGGGCGGCGTCACGTGGAATGCGTCAAACGCCCTTATTTTATCGGGCGCCATGCCGCGATCGTCAACTTTGTCTGCGCTGCCCACGGGGCTGACGCGCCTTGACCTTGGCACAAGAAACGGCGGCACCGGGCCCTTGCAAGGACACATACAGATGTTTGAAATTGGTCACGGCTATCTCGACGCCGCCGGTCTGGGCGCGAAATTCCATCACCCCAGCGATATCGCGCTCGCATGCGGCGGGCAGTCTCTGATGGGGGGGCATTTCCGTTCGCAGGCCGACAACACGGACGGCGGTAAACAGGAACACCGCCGCGTTATCGGCGGCGCCCTGCCGGAACGGGTTGTCACGCTCGCCAATGGATCGACCACGAACAGCGCGGCCAGCAAGACAACGGACAATACGAACTATTGGTGGGACCCGGCGACGAATACAGCCGGCCCTGCCCTGACGAACTTTTTCGAAAAAACCATCGATGCCGGGCTTCATGCCACGGCGGTCTTATGGGCGCAGGGTGAGGAAGACTCACACGACATCGGCGTGACCACTTCACGTGCGCAATACAAAGACAGCCTTCTGGCGATTTTTACCGCGATGCGCGCCCGCATGGGTGACATTCCCGTTTACATCCAGCGTATCGGACGCAGGACGGGCGGCTATACCAATACCGGCGGTATTCAAACCGTCCGTGAAGTGCAGGCCGAATTAATCGCGGCGTATGGTTGGTGCCATGACGGAGGAGAGGTTTACGATCTGCCGCTATACGACCAATACCAGCTCAGCAACGCAGGCTATGTTGCGGCGGCGGGACGCAACGCGCTGGCCATACTGCAACCCGCGCGCCTCGGCCCGCGCATCGTTGGCGCGATTCGCACCGGCACGAGCGTTACGGTTACCCTTGCCCATGACGGTGGCAGCGATTTTACCCCCGCTTCCGGCATCGAAGGCTTCCGTTTTACCGATAACGGCACACCGATCGCCATCAACGGCGCCGTGCGCACAAACGCCACAACCATCACGCTGACGCTGAATAGCGCGCCATCTTCGGGGATTGAACGTTTATATTATGGCTACGACGATCTGCCATCAATCAATACAGCCAACATCGTGAAGGACAACAGCCCTTCCGCAACAAGCTTGCGCACAACTTTAACGAGCCTTTAGAATACGCTTGAATGCAGTTTTAGAGGCCTGTATTAAGGATTCAGTATGCTGGTTTTTTCGTATATCTATTTGAAATAATAGTTATTTTATGGCCAGATCCGCGCCCCAGATTGTACACGAATCGGAGACACAACGTCAGTATGTAAGGCTGCGCATGCCCTCGATGGTTGCGATTGAGGGACGCCCTTACACCGTACGCGATCTTTCGACCGGCGGCATCGCCATTCGCGGGATCGACCGGCCTTTGAAAAAAGGGCAGCGCCTTCCGCTGACGTTGAGCCTGCCTTTTGAAAAATTCTCACTCGATGTCGCGCTGACCGCCGACGTACAGCATTACGAGAAAAAAACGCAGACCGCAGGTTGCCGTTTTGTCGATCTCGATGCCGGGCAGGTTTCCGTTCTCAATCATATCGTCCGCTCCTATATCAGCGGTGAGATCGTCAACAGCGGCGATCTTCTCCACGCCGTGGGCCGCAATAATTTCGTGACAATGCGCCGGGGCCATGAAGCGCCGGAACAGGGCATCAGCGCGAAAATAAGAACGGTGGCCTTTTACAGCATCATTACCGCCGCCGCGGTTGCCCTCGCCTATATCCTCATCGCCACGATGGCGAAAGAGATTTTCACCCTCAACACGCCGCATGGCACCGTGGCGGGTGAAAGCTTTACCGTTTCCGCGCCGGTATCGGGCATTTTCGACAGCACCATGATGCCCGGAAAATCAAGCCTTGCCGAAGGAGCCACGATCGGCAGGATCACCCCGTCGGTTTACGGCAGCCCGCCCGCCATCATCAAAAGCCCGTGCGATTGCTTTATCACGAAGCGCCTGACAGCCCCCGGCCAATATGCAGGCGAAGGCACGCCTCTTCTTATCCTTGCGCCGCAGTCCGGGGGAAGTCATGTCGAAGCCCTTATCCCGCAGCAGGATGTTCATAAAATTCGCATAGGAACGCAGGCGACACTCACGATCGCAGGAAACCCGAAAGAAATAAGCGGCACCGTCACCGATATGCGCACAACCGACAAAACGATCGCCCTGATGCCCGGCGCCGCCCCCTCGCCCGTTGCGGCATTGATCATCACGACGGACAAAGGGACACTGCCCGTCGACCTGATCGTCCGCCACGACCATGTGACGTTACATCGTTAAGGCGGCGAGGTGATCACACAAAACCAGAGAATTGTTCCGGTTATTCTGTGCGGCGGCGCGGGAAAGCGCCTATGGCCGCTCAGCCGCGAAGACACGCCCAAGCAGTTCCTTAAGCTGGGCGGCGACACGTCGCTTCTCATCGACACCGTTCACCGCGCCATAACATGCGGTCATGCCGCCGCCGAAGATGTGGTTATCGTCACGCTCGATTCTCTGAAACATAAAACGCTGCAGGAGCTTGCAGGATACGATCCTGCCGTGACAGGGCATGTCCTCTGCGAACCGGTGGCCCGCAATACGGCGGCGGCCATCGCTTACGCCGCCGCTTACGTGAATGAAACGATGGGGCGCGATTGCATTCTCTGGGCTCTCCCGGCCGATCATTATGTCGGCGCCCCGGCACGCCTCGCCGATGCCGTGTCCGATGCCGCTATCCTTGCCCTTGAAGGGAAAATCATAACATTCGGCATTCAGCCTGATCGGCCTGAAACGGGCTATGGCTATATCCGCACCGGCATGCCGCACGACGGCAGCAACAGAATTTTTTCTATCGACCGTTTTGTCGAAAAGCCAGACCGCGAAATGGCGGAGCACCTTTCGTCCGACGGACGCCATGTCTGGAACAGCGGCATGTTCCTGATGACGCCGGAATCTGCCCTTCATGCCTTTCATACCTACGCGCCGCATTACGCACCGCTCCTGTCGCAGGAGAACGCACGGGCCATTCCCCCTGATCTGTACGCATCGCTTCCTTCCGAACCGTTCGACAAAGCGGTCATGGAGAAAATCGACAACGGCATGGTCGTGATCTGCGACATGGCGTGGTCGGACGTAGGATCGTGGGAAGGATTGTGGCACCTGCGCCAAAAAGACGCGCGCGGCAACGCGGTGTCGGGCCGCGCGGCCGTCGTCGAAAGCCACAATTGTTTAATCGAGGCAAGCTCCCTGCTCGTCGCCACCATCGGTTTGCAGGACGTCGCGATTGTTGAAACCGGCGACACTGTTTTGGTCGCGGACAAGAAAAACCCCGATGCCATGCGCACGCTCGTCGCCGCGTTGGAGAAAGTCGGGGCAAAGGAGACGCGGCGGTCGCATTCGGAATCCCGCCCATGGGGCTCGTTTCGAATTCTATCCGAAAGCCCCGGTTACAAAGTGAAAGAAATCACGGTCACGTCCGGGCAGCGGACCAGCCTTCAATATCATCAACAACGTTGTGAATTCTGGACTGTCGTGCGCGGCCAGGCGCGCATCACCCATGGCGACAAGGAACTTGACGCCAGCGCGCAGGATAATTTTTTCATTCCCATCGGCATGAAACACCGGCTTGAAAATAACGGCACGGACGATCTTGTCATCGTCGAAGTTCAATGCGGCATTTATCTCGAAGAAGACGACATCGTCCGCTGCGCCGACGATTACGGGCGGGAAGCGGCATGAAGATAGTTTTTCTGATTTTTATCCTGACAATCGCACCTTTGCATGCGAACGCCGAGGATGCATCTGGCCTTGATATCAACGCCCCTATCGCCTCCTTTCCCCTGCCGCACAAGAAAACGACGACGGCAAAAAGCGAATGGAAATTTAAGGGTCTCATCAAAACGATCGCTACCGCCGAAGACAATCGCGATCTGGGCACGCGCCGAGACGACAGCGATGCCGGGCTGGCCGCGGACGCAACATTCGGCGTGCGGTATGCACCGCAAAATACCGATATGCGTATTTTTACCGAAGCGCGCGCCTATAAAAGCACCGACGACCTGACCGGGCGTGACGAAGACGGCACCGATTTGACCAGCACCGGCTTTGTCGAATTGCGACAAGCATGGGTGGAGTTTTACAAGCTGCTGGGCAATTCCGATATGTCGGCCAGGTTAGGGCGCCAGCGTTTCCGCGAAGAACGCGGCCTTTGGTGGAATAAGGATTTTGACGCCGCGCGCCTGTCATACGATACGGAAGCAACATCCGGTTTTATCGCTGCGGGCCATAACATCGATAATTACCGCATCGGCGAAAACGATGAATTTCGCGAAGAAGATAAGGACCGGCTGCGGTTTCTGGGCGAGGCCATTCATCGTTACACCCCGGATCATCGCATCGAAGGCCGCTTTCTCTATCAGGACGACCATTCCGGCGCGCCGCGAACCGGGACCATCGTTAACGCCGCCGACTGGGACCGCGAAGACGCCGATCTTCTCTGGCTGGGGCTGAGGGCTGCCGGAAAAATCCCGCTCAGCGATACCGGCCTTTCCTATCGCGTCGACGGGCTGGCGGTCCGCGGCGAAGAAACCTTGAGCAGCGCCGCAGCCGGCCCCGGCACCGGGCAGCGTCTTATCACGGGATCACGCGGGCGAGACGTCATGGGCTGGGCTGCCGATGCGGAAGTGGGCTTCGACCTGCCGCATCTCCCCCTCTCTCCTGCCGTGCGGATCGGTTATGCATACGGGTCGGGGGAATCCAATCCGAACGGAACAGATACAGATTCCTCTTTCCGGCAATCCGACATGCATAGCAATACCAGCCCGTTCGCTAGCAAGGACGGTCAGGGACGTGCACGGCACTATGGCGAAGTTCTGCGCCCGGAATTATCCAACATCCATATCTTATCCATCGGCGCTTACGTCCCGCTGACATGGGTAACGGACAGCGGCCTGTCGTTTGATTATTTCACCTACTGGCTCGATGAGAAATCCAATGGCCTGCGTTCCAGCGGTATCGACGCGCCTGTCAACGGCAGAGATTCCCACCTTGGCCAGGCGTTCGACGTCACTCTTTTCCTGCCCCTTATTCCCCGGCAGGAGGCCAATGATGAGTGGATGGATTCTCTTTCCTCGCGTTTTGTCTTTGGCGGCTTCAAGGCTGGCGAAGCCTATGGCGCGGCCGATAACGAATATGCATGGCGCGGCACCGCAGAATTACGTTTTAAATTTTAGCGGGAGCGGACAACAAAAGACTTATCCGCAGGCGCATCGGCAAGATCGACATCGCCATCTATAAACCGCGCCGGCGATTGGTAACGCTTGACGTCTGAAAGCCGAAGCCTGCCGACGTTATACAGGGTGACGTCCGCGACATCGTTATCGATCAGCTCGGTCTGTGCGATATCTGCCGACGCCGCCATCGTAAACCCGTCTTTAGAGAAATCGCGGCCGGTATCGAGCGTTTTAAGATCAAGGGCATAGGCACGGATGCCGCCCTTGGCGTTGCCGTTAATGGCATCCTCCCTCGAAACAATATTTTCGGAATTTCGGATACGCAACCCCACGCCCCTGTTATCGCTCATACTGTTGTTATAGGCGATATTGTCGCCGCTTTCGAAAAAGACCATGCCATCCATGGCATTGCGGCGAAGTGTATTGTTCGCGACCACGTTATAACGGCTTTCGCGATCGAGCATAAGGCCCGACCCGCCATTATGTTCACTGACATTGTCAAAAATAAAACTATGGCTTACATCACGCGACCCGATAATACCGTGTTTTATTTTCGTGCCGCTCACCACGTTTTTCGCAATGATAAGATTTTTCGATCGATCATGCGGGTCGATCCCATAGATAATATTATCGCTGTAACGATTGCCGATAATCCTGATGCCGCTCGATTCAAAACTGTAAAATCCGTAATAAATTCCGGCAAAATCGTTGCCGACAAGACGGCCTGTCGCCCCGCCCTTGGCTTTCAGCGTTTCATTGCCCTCGCGCGCGCAAGAGCTATAGACGATCCCATACGCCTTGGCCTGCCGATATCCCAAGTCTGAAAAACTTGATCCGGCCAGATTCATCTCACCGCCGCAAAATGCGATCAGATAAGGGCGGAAGGTGTCATGATCGGAAAAAGTTGAAGGTCTGTTATGCGCGAAATCCCAGCCAAGGACATGGGCCCCCACAATGTCGAGGCGGCCAAAATTGATAATAAAGGCACCGTTATCCGCGCCCATGTATAATTTTTCATGATCGCGCACGATCAGGCCGCCGCCGCTCATGATTGCCAAGGGTGCCATAAGCTTATAATCGCCATTGGCTTCCCGGGTGAAAAGCGACGGATCGCTCACACCTGTCAGCAGGTCTTCCAACGTATGAACGCCGCTATCGATCATTATAGCGCGCGGACTCATACGCTGTTGTTGTCTAGAAAAGAGGGAAACATCCGGTGCGTCTTCCATGACCACAGCGGCGCTTTCAACGGTTCTTATAACGCCTTCGGCCGGCGCTGGCATCGCAGCCCGCACGGAATCGACCGTTTCCATGCTGATATCCGGCAATGCGGGTAAATCTGCAACGGGCGCTTCATCCGTGAAAGAAATGTCATAAGACCCATCAGGCGGCGTTTGCGCCGATAGCAATATTTTTTCCCGCGCCTGTAAATGCTGGGCCGCCACGGCAATGCACGGCACCGTTATCACCACCAGTATCCATGCCATAAAACGCTTCATAGAACGATCCTGTGTCTCCTGTACAAAGCCATTCCATTATGTAACAAATTCTGTATGGGGAAAGGCATTTTACAAAGATATCCAAGGGTTGGCGCATTGATCGCCGCACTGACCATCGGCGTTTTCACCCCAGCGCTGGCGCAAAGCCAACCGCTCCTCTCCCCTTTCCCCGTTTCAACATTGAACGAGAACACCCCGGAAAAATTTTCATGCCGTGAAAAACCAAAGGCTGTCCGAAATCTCGAATTCAGCAGCATGTATAACGAAGAAAAGGAAATCGATACCGACGCGCTCGACGAATATCGCGACGATGTCGAACCCGTGCGCGCCTTTGAACGCTATCTCGATACGCTGATCACCGCCTATAACCGTAACCCGGCGCAAGGCGGACCTTACGCACATTGTGCGGCGGCATGGTTATATCGCTGGGCGTCCGGCGAAGCGCTTCTCGGCACGGTCAACGAGCAAGGCGTGGCCGTAAGAAAATGGGCCTTGGCCGCGATCGCGTCTTCATACCTGCAGATCCGGCATGACGCGGCGATCCCCGCCGACCAAAAGCGGATTATCGAAGGCTGGATCAATCTTCTCGCCCAGACGGTGCGAAACGATTATTCACGCGGGGAAGAGAAAGAGTCCCGCAACAATAACCATGTCTACTGGGCCGCGTGGGCGGTCATGGCAAGCGCCGTCATTCTCAACGACCGTGAGATGTTCGATTGGTCGGCCGCGCAATACCGCAAGGGCGTCGATGGAATCAGTCCTGAGGGCATGCTCCCGCTGGAAATGAAGCGAAAAGCGAAGGCTTTTTATTATCATATTTATGCCGCCGGCCCGCTGGTGATGATGGCGGAGACGGCGCAGAAAAACGGCATCGACCTTTATGGATACAATAATGCCGCCCTCCATCGCCTTGCCCACCGGGTCGTGACAGAACTCGACACGAACCAGTCCCTCATCACAAAACAGGCCGGGACGGCGCAAGACTTGACCAATGCGATCAATGGCTCGTCTCTGGCATGGCTCGCGCCCTATCATGCCCGGTTTCGAAATATCAATGCGGCGCCATGGATGGAAAAGCTTGCCCCGCTTCATCAGCGCCGCCTGGGCGGCAATCTGGGCCAGCTCTACGAAAAAAGTTCTGATAAATAACGCTTTTCTCTCATTCAGCCACAGCCGATCCTTTACAATCACAAGGTGAATCAAAAGGGTTGCCCGGAGTAAATATGCGTATTGCCGTTTTCGGAATTGGGTATGTCGGCGCGGTGGCGGCGGGATGTCTCGCACGCGACGGGTACGACATTGTGGCCGTCGATCCCGACCCGGCGAAGGTCAATGCCATTCTTTCCGCGCGCGCGCCGATGAATGAACGCGGCCTTGATGAAATTATCTACGATGCGGTCAAGGCCGGGCGCCTGTGCGCAACGCACGATCCGGCGGAAGCGGTAACCCATGCCGACATCTCCCTTATCTGCGTCGGCACGCCCAGCCGCGAAGACGGCTCCATCGATCTGTCGTATGTCACTGAGGCCTGCGCCGATATCGGCCGGGCGCTTCGGAAGCACAAGCCTTACCACACCGTCGTCCTGCGCTCGACGATGCTTCCCGGAAGCGCGCAGAATACCTGCCTGCCGATCATCGAGGAACAGGCGCGCAAAAAGGCCGGACGCGATTTCGGGTTCGGCAACAATCCCGAGTTTCTACGCGAGGGCACGGCGATTGCGGATTATTACGCGCCGCCCAAAATCGTGGTCGGCGCCCTGGACGAACGGTCCGGCAAAACCATCATGGATTTATACGAAGGGATCGAGGCACCGCGCGTGACGACGACGATCCGGATCGCGGAGGCCGTTAAATACGCCGATAATGTCTGGCACGCGGTCAAGGTTGGTTTTGCCAATGAAATGGGTAACGTCCTCAAAGCGGCGGCAGTGGATTCGCACCGCGTCATGGAAATTTTCGGCATGGACGAAAAACTGAATATCTCCCGCGCCTATCTTAAACCCGGCTTCGCCTATGGCGGATCGTGCCTGCCCAAGGACATCAACGCTCTTCGGGCTTATGCGCGCGAAAGGGACATCGCGACACCCTTGTTCGATGCCCTGTCCGTGACGAATGAAAAACAAGTCGCCCGTGCAATCGATATGGTTCGCGCCACGGGGCGGAAAAAAATCGCCATCCTCGGCCTCGCTTTCAAGCCTGGCACGGACGACCTCCGCGAAAGCCCGCTTGTCACGCTCGCGGGGAGGCTTATCCACGATGGTTATGATATTAAAATTTATGATCCGTCCCTGAACGGCCGCACCGCAGGAAATCTCGACAGCGTGATGGTCGACGACCCGGCAGACATCCGGCAGACATGTGATGTTTTTATCGTAGGCCATAACACCAATCATTTCCGTGAAATTCTCTCTGGCCTGCCCGCGCCCGACACGCCGATCATCGATCTGGTCCGCATCGGCGAAGGCATGGAGGAACGCAGGAACTATGACGGCATCTGCTGGTAAAATCCGCGCGCGGATACCCGAAGGAAGCGCCGGCTTCGCGCTTTATACCCTTGCGCTTCTCTGTGCCGCCAGCGCCCTTCCCGCTCTTTCAATCGAGGATGATACGCATGGCGCCCTCTTTTTTCTCGGCGGGCTCGCCCTGTGGCGCTATGGCTGGGGGCTGACGCATTATTTTCGCGCCCTGATTTATAAAAATCATGTTTTCCCCCGCCTGCGCGCTTTATACGATGCCAAGGCGGATATGCTGATGCCGCCGCATATTTATCTTCTGATTACGTCGTTCCGTATCGACAGCGATACATCCATCCGCGTTTTTCGCGCCGCCGTCCGCGAAGCGGTATCGTCCGGGATTCCCGCCACTATTGTCGCTTCGATTGTTGAAACGGCGGACGAAAACCTCATCCGGCGTCTTTTCATCGATTTTCAGCCCCCGCCATCGGTCCGGCTTATACTCGTACGCATACCGGGCACCGGCAAACGCGACGCCCTCGCGCAGGGTTTCCGCGCGATTTCACGCGATGTGCCCGACCCCGATGCCGTCGTTGCCGTTATCGACGGGGATTCCGTTCTGGGCGACGGGCTGATACGCCAGACGGCCGGATTTTTCGCCCTCATGCCGCGCATGGGCGCACTCACCACCGACGAAGAATGCGACGTTCACGGCAGCCTGGCGATGCGTGAATGGCATGATCTGCGTTTCGCGCAGCGGCAGATGCTGATGTCGTCGATGGGGCTGTCGCGCCGTGTCCTGACCCTGACCGGCCGGATGTCGATGTTCCGCGCCTCGATCGTCGTTCATCCCGATTTCATCGGGCAGATCGAGAACGACTATCTGGATCACTGGCGGTTTGGGAAACTTAAATTCCTGACCGGGGACGATAAATCGAGCTGGTATTTCCTGCTTAAAAACGGTTGGGAAATGCTTTATGTGCCCGATGTCCGTGTCAAAACCATCGAACACCCGCCCGCCGGAAATTTTTTTCAGGCATCGACGGCCCTGATGATGCGATGGTTCGGCAATATGCTGCGCACCAATGCCCGCGCGCTTGATGTCGCGCCGCATGTAACGGGATTTTTCACATGGTGGTGCCTGATGGATCAGCGTCTTTCGATGTGGACGTCGCTGACGGGGCCGGTTTTTATCGTTATTCTCTGCCTGAAGCACAGCATCCTGTTCCTGCCCGTCTACGCCGTGTGGATCGGCTTTACACGCTGCATCATGACGCTCATGCTGCTTTCATCACGCTGGCGGCTGAGCTGGCGCTATCCTTTCC
Source organism: uncultured Pseudobdellovibrionaceae bacterium (assembly GCA_964409255.1). Classification (GTDB taxonomy): domain Bacteria; phylum Pseudomonadota; class Alphaproteobacteria; order Micavibrionales; family Micavibrionaceae; genus CAYPCP01. Next base: position 14,282 of record CAYPCP010000040.1, read on the forward strand.
TTATCTATTATTCGCAGGTATACGGCGCGCTGATTAAAATTTATGCGCTTTTCCATCTCGACCGCCAGAGCTGGACGCGGCAGAAAACGAAGCTGCCCAGCGGGGTTTCATCCCTTGAATATACGATGAAGCAATTTTCGTCCCATGCGCTTCATGGATTGGCGATGGTCTGTTTCGTCGGCGTTATCGCTATGCTGGCGGATATTCTGCGCTATTAATCGGACGTACCGGTTTCGCCCTTGATCATGACAGTATCGCCGCGCACGAAAAAGATGCTGTAGGTCCGCCCCGCTTCCAGCATGGCCGGCTCGAAACGATGGATAATTTTCCCGTCCGGCTCCGCGACCGACAGCCCGACCTCGGACGCGCTGATGCCGCGAAATGCGCTTTTGCCGATACCGACGTTATCGACGACCGTGACAAGACTGTCCTGCGCCTTAAGGCTCAGCGGTTTGGCGCTGGAAAGATTATAGAGGACGAGCATCGCACGCGACGGATCATCGCTTACCATATCCTTGTGAATGAAAGGATTGCCCGCATCGTCGGAAACCACCGTATAAAACGCCCCGCTTTCCAGCACATAGGGAACGGATTTCAATCCCGTCATAAAATCGATCTTGCCGTGCAGATGAAGCCGGTAAACGCTGGCCTGATGCGGGGGCACATCATTGTAAGGGACACCGCCTACCATTGCGCTCATCGGTTTATCCTCGGCGTTGAAAAAACGAACGAAGGCCATGCCCTCTGGCGGCGCGGCCATATAGAGGCTGGCGACGGGTTCTTCAGGCGTTGCGACCAGAGGCGGCGTCGGATCAAGCTGCGCCGTCGCCGTGCCGGGTGCAACAATCATCAAGAACAGCAGCGTGATAAAAAATCGCATGGTTAACCCTGTTGCACGGGTGGCGGCGCGGCGGCGGCAGAAGCAGCTTCTTCCTGTTGCCGTTTCAATGCTTCTTCCTCTTCCTTCGCTTTCTTGAAAGGCTGGAACTCGCATTTGTCGCAAAACGCCTGAACATCTTCAATCTGCAGGCGGTAACTTTTAACCAGCGTCATCAGATGATCGGGATCGAAAGCGCCCATCAGTTCAAAATGAATCTGCACGCACTGGCCGCACTTGATCGTGGCTTTGGCCATAGGGCAAAAAACTTCGCGGGAGGTGTCATACATGAAATGAATAAATCCAACAGGACGGGCACTATATATCCCATAGTGTACCGCGTTTTGGCTTTAGCCGGAAGATATTGATCGGTAAGGAAAATCACAAAAGGG
>CAYPCP010000041.1:0-15183 GCA_964409255.1 uncultured Pseudobdellovibrionaceae bacterium
TGAGCATCCGCCGCCAGGCCGTCATGCATAAGATCCCGTACTACACGCTCCTGTCTGCGGCGCGGGCTGGTGTCCAGGCGATCCGTGCGCTTAAATACCGTGAACTCGACGTCAAACCGCTTCAGGCCTACTTCATGGCCGAAGAGCCGGACGCCGACGTGACCGAAGAGACCAGGACGGTCGTTAACGGATAATCGTTTTCTGAGTAAAGACTGTGTGGAACTTTCTCTGCCCGGCGCCGTTAGCTGGGCAGACGATAACTTTTTTATTTTTCATAGAAACTTATAAAGGAGACGATTATGACTCATTCCCTGAAACTTTTCGGTCTTGCCGTTGCCGGCGCAGGCATCATCGCCGCGCCCGCCGCTTTTGCTGAAGAAAACGCCAAAGCCCCGAAAACGCACACCGTGACCGAAGTCGTCGGTTACGAAGAAACCATTTCATACACGGTCCCGGCCAAGGATGAAGCGTTCGCAAAAATGGACAAGGACGCCAATGGCGTCGTGACGTTCAAGGAATTCCGCGGCGCGACCAATCATACGGAGCCGTACGGCGTCTTTACGCGCATCGATACGAATCAGGACGACCTGATCCAGCTCGATGAGCTGCGCGTCTTCAGCAAAACCAAAGGCAGCCACACCGAAAGCAGCAGCCGCTTTAATTTCAACAAACCGAAAACGGTTGCCGACATTAAAGTCATCGAGGACAGACGCGTCCGCTAACCCTTTCCTGACCCCCCTTATCCCCCGGCCCCTCGAACAGGAGCCGGGGGATTTTTTTGGCGGGGCGGATAAGAGTACTTGACCAGTCCTGTTTTTGCGTAGTAAATGAGAATGATTATCATTTAAAACAGGAGAGAGAAATGACCCGCCCAACGCCCCCGTCCATGCCGTCCCGCAATTTGTTCGACTACCAGATTTATGAAGGCATTCTGTTCGGCGGCTGCGGCCATGCCATTGCCGAGCCTACGGCCTCCGCGGGCGCGGCCAATCCTGTTACCGATCCGCATGCGAAGGGATGCTGCCGCGGCACGAACCCCAATTGCCACGGCTGCGACCGCTGCGGGCCGCGGGGATAGAATGCGCGTTACGATGTGCCGGCCTTGACCTTTCGGGCGATAGGCCCTATTTTATAAGTATGAAGTCCGCCCGAAGATAAAGCTGGTGCGGGCTTTATGCTTTTTTAAGCCCCCGGGCTTTTTTGGAGTTTTCAGACATGGACAAAATACCGATGACACGCGCCGGCGTAGAGGCGCTTGAAAAAGAACTGCGTAAACGCGTTAACGAAACCCGCCCGGAAATCGTTCAGGCGATTGCCGAAGCGCGCGCGCATGGCGACCTGTCGGAGAACGCCGAGTACAGCGCCGCCCGCGAGCGTCAGAGCTTTAACGAAGGCCGTATCAAGGAACTTGAATCCGTCATCGCCGCCGCCGAAATCATCGACCCCGCGCAGTTCGCGGGCCACACGACCGTGCGCTTCGGTGCAATCGTCGTCGTCGCGGATGAAAACACCGACGAAGAAAAGAAATTCCAGATCGTGGGCGAATATGAATCGGACATCGATTCAGGGCGCATTTCGCTGGGCTCGCCTATCGCGCGCGCATTGATCGGGAAATCGCAGGGCGACAGCGTCGAAGTGCGCACGCCGCGCGGCCTCGCGTCGTACGAAATCGTCGAAGTCCTGTTTCAGTAAGGAAAATCCTATACCGGATCGATCGGAACGCCCGCCTTGCTTTTGGCGGTGCGCACGAGCGGCGTTGCCTTGACGGATGTCACGTTCGGGAAGGCCGTCAGTTCATTGGTCAGGAATTTCTGATACCCGTCCCAATCTTTCGCAACGATTTTAAGCAGGAAATCTACCTCGCCCGACAGCATGTGGCATTCGCGGACATTCTCCCACGTCTTGCACTGCTCTTCGAATTTCTTAAGGTCGGTTTCCGACTGGCTGAGAAGACGCACCTGCGCGAACACGGTGATGCCGTAGCCCATCGACGGCGCATTGATCACCGCATGATAGGATTCGATCAGACCAGCATCTTCGAGCGCGCGCACACGGCGCAGACAGGGCGGCGCGGAAATGCCGGAGCGCTTGGCCAGCTCGACGTTCGTGATTCTGCCGTCTTCCTGAAGTTCGAAAAGAATGCGGCGGTCGATACGGTCGAGCTTGATACGGCGGGAATGCATTCAGCAATAATCTTTCAATATATTGGAAGTAAGTTGTCCAAAAATGGACTTATTTGGTATAAAGTTGCCGGAGGGGTAATTCAAGACTTTTTTTTGGATACGCGGCAAGATAGTCATTAGCGCATGCAAGTCAACAGAAACCATGGCCCCCTCACCTGCTGGATCGTTACCGAAGGTATGGTCGGAACGGAAAACCAGTGCCTGGGCGTGGCCGAAGCACTGGGCGTGACGCCGGTGGTCAAACGGATCGGCCTGCGCCAGCCATGGAAAAGCCTTTCCCCCTATATCGGGGGCGAATGCGCCGCGACATTCGATCCCCCTCTCGAAGGGCCGTGGCCGGATATTCTGCTCGCCTCCGGCCGCAAAAGCATCGCCGCCAGCCGCTACATTAAAAAACAAAGCAACGGCGAAACGCTGACAGTTCAGATACAGGACCCGCGCATCAACCCGCGCCATTTCGACATCGTCGCCGTCCCCGCGCACGATCCGACACGCGGCCCCAACGTCATCGTGACCGACGGCGCGCCCAATCTGATCACCGACGAAAAACTTAAAAATGCGCGGGAAAAATGGACCTCCCTCTTCTCCGGCATGAACAGCCCGCGCATCGCCGTGCTGATCGGCGGATCGAGCAAAGCGCATAGAATGACGCAAAACATCGCGCGCGATGTCGGACAAAAACTTGCGCACATCGCCCGCACGCAGCATGCGGGATTGATGATCACGGCATCGCGCCGCACGGGCGAAGAAAATTTGAATGCGCTGCGTGACGCATTACGCGGAACGGACGCCTTCATCTGGGACGGGACGGGCGACAATCCGTATCACGGCATGCTGGCATGGGCGGATTACATCCTTGTCACGGCGGATTCCGTTTCGATGATTTCCGACGCCGGCTCCACCGGAAAACCCGTTTATATGATACCGCTGGAGGGAGGATCGAAACGCTTCGATTCATTCCACCGCGCCCTTGCCGCCAAAGGCGTCATACGGCCATTTGACGGAACGCTGGAACACTGGTCATACCCCCGCCTGAATGCGGCGCAGGTCGTTGCAAATGCAATCATTAAAGCCTTGGGGCAAAGGCAAAAATAGCCTTTACGCTGGACCTGCGCCCCTTTAAAACTAAGTGAATTCAAGACAGGTCAGGAAATGAGTGAATCGCTGCATACCAAAGTTCTGATTATCGGCTCCGGCCCGGCGGGCTACACAGCCGCCATTTACGCCGCGCGCGCCAATCTTTCGCCCCTTCTCGTCACAGGTATGGAGCCGGGCGGGCAACTGACCATCACGACAGATGTCGAAAACTATCCAGGCTTCGCCGATGTCATTCAGGGCCCCTGGCTCATGGAACAGATGAAGGCGCAGGCTGAACATGTCGGCACGAAAATCATCAACGACCTGATCGTCGATGTCGATTTCTCCCGCCGCCCCTTCACGGCCAAAGGCGACAGCGGCAAGACATATATCGCGGAAACAATCATCATCTGCACGGGCGCGAAAGCGCGCTGGCTCGGCCTTGAATCGGAAAAATCATTCCGCAACATGGGTGTGTCCGCCTGCGCGACATGCGACGGATTTTTCTTCCGCGGTAAAAACGTCGCCGTCATAGGCGGCGGCAATTCTGCGGTCGAAGAAGCGTTGTTCCTTGCCAATATCTGCAACTCCGTCACGCTGATCCACCGCCGTGACAGTTTGCGCGCGGAAAAGATCGCGCAAAAGCGTCTCTTCGAGCATCCGAAAGTAAAAATCATCTGGGACAGCGCGGTGAAAGATGTCATCGGCGTGAAAATGGGCGAAGGTCCCGCGCCGGGCGTCACCGGCCTTCTGATTGAAAATCTGAAAACCGGCGCAACGTCGCAGATCGACCTCGACGGCATGTTCGTCGCCATCGGCCATGACCCGGCAACGGAACTGTTTAAAGGCAAACTCAAGATGGATGAATCCGGCTATCTGATTACCGCGCCGGATTCCACCGCAACGTCAGTCGATGGCGTATTCGCCGCAGGCGATGTGAAAGACAAAACCTACCGTCAGGCCGTGACCGCCGCCGGGATGGGATGCATGGCCGCGCTCGAAGCCGACCGCTTCATCACGGCCCATGAAAACGAACACAAAAAGGCGGAGGCCGCAGAATAATGGATTGGGACAAACTTCGAATTTTCCATGCCGTCGCCGAAGCGGGCAGCTTTACCCACGCGGGCGATACGCTCAATCTTTCGCAATCGGCGGTGTCGCGCCAGATCAGCACGCTGGAAGAATCCATCGGCCTGACATTGTTCCACCGCCACGCGCGCGGGCTGATCCTGACCGAAGAAGGCGAACTTCTTTACGCAACGGCCAAGGATATTTTCGGCAAACTCTCGATGATCGAAGGCCAGCTTGCGGATTCAAAACAACTGCCCGAAGGACCGCTGCGTATCACGGCAGCGGAATTCATCGGGTCCACGTGGCTGGCGCCGAAGCTTAAAAAACTGCGCGAGGCGCATCAGGATATTCAACTGACGCTATTGCTTGACGACCGCATCTTTAACCTGAGCATGCGCGAAGCCGATGCCGCGATCCGTCTTTACAAACCGGAACAGCCGGATCTTATTCAAAAGCATCTGACCGATATTAAATTCCAGATCTGCGCGTCGAAAGCCTATCTCGACAAACACGGCACGCCGAAAAAAGTGACCGACCTTAGAAACCATACGCTGATCGGTTATCCGGAAGGCGTGCCGGCACCCTTCTCCGATCCGAACTGGCTCTTCCGCGTTTCAGGCGTCGAAGGCGGTGCGACGAGCAATCTCATCATGATGAATTCGCTCTACGGCATTTATGAAGCGGTCCGCTCGGGCGTCGGTATTGCGGCCCTGCCTGACTACCTTGTTCAGGGCAGCACGCGCATTCAGCATATCCTGCCCGACCTTACGCGCCCGCCGGTCAGCATGTATTTCGTCTATCCGGAAGAACGCCGCAACTCCCGCCGGATCGCGATCTTCCGCGATTTCCTCATCAAAACGATCAGTGAAAGCGGCCTGTAGGCGCCGCTTTCATTAATCTTTTTTGGCTGATTCCATTACAAGATTCGAACTTTCCCATGATTATTTAAAACTAGCCATGCACAAAACGCATGGCAGGTAGCCCTATTTTCATCTGGACCCAGCCTCCCGAATAGGGGTATAAACTCTCTGCAACGTTCGCGTTGCGGGGTCCTTTGGATCCTACGTCTCCCAGACGTGAAACCTCCCTGTTCAACTCGCCGGGCGTTAGCCCGGTTTTTTTTCACCTTTTAAAAACTCTAAAAAATGGCGGATTTCTGCGGCTTCGCTGCTATGCAGGATAGGCAATCCTTGGTGATGCGCCTGTATTCGCGGTATAATTAACCAAGAATAACAAGGACTTCGTGTTCGATATCGTGAGTAGTTCAGAACCACCTATTATTGCCCTTTTCAATTACGGCGGCGGAATGCGCGGCCTGATCCCCGCGCACATCATGGCCCGTATCGAAGCGGAAACCGGCCTGCGCATGGCGGACATGGTGGATGTATTCTGCGGCCCTTCCACTGGCGCCATCCTTAATTCCGCGCTGACGCTGCGGCACCCCGATTACAGGGACAGGCCGAAATACCGCGCGCGCCACATGGTGCGTTTTTACGAACGCGAAGGGATCAATATTTTCCCCATCGATCGCTTCCGTGAGTTTCGCGGACTGATCCACGATTTCAACAACCGCACGATGAAGCTGGGGCAGCTTAATTCCATCTTTCGTCACGGTCATTACGACCCGCGCAATCTCGGCCTCGCGCTCAAGGCATTGTACGGTGACGCGAAACTGGGCGACTCCCTCAAAAGCCTCGTCATTCCCGCGTACAATATCGACGGTGAATCGTTAAGCATTCTCAGCGAAAGCGGCGAAGGCGAAGACGCGCCCGTTCACACGAAGAATAATGTCATCGATCGAGGCGGCCACGCACTGTGGCTCAAGAACATCAATTTCAACCGTAATTTATCATCGCACAAACCGCCCCAGGAAGTGATGCTGTACGACGCCGTCATGGCCAGTGCCGCCGCACCCACATATTTTCCGTGCCATCATTTTCAGGCGCGCGACACCTATCATTCGCACCCGCGCGATTATGCCGGGATTGATGGCAGCATTTTCGACAATCCCTGCATCAGTTATCTGGGCGCATTACGCCAGCACCTCGCACCGGGCCAGAAAATGACCATGATCGGCCTGGGCACCGGCTACACCAACCGCTCGGTAAAAAAAGAAGACTGGAACCGTTTCGGTTCGCTTGGCGTTGTCGATCCGGTCAACGATCTGCCGCTGATCAATATTTTCTTCCATGCATCGGAATCCGCATTGATGGATACCTTCGCGCAGGAAATGGGCGACGATCTCTACATTTTCAACAAATCGTTGATTTCGGGCCGCCTGCCCAACTGGCCAAGCGCGCAGATCGACGACGGCAGCCCCGAAAATCTCGCCCGTCTTAAGGAATTCGCCGAAATCATCATCGAGGATAACAAGGCAAAGTTCGACAAGGTCTGCGACCTTCTGGTCCGTAACTACGAACGCAAAAACGAAAAACAGGGCCTCTTTAACGCCTTGAAAGAAAAGATCCCCTTCCTCGCCGACCTCGATTAATCCCCAAACTTATCCACAGCTCTTCGCGCCGCAGCATACAATTCTCTCCCGTCCTTCAATCCAACGAGCCTAATATACTGGCAGGGTTAAGTTTTTACGTTTGCTTCCGGGTCGTCGCACATGTTGGACCAGTCTGTCCTGTCTTATCGCACCTTTGAATCACAGCTGCCCCCGTCACATTATGATGACGCATGGGAACTGGCGCCCGAGTCTGATATCTCGCATCACCTCATGTCTTTTGAATCGGTACTGCTCAACCCCGATCTGATTCTGGGTGACAAGTTTATCGCCATTCCGCGCCCGGACGACGTCGAAAAAATTCCATTCGAGGTTGACGGCATTCCTATGGAATGTCTGTACATGCCGCCGCCAGAAAAAAATCCGCAAGCGATTGTCGGCCTTTTGACCGGAACGAAAATGCCTTCATGGGCATATGAGCAAGAACGTAAAATCCTCCATGAAATGGGATTTGCCGTTGTCGCACTTACGCAGACAAATGCCATCGACCGAAAAGGCTTCACCGATCATCACGTCGAAGCGGCCGAAGCATTTCTGTTTGACCGTGAATCACCGCTGTACCGAATGGGTCCAACCGATGTGCCACGCATCATTGTCACCCATTCCGCCAGCGGCCCTTACGCGATCAAGGCGTCTTTAAATGCCACGGCCAAAGGACGCAGCGTCAGAGAACCGATGATGATGCACCTTGCCCCTTGCATCGCCCCCGCAGGTGCATCCGAACTATTCACTCCCCTACGCGCGCGCATGTATAACTGGCACACGCAGCGCGTGCCGGATGTCGTATGCGGTCAGCACTGGCGCGACAAAGCTGTTCTGTGGCCGCGCGGCGTCAACCTGCCAGAGCGCGGCGTGCTGGGGAAAATATTTTCATGGTCTAAACATCAAACCCTGCATCCCGACCCCCGTTTAACGCCGACCCACGGACAGGCTGATGAAATTATGCGTTTCGGCCGGGGGCTTCTCGCGCAAGTGATGAGCGAGGCGTTCGTGCCACCTTGGAGCAAGGAACATCATTACGCGATATCCTCCCAAGATGATTTTGCATCATGTCCCAGATCGGCCCGGCTTTTTGCCGAAGCCGTAGGTCAATATAAAGCCGTCGCCAAAGGAGATCATTCCCCCGTCAGCAAATCCGACGAGGGAAGGATGATTTTCAAAAAAATCATGAGCGGGTTTGTCGATCAAAGCCGCAAGCCGGTGCTGATTTATACAAACGAAAAACCAACAACGGCGCCCCTGCCTGCTGCCTACAATGCAGCAGTGCCGAAAGTGGCTGTAGGTTAGTTTAACGCAGCGCAAGCTTTCTGAATGCGGCGGCAAGCTTCCTCAAGAACGCTTTCGGACGTGGCGTACGAAATGCGGAAGTGCGGGGACAGCCCGAACGCCGCGCCGTGGACACAGGCCACGCCCTCCGTCTCGAGTAGATAGCTGACGAAATCTTCATCGTTCGCAATTACCTTACCCTGCGGCGTTTTCTTGCCGATGATGTCCGCGCACGACGGGTAGACATAGAACGCGCCTTCCGGCGTCGGGCATTTCAGGCCCTTCGACTGGTTGAGCATCGACACCACCAGATCGCGGCGCGATTTAAATGCCTGAACCCACGGCTTCATAAACGCCTGATCACCGTTCAGCGCCGCCGTCGCGGCGGCCTGAGAAATCGACGAAGGGTTCGACGTGCTCTGCCCCTGTATAACGCCCATCGCCTTGACGATGTCTTTCGGGCCGCCCGCGTAACCGATCCGCCAGCCGGTCATGGAATAGGATTTCGACACGCCATTCACGGTCAGCGTGCGATCGAACAGTTTCGGTTCGATTTCCGCCGGCGTGCAGAATTTGAAGTCGTCATAAACCAGATGCTCATACATATCATCGGTCATGATGTAGACGTGCGGGTGTTTGAGCAGGACGTCGGTCAGCGCCTTCATATCCTGCGCGCTGTACCCCGCCCCGGTCGGGTTGGACGGGGAATTCAGGATCACCCATTTGGTTTTCGGGGTAATGGCGGCCTCAAGCTGCGCCGCCGTCATTTTAAAGCCTGTCGAAGCGGGGCAATCGACGATCACCGGCTCCCCTTCGGCCAGCTGCACCATGTCCGGGTAGGACACCCAGTAAGGCGCGGGAATGATCACTTCATCGCCCGGATTAAGGGTCGCCATCAACGCATTGTAAAGAACCTGTTTTCCGCCTGTACCGACGATAACCTGATCGCGCGTGTAGGTGAGTTTATTGTCGCGTTTGAATTTTGCGATAATCGCATCCTTGAGCTGTGGCGTGCCGTCGACGTTGGTGTATTTGGTCTGGCCTTCGTCCATGGCTTTCTTGGCGGCGTCGCAGATAAAATCCGGCGTGTTGAAATCCGGCTCGCCCGCGCCCAGGCTGATCACGTCGCGACCGGCGTCCTTAAGCTCCTTGGCCTTGGCCGTAACGGCCAGCGTGGCAGAGGGTTTAATACGCTTCAGGCGGGTGGCAAGGATGGACATGGTATCTCCGTCAACAGGGTTAAAAACTAAGGAAATAAAGCATACGGCGGCAGCGCTGAAAAGATATATTGTCTTGAAAACCCCGTCCCTTACCCAGCCCGTTGTTGCCAGCCTCAGAAGCACCCATTAAAAAGAATAAAACCGGCCGTTTCCAAAGATTCGATGCACCGCAAAAACGTCTTCAAACTGTTTATCAAGCTCGCCCTGTCGGGGGCGATCATGGCCGTTTTGATTTCACGGCTGGAGGTTGAGTCGTTTTCCGCCATGATCCACCGTTTCAGCCCGTTGGCCTGGCTGGGGGCAACGGGCTTCATCATGGTGCAGTTCCTGCTGATTACCTATCGCTGGAATGTGCTGATCAACATCGGCATGAAGCGTATGAATTACCGGCAGTCTCTTGAGGTTACGGTGGCCAGCCTTGTCGCCAACTCTCTTTTCATCGCGGCGATCACGGGCGTGTTCGTCAAAATCGCCATGTCGCTGCATTACGGCGCGTCGCTGTTCAAATCATTTGTCGCAACGGTGATCGACCGCCTTCTGACATTGGCGGCCCTGTTGTTTTTGAGCAGCCTGTTCCTCCCCCTTCTCGGGCAATATCTCAAAAGCGATACGCACGGCGATCTGTATCACGATATCTGCATTTACATGGGCATCATGATTTTTGTGACGTTCATCCTCGCCCCGGTCGGCATGAACCTGATGCTGAAACACATGAATCGCCTGCCTTTTTCATTGCGGCATATTCGCAACGGTACGCGTTACATGAAAATTCTGCTGAACAATAAAAGCATTCTGGCGCGCGTCGCGGTCTCCAGCCTGATCGCGCAGTTCAGCTTTTTCGTTTCCGTCTACGTCATCGCCTTGTCGACGGACATCGATCTTCCTTTCATCGATATGATGACGGTTCTGCCGCTCATCACGCTGGTGGCGAGCCTGCCGATCAGCTTCGGCGGATGGGGCGTGCGCGAAGGCGCTTTTATGTATGGGTTCGCCTTGCTCGGCGTGCCGATGGAAACGTCGTTCCTGATCTCCGTCCAGACGGGATTGATCGGGCTTCTGGTAACAATACTGCTTGGCCTGCCGATCCTGCTGACGTCATCCGCTGATTTCACAAGACTGCCGGCCGTCCCGAATTTGAAACGAGCGATTTTTAACAGGTAAGTTCATGCGCCTTCCCTCACCCTTATTCTGGATCGGCTGCCTTTGCCTCTTTCTCGGCATATCCTTGCAGGTGCAAACCACGCTTCTGCACGATTTCGATATGTATAAGGGGCTGCGCCTGTGCTTCGCGGATATTGCGCTCCCTATCGCAGGCCTGAGCATCATCGTCAGCCTGCTGCGGCAGCGCAGTGTCTGGCCGATCTGGAGCGTTTCACATTTTTATCTCTGGATCGGCGGCCTGGTGATGATTTTTATCGCCGCCTATTTCCAAACCCATGCCGTTTTCGACGAGTGGAGCCGATGGGCGTTGATGAACAAATTGCCCGGCATTCTTGTCGTCTGCGCCTATGCGTGCCTGGGCGGATGGCTGGGAACAAACGCGGGCGAGAAGAACATCGTCGTGCTTTTCCGCTGCCTGATCGGTTTCATGATCGTCATGATGCTGACCGAAACAGCCGGTATTTTTTATCAGGATATGTTTAAAGGCGGCGGCTACGGTATCTGGCCGGATTATCCTCTCAAAGGCCTGATGGACAATCGCAACGCGTATGGTCTTTTTGCGCTCATGATGTATTCCGTCATGTTGTGTTTCGCGATGGATGGGAAAAACGTCATTCCCAGACCAATCGTTTTAATCGCCATGGCGCTGCTGCCATACTTCCTGATCGAAATCGGTTCGCGCGCCATTCTCATTGCCGTCCCGGTCATGCTCGCGGCGCTGGCCTTTCTTTATCGTAAACGCCTGATTCCCTATATCGGCGCCGCTTTGCTCGGCGGCATCCTGATCCTGGGCGCATACACGACCATGCCCGGGAAACTTCTGCTGTTTTCACAAAACCAGCTCGACGTGGTCCAGCGCGTGGGGGATATCGCCACCCAGCCTGACGGCCTCAACAGCGTCAGTCAGGACATGGCGTATATGGGCGACAGTTTCCGCCTGAAAATTCTCGACATATCGTTTCGGATGATCGGGGAAAGACCGGTCTTTGGATCGGGCCTAGGCTCTTCTTTCATCGTTCAGCAGCAGGAACGCAACCGTTACGACATTATCGAGAGCACCCCCATCTGGCTATGGGTGGAAACGGGCCTGTTCGGGCTGCTCGCCTTTGGCGCATTTTATTTCTTATGCATGAAGGCGATCGTAAAAAATATGAAGGGCGATGACTTTCACGCATCGCTCAGCCGGGGGATAGGTGTCGCCTTGCTGATGTTCACGATTATAACCTGCATGCATGAAATGCTGATGACGCGTCAGGCGTGGTTCCTGCTGGGCCTGGCGCTCGCCATCCCCGTCTCCCACATCAGAAAGCGTCAGGGCGTATAAGGTCGCGCAGCTTCATCTCATCAATGACGGGCGGCGCATCGAACACGATGCCGTGCGCGCCGAACCACGCCGCGAGCGGAGCGAGCAAAGGATCTTTCAGCCCTTCGCGCATGTAATTCTGCAGACGCGGCATGTGGACAAAATGCCGCGTTTTCCCTTGAACCGCGGCCAGGCGGATAACCTGCCCGATCACGCGGCAGTGGAACTGCATTTTAAGAACGGGATACCACGCCATAAACGCATCGCGTTCGCCGGGCGTCATGCCGGCGGTGCGGCGGGCAACCATATCATCGGCCAGCGCCGGATCGATATCGCGCCGGATGTCGCCGAGAAGATTGGATAAATCATAGGGAAGCGGCCCCCACATCGCTCCCTGAAAATCGAGAATGCCGCAGCGTGCCAGCCCTTCGGCATGCCCCCGCCACATCAGGTTTTGCGCATGATAATCGCCGTGTACAAAACCCATGGGACAATGCGGCAACGCTCTCTCGATCGTTTGCCAGACAGAAAGATAGTCCTCCGCCATGCCGTCCGGATTGAGCGCGCCGCGCATCATGGGCGCGTACCAATCGATAATGCGGCGGCGCCCTTTGTGAATATGGGTATCGGCATAATGCGGAAGGCCCATGGCATTATCCGGAAACGCATGCTCCATGGCGGAAAGCACATCAACGGACAATGCATAAAGATCATATTCATCACCGCCCGTACGAATGGCATCATAAAAACTGACATCACCCATATCTTCGAGCAGGACATACCCTTCATCCGCATCGGCGGCGATAACCTCCGGCGCGTGCAGGCCCGCAAAACGCAGCGCCGCCGACAAGCGAATAAAATCGGCAATGCGATGGCCCGGCGCCGCAAAAGGGAAATGATCCGGCACGGATTCCATCAGGATGTAAGAACCGGGCACCGAAGGCACCCGGTAATAACGCCGCGTTCCCCAGTCTTCGCCGATCAAAACCGGCACCCCGGCCTTACGCACATGCGCCGCGATAAAAGACGCGCGCACAGGGTCGCGCGCGGCAAAAAAATCTTTCAACGTCGCGGGGAAAGACGGCGAAGAGGGAACGGAAGGCTGGGTCATCACAGGTTACTTTTTGGTATCGCCGCCCTTTTTACCGGCCATCTGGCGAATGGCGTCGATATGGCGTTGGGATGCCGGTTGCTTGCGCACCGGCGCGGCATCGTTTTCAAGACCGAAGCGGGCAGCCCCGCCGCCAGCGATGGCTTTGAGAATCTCCAGCCCGAAAAGCTTGTCAGGATCGGAGGACGGATCGGGAATGGTGGGCACGGCCTCAGGCTCGAGCTTGCGGTTCTGCACCCGGCTGATGGCATGGGCGACGATGCCCGTCAGGTGGGGATAGGCCAGGCCATACAGCAGCTTGCTATCCTCTTGCGCCCATTGAATAATTTGAGTTCTGGCCTTGGTCGCGTTGCCCCCGGTCAATTTAAGGGCTTCTTTTACGCGCTTTTCAATGTAATCCCGGCTCATAAGGCTTGCTCCTGACGGCAGACGCTATATATATGTCCATATTATCAGAAACCTCCCCAAATATCTCCCCTATAAAAATCTTAAGAAAAGATGAAATTTATATTTGACATAATGGTCCATCTGGTCCATAGTCCCGCCATTCGGAATTAATGCCACCCCCGCCCCCGGCGGATTATTTAAGGAGAGAGAAAATGAACGCACTTTCAAAAAGAGTTGCCGCGGCTGGTGTTGCACTCACGACCATGACGGCCCCTGCCCTTGCTGACATTACGCTGTACGGCGTAAAAGGCGGCGAATGTTTCAAAACGACCTATCACGCACGCACGGGCATGCACGACAAAATTCAAATCGGCAATAAAGCGCCTGTCGTTATCAGCGTTCCGGAAAGCCTGCGCGGCAATTCCAAAGGCGCGGAAATCGTATTTAAAGGCATGTCTCAAGTTACTGCCAATCTGGTAACTTCCGGCGCCGCAAGCGGTGCCGCGTTATATATGAAATGTGATGGCGCCGATGCAGGCGCCTGGTCCGGCTTCTGCGGTAAAGGCAAGGTTAGCAAGCACGGCACCAATCTTGGCAACATCTTTGAAAGACAATGCAAAAGCGTCAGCCCGGGCTGGGGTAACAACGGTCCTGAGAAGCTTTATGAAACGCTTTTTGGTGCGAAGTCTTCTTCTGCCATCACGACTGATGGTTCGACGAAGCGTGCCAAAGCTGCATTTGATGGTGAGGCCACTGTTGCCACCCGCCGTAAAGAGCGCACTGTCGTCAGCGAAGGCGAAGTATCGACGTCCGGCGGCACCGCAAAAATCAGAGCATGCCGCGATGCTAAAGGCTGCCTTAGCTTTGAATTGAAAGTTAACTAAGCATTCTTGAAAAATTCAAAAACCGCCCTTCGGGGCGGTTTTTTTGTGCCTTGAGTTTATCCCGCAATGCCCTACCTTGCCCGTAATCCGTTCATTGCGTTTGCTTTTGCGAATGATTAATAAAACGTAAATAATGTTTGACATAATCAATCAACTCATGTAAAGTCCGGCCATCTCAACTTTCATTGCCCATAGGGCGCTATCCAAGGAGGATACAAATTGCATGTACTCGAATCTGTTAACAAAGTTAGTAAACAACTCGTAATCGCTGCCGGTCTTACTGCCGCCAGCACAACCCTCGCTGAAGCGGCTTCTCAGATTTATGCCTTCACTGCCGAAGGCTGCTACAGAACATCCATCCAACTTGATCGCGGTAAAGGCTACTGGTTCCCAGTCGGCGACGTCGACGTCCGTGGCACGATCGACAGTGCGACAGGCCGCCCTTCTTGGGAAGATGCCTTCAACGTTGTCGGTAATGTTACCGCCGCTTTCTACACCGAAGGTCGTGAGCATGGCGTAACCGCCACCTATGGCTCCATGAAGGGCTGCGATGGTTCCTGGGCACAATACTGCGGTACCGTTGCTGCCACCGAAACAGAAGGCAGCCTGCCGCGTAACTTTCAGGCACTGATCTCCGGCAACATGTGTCTACCGAGCTCATCGACCCGCAGCATGTTCAATGCTATTGTTGAAGGCGCAACAATCCAGTCACGCTTCCCCAATGCGACAGTTGAAGTTCAACAACAGCAACAACAAGTTATCGTTCAAAATAATGTGCCGACGACCACCCGCCGTAACGGTGGCATGTCGCAGACCTGCACCGTCGGTAACGATGCTTGCGTTCACATTGACCTGAAGTTTACGCCGTAATTAAAGCGATCTCTTTATAGAGCCTGCCTTAATGGTTTCGCTTTAGAAAAATCTTTTCGTTTAAAACCGCCCCCAGCAGGGGACGGTTTTTTATTTCACGAGGGCCGCAAGCTGGCGCACCATATTCTCAACGCCTTCGAC
>CAYPCP010000042.1:0-14890 GCA_964409255.1 uncultured Pseudobdellovibrionaceae bacterium
ATTTCTTCCGCCGCGTGACGGCGGAGGGCGCGTTCAGCGTGTCGTTCGTGCCGCTTTATTCCCAGAAACTGACGCAGGACGGCAAGGATGCCGCCGACGAATTCGCGTCCAACGCGTTCTGGGTCATGACCGCCTGCCTGCTGCCGTTTACGTTGGCCGCGATGGTGGCGATGCCGCTGGTCATCCATCTGATCGCGCCGGGGTTCGATTCCGGGGAAGAGCGCTATGCCCTTGCCGTGGAATATACGCGCGTGACGTTCCCGTATCTGCTGCTGATGTCGCTTACCGCGCTGATGGGCGGGGTGCTGAATGCGCGCGGCAAATTCGCGCCGTTCGCCGCCGCGCCGATCGTGTTCAACTTCGTGCTGATTATCGCGCTTTACGCCGCCACGCCGTTTATGACGAGCGCGGGGCATGCGCTGAGCTGGGGCCTTGTCGCCGCCGGTGTGCTGCAGTTTCTCGGCCTGCTGATCAGCGTCAAATGGGCGGGGGTGAAGCTGCGCTTCCGTCTGCCGTCTTTCGATGGGGACATGAAGCGTCTCTTTAAACTCATGGGCCCGGGCGTCATCGGGGCGGGGGTTGTGCATATCAACCTGTTCGCGGATGTCATTATTGCCTCGACGCTCGGTGAAGGCTCCATCTCCTATATGTATTACGCCGACCGCCTCAACCAGCTGCCGCTTGGCATGGTGGGGATTGCGGTCGGGACCGCGCTGCTGCCGATGCTGTCGGCGGCGCTGTCGGCGGGCGATAAGGAAGAAGCGCAGAATTTGTTCAATCGCGCGCTCGAAGTCTGCTTGTTCCTCGCGCTGCCCGCGGCGGTCGCCTTGATGGTGGCGGCGGAACCGTTGATTATCGGCCTCTTTGAACGCGGGGAGTTTACCCGCGAAGACACGATCCCGACCGCCATGGTTCTGATGGGGTATGCCTTGGGTCTGCCGGCCTATATTGCGATCAAGGTCTTTTCGACCGCGTACTGGTCGCGTCAGGACACGATGAGCCCGGTGAAGATTTCGGTCTTCTGCACGCTGCTCAATATCGGTCTTGCGCTGTCGTTTATCCATTTCCTCGGGCTGGGCGTGGAGGGTATCGCGCTGGCCACCGGGATCGCGGGCTGGGCGCAGTTCGCCATTATGCTGCGGGGGTTAAGGGGCATGGAAGAAGCGCAGTTCGACGCCAAATTCCGCCACGCCGCGCCGCGCATCATCCTGTCCTGTTGCATTATGGCGGCGGTTTTGTATTATGTCGGCGAGCTTAGCCATGATTATTTCGATGGAACAACACTTCAGAAGACAATTGCCCTCGTGGTCCTCGTGGCCTCGGGCCTGATCACCTATGGCGTGGCCGCAGGCCTTAGCGGCGCAATAAGACTAAGCGAATTCAAAACATATTTAAAACGTAGAAAGAAAACCGCATGAAACGGATCCTTTCCTGCATGCAGCCGACAAACCGGCTTCACCTTGGCAATTACCTCGGCGCGCTGCGCAACTGGGTAAAGATGCAAGATGAGGGCGGGTATAACGATCTCCTGTACGGGGTCGTCGACCTGCATGCCATCACGGTCGGGCACAAGCCCGACGAACTTAATCAGGCCACGCGCGAAATCGCGGCGGCGTACATTGCGGCGGGTATCGACCCGAAGCGCTCCAGCATTTTTGTGCAGTCGGCGGTGCCCGGCCACGCACAATTGATGTGGCTGTTTTCGTGCATGACGCCGCTCGGCTGGCTCAACCGCATGACGCAGTTCAAGGAGAAGGCGGGCAAGCAGAAGGACAATGCGTCCCTGGGCCTGTATTCCTATCCGGTGCTGATGGCGGCGGACATCCTCATCTACAAGGCCACGCACGTGCCGGTGGGCGAGGATCAGAAGCAGCATATCGAACTGGCCCGGGATATCGCCGCCAGCTTCAACCAGCATTACGCCGGGGGTGAGGAATTCTTCACCATGCCCGAACCCGTCATTCTGGGGGAGGGCGCACGGGTGATGTCGCTGCGCGACGGGACGAGCAAGATGAGCAAGTCCGCCGAAAGCGATATGACGCGCATCAATCTGACCGATGACCCGGACATGATCGCGCAGAAGATCCGCAAGGCGAAAACCGATCCGCTGCCGGTGCCGGAAACCGTGGAAGACATGGATTCCCGCCCCGAAGCCAAGAACCTGATCACCATCTATGCTGCGCTTTCCGACCGCAGCAAGGCGGATGTGATGAAGGAATTTGGCGGCCAGCAATTCTCAGGTTTTAAGAATGCGCTGTCCGATCTGTGCGTGGACAAACTCGCCCCGATCACGGCCCGCATGCGGGAATTGATCGGCGATCCGGCCCAGCTTGACCGCATCCTTGCCGAAGGCAACGAAAAGGCCAACGACCTCGCCGCGCCGATGGTCGCCGCCACGATGAAAAAGCTGGGTTTCTGGTACTAACCCCTTGAAAGCAATTTGAACGCATGGCCCTGCAGGTGTATTGTAGGGCCATGCGATTCACCTCACTTCTCCTCGCTGCGCTTGTTTTCATTCCTTCCGTCGCCCACGCGGATTATTTCCATTGGCGCGACCCGGCCAGCGGCCTGTCCATCACGTTCCCGGATACATGGAAAGAACAGACCAACCGCAAGCCGGAGGATAAGCTGACGGTCATGGCGCCGTCCGACACCGCGCAGCCGGTATGCAAGGTGAAGGTCGTCGATGACCGCCGCTATGTGATCTACCCGCCGGATTACGGTCAGGCGGTGCAGCGTGTGGCGGTGAGCGTTCCGTTCTGGAAAGATTATCTGGGCGAATATGACGGCTATAATCTGGCGCGCGTATATGATGGCGCGGGGCTGGGCCGCTGGCATGCGTCCTATGCGCTGGCAAGCTATAAGACCCATCTGGGGTCGGCATTGCAGACGCGCCGCGCGATCATGTTTGCGTCGCTCTACAACGACAGGCTTTACATCGTCGAATGTTCCGCGCTCAACCACGCGTATGAAGAATGGGCGCCGATGTTCCAGAGCATTGTGAAATCGATCGATTTCAAAAAAGCGTATCACGAATTGAAAATCGGCGATTACGCCAACTTCCTGAAAGGTGCGGACCAGTATTTCTGGTCGCAGACAGGTCCAGACGGCACGATCGGGTATTAACCCATCATGCAGGTCTATCTCCCCATTGCTGAAATCTCCGTGCCCGCCGAGACGCTGCTGCTTCTCGGCACGGCGGTGGGTTTTCTGTCCGGGGTCTTCGGCGTCGGCGGCGGGTTTCTCGCGACGCCGTTTCTGATCTTTATGGGCATACCGCCCGCCATCGCGGTCGGCACGCAGGCCAACCAGCTGATCGCGTCGAGCGTCACGGGCGTGCTTGGCCATTTGCGGCGCGGGAACGTCGATGTGCGCATGGGCACGGTGATGCTGGGCGGCGGTTTTATCGGCGCGGTCCTTGGTATCCTTATCTTCCGGATGTTGCAGCATATCGGCCAGATCGACCTGGTGATTAATATCCTCTATATCGTGCTGCTCGGGATTATCGGGCTGATGATGCTGTTCGAAAGCGTGGGGGCGCTGCTCAAACGGTCGCAGGCGACGGAGGATATCCAGAGCCTTTCGCAAAAACCTTTCTTTAAAAACCTTCCCTACAAAATGCGCTTCACCAAATCGCGCCTTTATATCTCCGCGCTGCTGCCCGCGAGCGTTGGCCTGCTCGGGGGATTGCTGATTTCCATCATGGGGATCGGCGGCGGGTTCATTATGGTTCCGGCGATGATTTATATTCTCGGGATGCCCAGCTTGCTGGTGCCCGGCACCTCGCTGTTCCAGATTATTTTTATCGCGGCGTTTTCCTGCCTGCTGCATGCAGTGGCAAACAACACGGTCGATATCGTGCTGGCGCTCGTGATGATGATCGGTTCGGTGATCGGGGCACAGGCCGGGGTGCGTGTCGCGCGGCACATTCGCGGCGCGCCCGCGCGGATCATCCTCGCGCTGATGATCGTCTTCGTCAGCTTCCGTCTCGCCGCCGAGCTTTTCCTGCCGCCGGTAGACCTGTTCACGACGGAGGTGCGTTGATGGTGGCGCGCCTGCTTTTTGCGCTCATGCTTCTGGGCGTTCCGGCGGCGGCGTTCGCGCAGGAAGGCGAGATCATCAAGCTTGACGTCGCGAACGAACAGATCGACATCACGACGGGTTTCAACGGCGCCACGCTGACCGTTTACGGCGTGACGCGGGAGCAGGGCGATATCGCCGTTCTTGTGACGGGGCCCAGCCGGAGCATGGTCGTGCGCCAGAAATCCGACGTCATGGGCGCCTGGGTCAACCGCACATGGATGGAATTCAATCAGGTCCCGGCCTTTTACGATTACGCGCTCAGCCGTTATGCGATGGAACAGGAAGACGCCCCGGTGCTGCACGAAAACGGCATCGGCCTCAACGGTCTTAATTTCGGGGCGAGCGAGCTGGAAGTGCCGGAAAAGACGGCGCAGTTCCGCGAGGCCCTGATCCGCAACAAGCAAACGCAAGGCTTGTTCCCCCTGAAAGCGGGCGGCATGACGTTCGTGCGGCAGGATTTTTTCAAGGTGACGTTCGATCTGCCGTCCAACGTGCCGACGGGCGAATACACCGTGCAGACGTTCCTGTTTAAAAACGGCAAGGTGCGGGCGGAAGACCGCACAAGATTCCGCGTCGCGCAGGTCGGCTTTTCCGCGCGGATCTATTCCTTTGCCTATCGAGATTCACTGGCCTATGGTTTGGTGGCGGCCGCCATAGCCTTCTTCGCTGGTTGGGCCGCCTTTACGTTTTTGAGAAGGGATTGACCTTCATGAGCAGCAACGCGCAAAACCCTACGATCATCGACCTGCCGGCGCAGGATGTGAAACCCGGTCGCCGCGGCGACGGTGGCACCTATCTTGTCGTGGCGGATGAAAGCGACGAATTCGACATCGCGCTCCGTTACGCCGCGCGCATGGCGGTGACGCGCCGCGGCCATGTCGGCATTGTCCATATCATCGATATGGACGAATTCCAGCACTGGGGCACGGTCGAGCATAAGATGCTGCGCGAGATGCGGGAGCAGGGCGAAAAATTCGTCTGGGGCGTGGCGAAAAAGATCAACGACCTGACCGGGCAGGTCCCGTCGGTCTATATCGAGCAGGGCAAGCGCAACGATGCGCTGGTCGAGATCATCAACCGCGATACCGTGATTACGCAGCTTGTCCTTGGCGCGGGAACGTCCGCCGGGGGGCCGGGTCCGCTGGTCAGCTATTTCTCCGGCAAGGGTCTAAGCCGCCTGCGCGTGCCGGTCGTTCTGGTGCCCGGGCATCTGGAACCACAGGCGATTGACGAGTTAACTTGATTTTTTTCGCCCTATTGAATAGGACTCTGGACGTCCTATTTTTTAGAGGCGAAGGAAGATCATGTTTATCCAGACCGAAAAGACCCCCAACCCCGCAACCGTTAAATTCATTCCCGGCCAGCCCGTCATGACACGTGGCGTAGCGGAGTTCACGAACGCCGGTGACGCGGCGCGATCGCCCCTGGCGGTCCGGCTGTTTGGCGTGGGCGGGGTCGACGGCGTTTTCCTCGGGTCCGATTTCGTTTCGATCACCAAAGCCGACGGGGTCGCGTGGGGCGATCTTAAGACCAAGATCCTCGCCGCGCTGATGGAGCATTTTACGAATAACCTTCCGGTGATGGAGGAGGGGGCGGACGCCGCTTCCGGCCATGCCGAAGGGGACGATGAAATCACCCTCCAGATTAAAGAGCTTCTCGATACCCGCGTCCGCCCGGCCGTCGCCATGGATGGCGGCGATGTCGTGTTCGACCGGTTCGATCAGGGGATCGTCTATCTGAAGATGCGGGGTGCCTGCGCCGGATGCCCGAGCGCGACCGCGACCCTGAAGCACGGGATTGAGAACATGCTGCGCCACTACGTGCCCGAAGTTCTCGAAGTCCGCCCGGCTGAATACTAATCCCATTATATTAAGAGTAAGTCCGGTTTAAGGGGCGGGGTTTTCCATCGCCTCGCGTGACTCTTCATGCTCCTCTTCCGGCTCTTCGGACGGGTCATTGAGGAGGGCGGAGGTGCGGTTCTCCGGGACGCTGAGGAGAAGCCCGAACCAGCGCCAGACCGGCGGGTCTTCCGGCGCGCCTTGCGGGCCGGGTAGGGTGCAGTTAATCCGGATGCGGTCCTGCATCACCGGGTCATGCAGGCGCAGTTCAACCCGGCTGCCGATGATGTCGAGGCTCGGTTTTTCCTGACCCGACACGTAACAGGACAGACCTTTGAGTGACCCGCTTAGCTTGTCGTTCACGGTAAAGCCGATGACCGGGCTGGCCGTGCTGATGGACGGTTCATCCGGTTCGACGCCGGTCACGGGCAGGGGTAAAGCGCCCAAAAGAGTTTGGAAACGCTCCGTATCGCCAAAGCGTTCTGTGAGCACGAAACGGGGAAGCGCGAAGCGGTCTGACCCGTTATAGGCGACGCCGGATTGTTGACCGAGAGCCGCCTTGAACCCGCTGTTTTCAACGATTGCGCGGTAGGTGCGCCCATATTCGCCGAATGGATAGGCGAAGAGAACCGGGTCATGGTTCAGGTTCTCGCGATAGGTTGCGATGGCGCTGTTTACCTGACGGCGGATCTCGTCGGCGGGGGTCTGGGTCAGGCGCATATAGGCCATCGGATGCAGCCCGATGGTGGCCAAACCGGTCTTTTCGAGACGGCTCAGATCAGACCATCCGATGGTGCGCGTGGTCTCTTTCTGCGTCCGGCCCGGCACGATGAAGATCGTGTAGGGGAGTTTATGCTCCTCCAGAATCGGCGCGGCGTTTTCAAGGAAGGAGGCATGGCCCCCGTCAAAGGTCAGCGCCACGGTATTGGGCGGCAGCTCGGTCCCGCTGCGGAACGCATCGATGATGGCGGGCAGCGGCATGACATTATAGTGGCCTTCGACCAGTTCGTTGATCTGGGCGTTGAACTGTTCGGTGCGGATCGAGGATGTGGGCGTCTGGTCCTCGCCGATGCGGTGCCAGGCGAAAATGACGGCCGTATGCGAATCTTCGGGAATGACTGTCGCCGCGCAGGCGGGCGGCGCCGCGCCGGAAAAGCCAAGCGCCAGCGCGCCGAGCAGGGCGAAACATGTCATAAACCGGGATGTCATCGTGCATAAGCCTTAGCCCATGCGGGACGGCTTTGCCAGAAGTTTCGAAAGGCGGTTGATATTTCTGACAGAAAGGCTAGCTTCCTGAAAACACAATGAATTTTCATAGAAGGATTGCATTCATGAGCCACGGCGACGCACTGACCGACAAAGACCTCGATATCCTGTTCCGCGAGGCGCGGACCTACAACGCGTGGGCGGACCGCCCGGTGTCTGATGACACGCTGCGCCAGATCCATGACCTTGCCAAGCTCGGCCCGACCGAGGCCAATTGCTGCCCGCTGCGCGTCCTGTATATCCGCAGCCCGGAGGCGAAGGAGCGTCTGAAACCGCTGCTCGACAAAGGCAATCTGGACAAGACTATGGCGGCCCCGGTCACGGCGATCTTCGGGATCGACTTTGCCTTCTATGAACAGATGCCCAAGCTTTTCCCCCACGCCGACGCGCGCGCATGGTTCGTGGGCAAGGAAGAGAAGATCAAGATCACGGCGGTCCGTAACGCCAACCTTCAGGCGGCCTATTACATGATGGCGGCCCGGTCACTGGGCCTCGATTGCGGCCCGATGTCCGGTTTCAAAAAGGACGAAGCGACCCAGGAGTTCTTCACCGGCAAGTTCGGGGGAAAGGTCGAGGCCAACTTCCTGTGCAACCTCGGCCACGGCACGACCGAAAATCTCTACCCGCGCAGCCCGCGTCTGGACTTCGACGAGGCAATTGAGATCCTTTAACGCACCATGCGCACCGTTCTCGCTTTCGATACCGCTCTGGGCGGATGCTCCGTCGGCCTTCTGGCCGGGGAGCGTTTTGCCGCCCGCGCGGTCGAAACTGGACGGGATCAGGCCCGCATCCTGATCCCCCTGATCGAGGAGGTGCTGGCCGAACTCGGCATCGGGTTCAAGGATGTCGATGTCGTCGCATCGACGGTCGGGCCGGGGTCTTTTACGGGGCTTCGGCTGGGCCTGTCGACGGCTCGCTCGCTCGGGCTGGCGCTGGACAGGCCGATGATCGGGCTGAATACGCTGGAGGTCGTGGCGCGTCATGCCGTTTCCGAAGGGCCGGGCGGCGACCCTGTCCTGGCTGTTCTGGAGACGAAACGCAGCGATTATTACGTTCAGTTATTCACAGTCGAGGGGCAGCCCGAAACGGCGCCTTTGGCGCTGGAGCGCACGCAGGTGCATGACCTGATCGGCGATCGGCGCGTGATCCTTGCCGGGGACGCGGTGAACCGAATCAGGGACGAAAGTGGCGGAAAACTGCCTGTTTCACGTGAAATGCACCGTGTCCTGCTCCACCCCCGGACCCTGACCGCGCTGGCCCGGGACAAGGCGGAAAAGGGCGAGGGGGCGGACTTATCCCCCGTCTATCTCCGCGGGGCGGACGTGTCCGTTTCAAAGCGCCCGCCGCGCCGTATTCAGGCATAGCCCAAGTATAGTTTGAATATTATTTTCCGGGACGCGCATTTGCCCTTGAAATGCCATAGAGCGGATGTAACTTTACAGAGTATCCGCCCGAACAATCCTTCTCCCATCCACCTCTTTCATTTACGGACGGAACTATAAAGGCCTTCCCCATGAGCGAAAAAATCAGCCACGCAGATCTTCTTTCCCTGACCACGGATATCGTGTCGGCCCATGTGTCGAACAATACGGTGGCCCAGACGGACATCCCCGGCATGATCGAGCAGGTATTCAAAACCCTCACCGGTCTGGAAGGGGGCGCGGGCGGCATTCCCGCCGACCGCCCGCAGCCGGCTGTCCCGGTCAAGAAATCGGTCACGCCCGAATACATCGTCTGTCTGGAAGACGGCAAGAAGCTCAAGATGCTCAAACGCCACCTCAAGACCGCCTACAATATGAGCCCGGAAGAATATCGGGAGCGCTGGGGCCTGCCCGCCGACTATCCGATGGTCGCGCCCAAATACGCGCAGCAGCGAAGCAAGCTCGCCAAGGATATCGGTCTGGGTGTCCGTGGCCGCAAGGCGAAGAAGAAATAGGGTTTCTACCAGAATTCAAAAACCCCGCTTCGGCGGGATTTTTTATGCCGTCTTAGCTTGACGTCATGCCAGCCCCCGCCTTCGCAGGGATGACGCAAGAGGGATTATTTTGCCAGCTCTTTGCTGCGGTTCGTCGCCGCGACGATTGCAGAGGTCAGGATCTCCTGCCACCGCCCATCCATCAAAACCCGCAGCGCCGCTTCGGTGGTGCCGCCGGGGCTGGTCACGTTTTCGCGCAGTCTTGCTGCGGATAACTCTGCATCCGTTTCTGCCAATGCTGCGCTTCCGATCACCGTCTGGCGGGCGAGGACGGACGCCATCTCATCGCTCAGGCCCGCTTTGCGGCCCGCTTCGCTGAGCGCTTCGATCAGGTAAAAAACATAGGCCGGGCCGCTGCCCGATACCGCCGTGACGGCATCCATGTCGGACTCGTCATTTGTCCACAGGGTGGTGCCCAGATTGTGCAGAAGAGCATCCGCGATCGCACGTTGTTGTGCGGTAATCTGCGGTGACGGGCACGCAACAATCATGCCCTTTCCTATGGCAGCCGGGGTGTTGGGCATGGTGCGGATCACCGGCTGGGCAGGGGCGAAGTAAGTCTGGAATGCTGCGATTTTCTGGCCTGCGGCGATGGAAAGAACAGGCGTTGCTGCGGATAACTTTGTGGATAGTTTTTCGCACACCTCTTTCATGACCTGCGGCTTCACCGCCACGACGATCATATCCCACGGACCGTTCAGCGTTGAAACATCGGCGTGATGGGTGATGCGCGGATCGGTAACGGGAAGGGCGTGCGGTTCCAGAACATCGACATGTTTGATGCCGGCATCAAGCCAGCCACGGAGCATGGCCCCGCCCATCTTGCCGCAGCCCACGAGGGCGATATTGAGAGAAGAAAGTGGCGCGATGCCGTTCATGACCGGCCGGCGGTTTCCATCATCGCGAGCGCAAGGTCCTGATGGTTGCCCGCGGTTGAGGAGCGCGACAGAAGCGTGAAGGCCGGATAGTAGCGTTCACATTCGGACAGCGCGATATCGACCAGGTCTTCGAGATGGTCGGCGCCGGACCCCTGGGTCATGCCGCGGAACAGGCTGGTGTGACGGAAGCATGGAACGGCCGTGCCGGGACGGATATCGAAATGGCCCAGCCAGAGATTGGCGTTCATCGCCGTCATGGCGCGGGCGGCGTTGTCGATGGCTTCGGGACGGAATTCGAGATCGAACTCACACACGAACTGCATCGCGCTGTAATCTTCCTGCCAGACGAAGAGCATCTTGTACTCGCCCATCTTGCCGGAAATCTGGACCGTCAGCTCATCCTCGCTCATGCGGTCGAAAGACCAGTCATTGGCGGAAAGGATTTCTTCCACGCTGTCGAGCGGGTTGCTGACATCTTCAAAGGCGTCGATCTGGCTCATTTGCGCTTCGCACTCTTCTTGACGGGTTTTTTGGTCGTTTTGGCGGCCTTCGGCTTTTGGGCCGGGGCGGCCTGTTTCGGGGCCTTGGCCTTGCCGCCTTCGAGGGCGGCCAGACGGGCCAGAATGTCCTTATGGTCTTTTTGCAGGCGCGAAAGCTGGGCTTCGACACGCTCCAGATCCTCGCGCGGGACCAGGTCCATGCGCGCGGCCATCTCATCGACGCGGGTTTTAATCTCGCTTTCGATCTGGCTGCGCAGGCCCGAGAGCACGTTGACCGCGCCGCCGGCGACTTTCGCTATATCATCCAGAAAATGGGGGTCTGGGCGCATCATGATCTCCGCCTCTTTCAAACAATGGGATGGTGAGTAACACCGCCCCACAGGCCCGGCAAGAACGAATCGGAATCCACCCCTTAACGTCTGTGGAAAACAAAATGCTGTTTGGATCTTAACCATTCGCGTGTACCCTGAGAGAAGGGAATGACGGCGTCGAAAGGATTTTTTTACCATGATCATCGTAACGGGCGGAGCGGGCTTTATCGGGTCCAACCTTGTCGCTGGCCTCGAAGAGGCGGGATGCCGGGATATCGTCATTTCCGATGTCTTCGGCGATAACGACAAATGGCGCAACGTCGCCAAGCGCGAAATACGCGACGTGGTGCATCCCGACCGTTTGATGGATTACCTGCAGACGCACGCGAACAACATTGAAATGGTCTTTCATATGGGCGCGGTGTCGTCGACGACGGAAAAAGACGTCGATCTCATCATGGACACGAACTTCGTTCTTTCGCGCCGTATCTGGAAATTCTGCGGCAATAACAATATCCGTCTGGTCTATGCGTCTTCCGCGGCGACCTATGGCGACGGCGGGCAGGGGTTCAGCGACGCGTCAAGCCCCGACGCGCTTTCGCGCCTGCGCCCTCTCAATCCCTATGGCTGGTCCAAGCACGTGTTCGACCGCCGGATCGCCCGCGTGATCGAGGAAAAGAACGAACCGATCCCGCCGCAATGGGCGGGCCTCAAATTTTTCAACGTCTACGGCCCCAACGAATATCACAAGGGTGACCAGATGAGCGTGGTGTGCAAGCTGCACCCGCAGGTCGTCGCCGGTGCGGCGGCGCGCCTGTTCAAGTCGAGCCACCCGGATTACGACGACGGCGGGCAATTGCGTGACTTCGTCTGGGTCGGCGATTGTGTCGACGTGATGGTATGGCTGTATCAGAACCCGAAAGCCTGCGGCCTGTTCAATGTCGGCACGGGCAAGGCAAGAAGTTTCAAGGACCTTGCCGAAGCCACGTTCCGCGCGGCGGGCAAGCCGTCGAAAATCACCTATATCGATATGCCCGACACGCTGGCGCTGAAATATCAGTATTACACGCAGGCGGACATGAGCACCCTGCGCGAGGCCGGATACACGAAACCGTTCACCGAACTGGAAGAGGGCGTGCGCCAGTATGTTCAGCAATATATGGGCACGCCGGACCCGTATCGCTAGGTTCTTCCCCACCGCCGCCTAATCTGCTAAAGCCATCCGCATGGCTTTACAATTTCCCCATATCGACCCGGTCGCGCTTTCGATCGGGCCTCTCGACATCCGCTGGTACGCGCTGGCCTACCTTGCGGGCATCCTTGGCGGCTGGGCCTATGGCCTGTATCTGGGGCGCATAGACCCGAACCAGCGGCCGACCAAGCTGGATATCGACGATTTCATCCCGTGGGCCGTACTCGGCGTCATCGGCGGCGGCCGTATCGGCTATGTGCTTTTCTATCAGCCGTCGATGTATCTGCATGACCCGCTGTCGGCATTCATGCTCTGGCAGGGCGGCATGTCATTTCATGGCGGCGCGCTTGGCGTGATCATTGCGCTGATCGCTTATGCAAAAGCTAAATCCATACCGCTTCTGCGCCTGACTGACATTGCGTGCGCCTCTGTGCCCCTCGGGCTGCTCTTCGGGCGGCTGGCGAATTTTATCAATGGCGAGCTTTACGGGCGCGTCACCGATGCGTCGGTCGGTATGGTCTTCCCCCATGCCGGTGACCTGCCCCGTCACCCGAGCCAACTCTACGAAGCGTTCTTCGAAGGTCTGGTTCTTTTTGTGGTTCTTGCGATCCTCTATCACACCAAGGCGGTGCGTCACCGCCCCGGCATTGTGACCGGCGTGTTTCTCGCCGGATATGGTGTGGCCCGTTTCTGCATCGAGTATTACCGGGAGCCAGATTACTATCTCGGCCTGTTCTGGGATGCGCTCTCCATGGGGCAGATTCTGTGCCTTCCCATGATAACGCTGGGGCTGGGCGTGATCGCCTATGCTGCGCGCAAAGGCCGGGTCCTGACCCATGACGACACCACTCGCTGAGATCATCCGGCGTGAGATACGGGACAACGGCCCGATGGATCTGGGCCGGTATATGGGCCTGTGCCTCGGGCACCCCACGTATGGCTATTACATGACCCGCGACCCGTTCGGCGTGGACGGAGACTTCACTACCGCGCCTGAAATATCGCAATTGTTCGGGGAGCTGATCGGTGCATGGATCGTCGATTTATGGATAAAAACAGGACAGAACTCACCGTTTCGAATTGCCGAATTTGGGCCGGGTAGGGGGTCACTTATGGCCGATGTGATGCGGGTCACGAAGCCAGTGCCGGGCTTCCATGACGCCGTTCATCTCCACCTGATCGAAACCAGTCCGGTCCTGCGCGCCAAACAACGTGACGCACTCTCTTTATATAAGGTCACCTGGCACGATGATCTGGACAGCGTGCCGGAGGACGGTCAGCTGATGGTTCTCGGGAATGAATTTCTCGACGCGCTTCCTGTCCGGCGCTTTCAAAAAACACGGGAAGGGTGGGCCGAAGAAGTCGTGGGGGTCGATGATGACGGGGCGTTCGCGATCGGCCTTGCGCCCGCCGATCCGGCCATGGTTGAATTATTTCCCAGAATGCTGATTTATCCACAGGAATACGATCGTATCGAAATATCGCCAATCTTAAATAAGATCCTTAAATGCACCTACAATCGTATTCAGAAACAGCGTGGTACGGCGCTTTTCTTAGATTACGGTTATCCACATTCATCTTACGGCGACACCGTACAGGCGGTGCACCGACACCACCCGGTATCGATATTTTTCGCCCCGGGAGAAGCCGATTTGACCGCACACGTTAATTTCGAAACGGTTGGTACCATTGCGCTCGAAAACGGCCTTACCGTCCACGGGCCGACAAAGCAGGGTGATTTCCTTAATCGGCTCGGAATCCATGCCCGAAAGGCGATTTTGGATAAAAACGCTACGGATCGTCAAAAAATAGAAATGGAAAATAGCGTAACTAGATTAACATCTTACGATCAGATGGGCGCATTGTTCAAAGTTATCGCCATAACGGCCGATCCGCACGTCAAACTGGAGGGATTTGCATGAAAATTGTCCACAACGCCCCGTTTTCGAACCTCGTTTCCTATGGTTTTTATGGCCGCCGGGGCGGGGTGAGCAGGGGGATTTATACGTCGCTGAATTGCGGGCCGGGTTCGGGCGACGATCTGGCGGCGGTGATGGAAAACCGCCGCAGGGTGGCAAATGACCTCGGCGTGGACACCGATAACCTTGCCAGCCTGTGGCAGATCCACAGCCCGGATTGCCTTGTGGTGCGTGCGCCGGTCGGCACGGGCGAAGACCGGCCCAAGGCGGACGCGATGGCCACGGATGTCCCTGGCATGGCGCTCGGCGTTTTGACGGCGGATTGCGGGCCGGTTCTTTTTGAAGGGCGCACGGCGCAGGGAAAACCCGTGATCGGCGCGGCCCACGCGGGTTGGGGCGGGGCGGTCGGGGGCGTTCTCGAAGCAACGCTGGATCAGATGGAATCGCTTGGCGCGTCACGCGACTCGGTTATCGCTGCGGTGGGACCGTGCATCGGCCCGGCGTCTTATGAGGTGTCGGCGGGGTTTGAAGCGCCGTTTCTGGCCCACGACCCGGAAAGCGAGCGGTTCTTTAAATCCTCCCGCCGCGCGGGGCATTTCATGTTCGACCTGCCGGGCTATATCGCGTTCCGCCTTGCCAATGCGGGCGTAGGCCGCGTGAGCATCGGCGGGATCGACACGTATAAGGAAGAGACCGATTGTTTCAGTTTCCGCCGCGCGACCCACCGGGGCGAGGGCGATTACGGGCGGCAGGTTTCCGCGATTGTGATCAAGGGATAAGGCCGGACCAAAAACACGTTGCATTCCAGCCCCATAATCTTATAAAAGGGCGGAAGATCAGGCCAACACATTCTGGAAAACGTACAATGAAAATCATTGCCGGTAACTCCAACCGCCCGCTTGCCGAAGCGATTTCCGCGTATCTTAAC
>CAYPCP010000043.1:0-14763 GCA_964409255.1 uncultured Pseudobdellovibrionaceae bacterium
TGGTGGAGATGGACGGGTTCGAAGCCAATGAAGGCGTGATCCTGATCGCGGCGACCAACCGTCCGGACGTTCTGGACCCGGCGCTGCTGCGTCCGGGCCGTTTCGACCGTCAGATCGTCGTGCCGCTGCCGGATGTCAAAGGCCGCGAGCGCATCCTTCAGGTGCATATGAAGAAAGTGCCGCTGGCGCAGAACGTCCATGCCGGCACACTGGCGCGCGGGACCCCCGGTTTTTCCGGCGCGGATCTTGCCAATCTTGTGAACGAGGCGGCGCTTCTCGCCGCACGCCGCGGCAAGCGCGTCGTCGGGCAACAGGAATTCGAAGACGCCAAGGACAAGGTCATGATGGGCGCGGAGCGCAAATCCATGGTCATGACCGAGGAAGAAAAGAAACTGACCGCCTATCACGAAGCAGGACACGCGGTCGTCGCGCTGCATGAGGTGGAATCCGACCCGATCCATAAGGCGACGATCATTCCGCGCGGTCGCGCGCTGGGGATGGTCATGCGTCTGCCGGAAGGCGACCGCATCTCTGTTTCCAAGGCCAAGCTCAAAGCCGACCTGTCGGTCGCGATGGGCGGGCGTATCGCCGAAGAACTTATTTTCGGCGCGGAAAAAGTCACGACGGGCGCGTCGAGCGACATTCGCATGGCGACCGACATGGCGCGCCGCATGGTCACCGAATGGGGCATGTCCGACAAGCTCGGCCCGCTGCGCTACAGCGTCGATCAGGAAGAAGTGTTCCTCGGCCATTCCGTGGCGCAGAGCAAGAACATGTCCGATGAAACCGCATCGATCGTCGATTCAGAGATCAAGAACATCGTCGAGGGCGCCTATGCCCGCGCGCGCAAGATCCTGACCGATCAGCTGGATCAGCTGCATATCGTGGCGAAAGCGTTGCTGGAGTATGAAATGCTATCCGGCGATGAGATCAAGGCGCTGCTGCGCGGCGAGCCGATTTTACGCGATACGCCGGACGAGCCGGCCGATAACGGCCCGCGTTCGTCGGTCCCGTCCAGCAATGGCGGCTTTGACGGCGCGGAACCGCAGGGCGTTTAAGCTTTTCCAGTCATCATAAAAAAAATTGCTACGGAGCGCGGGGGTGGCCGCGCTCCGTATCCCTGTTTAACTCTTTATTTTTATAGTCGTTGTGTCGGTGTGTGAGAGGGTGTTGTTAAGTTTCTACGTCGTTCGTGTCTCTATGGCCTGCACCGTCCTTTCATCTCGTTGGCCCGTTTAACCTAACCTGGCGTTGCCTCTGCGATCGGAACGGCGCGGGGCGGGCGTGGCGCGGGGCGGGGGGCGTTATTCTGCTCCGCGACCGTTTTGCCTATGGTCGGCGCAACCGTCTGCAATTCAGCGATACGATTGCCCGATGCCGCATCCGGCGAAACAATCACCATGTTGCCCTTGTCGCCGATGTCGCGCAGCGTATCGAGGCGCATGGCTTCAATAATGAAGTTGTCCGCCATGTGAGGCTCCATCCCGCCATCGACAAGCATTTTTCGCGTCTTGTCGTAGCCTTTGGCAACGTTTTCGCGCAGGCCGGCGATCCCTTCGCCGATCAGGGCGCTGCGTTTTGCGATCCCTTCGCCTTCCTTGACGGCGCGGATGTAATGCGCTTCGGCTTCGTTGGCCGCGGCTTCTTTTTCAAGGGCCGACGAACGGACGCGGTCGAAGGTGTGTTTGACCTCCTGTGAGGCCTGCGGCTCATCGATAACGATATCGTTGATATGCAGCCCGAAACCGCCGACTTTATCCGCGACTTTGGCGAGGACGCCGTCCTTGATCTGCGAGCGTTCGTTATACAGTTCCTGGAATTTCTTCTGAGACGTGTATTCACGCACGGCGGCCGACACGACGTTCGACATCAGGCCGACCGGTTTGTCTTTGTTAAAGTGGAAGATCGCCGGATCGGACACTTCGAAGTGAATCGAGATCGGCAGTTTGACGAACAGGTCGTCGGCCGTTTTTGTTTCCAGCATTTCTTTCGTCTGGAATTCCTGCTGTGAAATCTTCGCGACTTTTTCGACGAACGGAATTTTCGTTTTCAGGCCGGGCGTTTCGTTGGTGCGCACATGTTCGCCAAAGCGCGTGACAAGGCCGGTATGCTGTTGGGGAACGGTGTAGAAAGTGCCGCGGGCGGTGAGGTAGAGGCCCAGTGCGGCGGCGCCGTACATGCCGACCTGCGCGGCGGTGGAGAAGATATTTCCGAGGTCCATTGTTGTACTCCCTGTGAGTTTTATCGTTATGGTTGTGGTGTCGCGCCGCCTGTATTCAGGTCGTCGTTAAAAGTCATAAACGCGGATGCGCGCGATATTACTTTGCGAACAAAGTAATGATCCGGTTTATTGTCGCTGTGTTCGGATAATAGAAGAGCGTTTGCGGTATTTAATAATAAATCGCTTCATGGTTCGTCCCTGTTATATTCCCTGACTCTCCCGTAGGGGCCAGATGTCGTTTTTCTATTTATTTATACTTCATTAATACTTCAAAAGCCGAAAACCGTCAATGAAAATCGCATAAGGCCCCTTGCGTTTTTTGCAACCCTCGCGCAAAGCCGCGTTTTCCTTGAGTTTTTTGGGTGTTTCATCCATTATCCCGGGCATGACACGTAAGTATTTCGGCACAGACGGTATACGCGGCACGGCGAATCAGGCGCCCATGACGGCTGACATGGCTCTTAAGGTGGCGATGGCGACGGCCTATGTCCTGCGCGAAGCGGGGCAGGGCGGCAAAACCATGGACCGCGTGGTTATCGGCAAGGATACGCGTCTGTCCGGGTACATGCTGGAACAGGCGATGGCCGCCGGTTTCGTGGCGATGGGGATGGATGTCGTGCTGACGGGGCCGATCCCGACGCCGGCGGTGGCGATGCTTACCCGTTCCCTGCGCGCGGATGTCGGCGTGATGATTTCCGCGTCCCACAACCCGTATCAGGATAACGGCATTAAATTGTTCGGCGCCGACGGTTACAAATTGTCCGACGCGCTGGAGCTTAAAATCGAAGCGGCCATCGACGGTGATCAGAATGCGCTGCTGCCGTCCGCCGATGCGATCGGGAAGGCGAGCCGGCTTGACGATGCGCAGGGACGTTACATCGAATTTTTGAAACGCACGCTGGCGCGCGGTGAAACGCTGCGCGGTCTGAAGGTCGTGGTCGATTGCGCCCATGGCGCGGCGTACAAGGTCGCCCCGCAATTGCTGTGGGAATTGGAAGCGGAAGTTATCACGATTGGCAATCATCCGAATGGCCGCAACATCAATGAAGGCTGCGGCGCGACCGACACGAAAGCGCTGCAGGCGCATGTTATTCGTGAAGGCGCCAATATCGGTATCGCGCTGGATGGTGATGCAGACCGCCTTATCGTGGTCGATGAACTCGGCCAGCGTATCGATGGCGATCAGATCATGACGCTGCTGGCGCTGAGCAAAAAGGAACAGGGTTTTCTGCAGGGCGATGCCATCGTCGCGACGGTGATGAGCAATCTGGGCATGGAAAAATTCCTGCAGTCCAAAGGCATTACGCTGATCCGCGCGGCGGTCGGCGACCGTTACGTGGTCGAGGCGATGCGCGAAAAGGGCTTGAACCTCGGCGGCGAGCAATCGGGCCATGTGGTGCTGTCGGATTTCAGCACGACGGGCGACGGGCTGCTCGCGGCGCTGCAGGTGCTGTCGATCGTTTCCAAATCCGGCAAGAAGGCGAGCGAAGTGTGCCGCCTGTTCGATCCGCTGCCGCAGGTGCTGGAGAATGTCCGCTATAAAGGCGGGCAGCCGCTGAACGATGCGACGGTGAAAGAGGCCGTTAAAAAAGCCGAGGATTCATTGGCCGGGGATGGCCGTCTGCTGATCCGCCCGTCGGGGACGGAGCCGGTCATTCGCGTCATGGCGGAAGGCTCGGACATGGCGAAAATCAAAAGCGTGACCCGCGCGGTCTGCGACGCGATCGAAAAAGTGGCCAGCTAGCGCAGAAATCCGCCGTTTTTAAGCCCAAAGCTTTTCCTTGATTGTTGCGCCCAGATCGGCAAAAGTGAGCCGGTTTGTTGAAAACCCTACTGGCCGAGTATGACCAAAACGCACCCTGCGCTGTTACCCAACGGGCTGTCTGACCTGCTTCCTCCTGAAGCGGAGCGCGAAGCGCAAGCCATCCACACCCTCATGAACGAATTCGCGTCTTTCGGATATCAGCGCGTGAAGCCGCCGCTGGTCGAATTCGAAGACTCGCTTCTGGCGCCCGGCCCCGGTCAGGCGCTTTCGCGCAATACGTTCCGCCTGATGGACCCCGTGTCGCAACGCATGATGGGGTTGCGCGCGGACACGACGGCGCAGATTGCGCGTATCGCGGCCTCGCGCCTTGCGGCGGAAAAGCGCCCCTTGCGTTTGTCGTACGCCGCCGATGTGATGCGCGTGAACGCAGGGCAGCTTCGCCCCGAGCGTCAGTTCTGTCAGGTCGGTTGTGAAATGATCGGCCCCGACAATCCGCGCGGCGATGCGGAAACGGCGCTGCTGGCGGTGAAGGCGCTGAGCGCGGCCGGTGTGACGGATATCTCCATCGATCTGACGGTGCCGACATTGATCCAGCATGTGTTCGATCAGGAAAAGACGGGCGACAACGCGCGCAGCGCGATCCTCGATCTGGCCGCGCAGCGCGACCGTGACGGCCTGACGGCGATGAAAGATAATGCGGCGCAGACGCTGGCGGCCCTTGCCGGGTGCAGCGGCGTGGCGGATACGGCGCTCGAAAAGCTCAAGGCGCTGAAGCTTAACGGCGGGGCGGGCAAGGATGTCGGCGCGCTGGAACAGGTTGTCGCGCTGCTCAAAGACGGGATGCAGGTTTATGGCCTTGGCGCGGTGCAGGTGACGATCGATCCGCTGGAACAGCGCGGTTTCGAATATCAGACCGGCGTCAGTTTCACGTTGTTCGCGCGCGGCGTGCGCGGCGAACTGGGCCGCGGCGGGCGTTACAGCCTTGGCGAAAACGCGGAAACCGCGAGCGGTTTCACGCTGTACATGGATACGGTGCTGCGCGCGCTGCCGAAAAGGGATGCGCCGAAAACCAAAAACGTTCCGGCGGATACGGACTGGGCAACAATCGAAAAACTCCAGCGCGAAGGCTGGATCGTCATCAGAGGGTAGAGGAGTTAAACAATGGCAAATGTCGCGGTGATCGGTTCCCAGTGGGGCGATGAAGGCAAGGGCAAGATTGTCGATTGGCTGTCCAATCGCGCGGATGTCGTCGTGCGTTTTCAGGGCGGGCACAATGCGGGCCATACGCTGGTGATTGATGGCGTGTCTTACAAGCTCAGCCTGCTGCCGTCGGGCGTGGTGCGCGGCGGGAAGCTTTCCGTCATCGGCAACGGCGTTGTGATCGACCCGAAAGCGCTGCTCGCGGAAATTGAAAAAGTGCGCGCCCAGGGTGTCGATATTTCCCCGAAAAACCTGATCATCGCGGAAAACGCGACGCTGATCCTGCCGATCCATCAAGTGATGGACAAGGCCATGGAATCCGCCCGCGGCAATATGCCGATCGGCACGACGGGCCGCGGTATCGGACCGGCGTACGAAGATAAAGTCGCGCGCCGCGCGCTGCGCGTATGCGATCTGGAACACCCGGAACTGGTGCGGGAAAAGCTGGAATCGATGCTGTTCCATCACAATGCGCTGATCAAGGGCTTTGGCGGGGAGCCGGTCGATGTCGATGCGATCTATACCGAATTGATGGCGATTGCCAAGGATGTGCTGGCCTATGCCGCGCCGGTTTGGAAAGTGCTCGACGAGGCGAAAAAACAGAACAAGAAAATCCTGTTCGAGGGGGCGCAAGGTCACCTGCTCGATGTCGATCACGGGACGTATCCGTATGTGACCTCGTCGAACACCGTCGTCGGCCAGGCCGCGGCGGGCGCAGGCGTGGGACCGAAGACGATTGGGTATGTTCTGGGTATTACGAAAGCCTACACGACGCGCGTGGGTTCCGGCCCGTTCCCAAGCGAACAGCAGAATGACACCGGCGAAACGCTGGGGCAGCGCGGCCATGAATTCGGCACCGTGACGGGGCGCAAGCGCCGCTGCGG
The DNA here is from genome assembly GCA_964409255.1 of uncultured Pseudobdellovibrionaceae bacterium. Lineage (GTDB taxonomy): Bacteria > Pseudomonadota > Alphaproteobacteria > Micavibrionales > Micavibrionaceae > CAYPCP01. The sequence continues at coordinate 6,071 of CAYPCP010000043.1, forward strand.
CTGGTTCGACGCGGTTCTGGTCCGCCAGGCGATCAAAACCGGCGGTATCGACGGTATCGCGCTGACCAAGCTCGACGTTCTCGACGGGTTTGAAGAGCTTCAGATCTGTGTCGGGTACGAGCTGAACGGTCAAAAGATCGATTATTTCCCGGCGTCTCAGGTTCATCAGGCCGAGGTGAAGGCGATTTATGAAACCATCCCGGGATGGAGCGAAAGCACGCGCGGGGCGCGGAGCTGGGCCGATCTGCCGGCGGCCGCGGTCAAATATGTCCGCCGGGTCGAGGAATTGATCGAAGCCCCGGTGGCCCTGCTGTCCACCAGCCCGGAGCGCGAGGATACGATCCTCGTCCAGGACCCGTTCGCGGCATAAATCCGCTCCGGCGGGTTTTACTTTCCGGCAAAAGGCATTTAAACTCATGAATGGGCCGTTTCGGCCCATTCTGTCTTTGTTCCGTCCGGTTATCCAATCGAAAGCGCCCTTAAGAATATGAGCGAACAAGAGGGTCAGGAAGATCCCGCCGATAACGCCACCTCTCCGGCCGAGGAGCGGGGCAGTGCCGACGCGTCCGCGCTGTCGGGGGAAACGCCGTTCAATGACGACATAACGATCTTTCTGTCGCAGCCGTTGCCGCATCTGGACAAAGCGGGGGTGCGCGCCTATGCCGCCGTCGGGCGGGGCAAGGCGCCGGGCAATCATGTCGTCTATGTGTGCGAGGACGATCTGACGCCGCGCACGATCAAGGCGTCGAATTACGCGGCGATCATCAATCCGGCGGTGGCCAAGCTGGTGGCGACGGGGCCGTTTTACTGGCCGCCGGAAAAGCGCCAGCGTTACGGTTTCGTGTATGAGAACACCTTCGGCCGGCCCATCAAGCGCGACGATCACCGCGGCGGCATGGGGTGGAAGGCGGAAGACGTTCTCAATTCCGTGGTGCGGCCGATGGTCAGCGCATTGATGGATTTTCGCGACAAGGACATCACGCACGGCGAAATCCGGCTGGGGAATATTTTCGACGGCAACCAGAAGAAGATCGAACGCGCGATTCTCGGCGATTGCCTGGCGCTGCCGTCGTCTTACGCCTTGCCGGTTATCTATGAAACGATCGAACGCGGCATGTGCGACCCGCTCTCGCGCGGGGTGGGGACGCTGCAGGACGATATTTACGCGCTGGGCGTGTCGATTACGGTGCTGCTCCGCACGCACGACCCGATGGAAGGTTTCACGGCGCGCGAGATCATCGAAAGCAAGATGGAGCTGGGGTCTTATAACGCGCTGATCGGGAAGGACCGCTTCACAGGCTCGATCCTCGAACTGCTGCGCGGCATGCTGTATGACGACGCGGCGCAGCGCTGGAACCTTGACGATATCGGCGCATGGCTGGACGGGCGGCGCCTGTCGCCCAAGCAGAGCGCGAAAAAAATCAAGGCGACGCGCCCGATCAATTTCAACGGCGCGAAATACCTGCATCCTGAAACGCTCGCGTTCGATCTTCATCTCAACCCGGCGGAAGCGGTGCAGATCATCGATACGGGGGAGATGGACCAGTGGCTTCAACGGGCCATCGATGACAAGATATTGACCGCGCGCGTGGAAAAAGCGGTCACGATGGCCGCCGAAGCGGGGCGGTCGGGCGCCTATCCGGAGCGGCTGACGACGCGCCTGTCGATCGCGCTGCACCCCGATGCGCCGATCCGGTATAAAAACATATCCATTTTCCCGGAAGGGTTCGGCAAGGCGCTGACCCATGCCTATATCCACCGCCAGAACATCCAGATTTACGAAGAATTCGTGCAGCATCATTTCGTGGTGCAATGGGTCGACATGCTGGTCAATTCGGTCGTCGATTCGTCGGCGCTGATCAGCCGTTTCGACAGCTGCCGCCATTTCCTGCGCCAGAACCAGACGGGGTACGGGATCGAGCGCTGCATCTATTTCCTCAACCCGGAATGCATGTGCCTGAGCGACAAACTGCGCGGGCACAATGTGCGCAGCCCCGAAGATCTTTTGCTCGCCTATGAACAGATTGCGACATCGCCCAAGCGCCCGGCGTTGTTTTTCGACCGTCATGTCGTGGCGTTTCTGTCGGTCAAGGACAGGAAAAACATCGACCCCTATATGCCCAACATCAACAGTGACCGTTTGTATAAAAAGGTGCTGGGCGAACTGAAGACGCTGGCGACGATCCAGAAACGCTCGCGCATGCAGAATTTCCCGGAAATCGCCGGGTGGGTAGCCGATAACCTTGAGCCGGTTTACGAGCGCTTTCACGACCGGGAACTCCGCAAGGCGATCAAGCTCAAGATCGACAAGCTGAAAACCGGCGGGGATCTTTCGAAAATAGCGGCGCTGTTCGACGACCAGAAAATATACGATGACGACGCGCGGGATTTCCGCCGCGCGATGAAAGAACACATGGATCTGGACAAGGAAAGCCGTACGCTCAGCGCCCGCCTGACGCGCGACACCCATTTCGGACGTGAAACAGGCCGTCAGGTCGCCGCCTTTGTGTCCGGCGTGGTGGCGTCGATTATCATTATCGTCACGGCGTTTATCATTCTGACCGGAAAGGCCGGTATCTAATGGCCAAGAAGACGCGCCGCAAGCTGACCTGGAAGGAAACGCTTTTCCTTGTCTTCGCCTTGTTGCTGGCCATCGTGTTCCTGCCGACGACGGTGATGCTGTGCGTGGGGATGTTGCCGACCATCGTCTGCGCGTCGGTCGACCGCACGCGCGGCATGGTCCGCACGATGAGCGTGGGGGCCATGAACCTCGCGGGATGCATTCCGTTCGTGATGGAATTATGGGCCAAAGGCCACACGTTCGAGATTTCGTTCGATTATCTGGTGCAGCCGCGCACGATCATCGTCATGTATTTTTCGGCGGCGATGGGATATCTCATCGACTGGGCGATGACGGGTATCGTTTGTTCCATCATGATTGAAAAAGCCAAAGGCCGGATCAAGGATATTGAAAAACGCCATGCCGCGCTCGCGGAACGCTGGGGCCGCGAGGTGAACGGCCTGATCCCGCTCGATCCCGAAGGGTTCCCGCTTGAAACCGGAGCGCCGCCGGGAGAAACGCCGGAAAAGTCTTAAACGTGCCTTAAGTATTTGGCGTTACGATAGAAGGGCATGTCCCCCGGTTCCCGGGTCCGACATGCATTTGTGTTTTTAGGGAATAGTAAAATTTACAATAAATGCGCCCTTTTGCGGGGCCGGGTTCGCGGGATGCTCAAGATCGGACATTGGTGGCGTAGGCAGGACGGTGCCACGGCTGTTGAATTCAGCCTTCTGGCGCTTCCGTTGATCGTCATGGTCATCGGCACGATCGAAATCGCGATGGTGTTCACGACGCAAAGCCTTCTCGACGCCTCGACAAACACCGCCGCCCGGTTGATCCGCACCGGGCAGATCCAGCAATCGGGCGCGGACGATCCCGAGGAAATGTTCCGGGAAAGCCTGTGCGATTTTGCGGCGCTGCTTATTCCGTGCAACAAAATCCAGTTTCAGGTCGAAGAGCTGGAAAATTTCGGCGAAGCCGACGACGCCCCGCCGCTTGAGTTCGACGAGGAAGGCAATCTTGAAGGACAGGGTTTTTCTCCGGGCGGGGTTAATTCGGTTATATTGATCCGCGTGATTTATCAGTACTCGATCATGACGCCGTTGATGCAGACCGTTCTGACCAACCGCGGCGACGGCAAAAGATTGATGATGTCGACGGTGGTACTGCAGACGGAACCGTATGAGTTTCAGGACGACGAAGGATGATGAATTTTTTACGTCATATTCCGCGTGAAATCACCCGCTGGGCCATGGAGCGGCAGGCCGTTGCCGCCGTCGAGGCGGCGATCCTGTTTCCGGTGATGATGACGCTTTTGATGGGGGCGTATGATATCGGCAACGGTCTCGTCATCAACCAGAAAACCATTACGTCGTCGCAGGTCATGGCCGATCTCATTACCCGCAACCAGCATCTGGACATGGATGCGGTGAATGAAATCGCCACGGCGGGGCGCTGGGCGCTGGACCCGTTCCCGACGACGCCGATGGGATACGATATCGTCAGCGTTGAATTCGACGAGGATGAAGAGCCTGTGGTCTTGTGGCGCGTGACGAATAACATGGATGGCAATGACGACGCGGTCGACAGGACCGACGCGATCGCCGAGGCGGGAAACGGCGTGGTGATCGTCAGCGTGGCGTATACGTACCGCCCGTTCTTTTCGCATTTCATCGTCAAGGAAATCAATATGCAGGAAGTCGCATTCCTGCGCGGCCGCCGCAGCGCGACGGTCACGTGCGACGATTGCCCGGACGAATCATAAAAACACGATAGGGTAGGGATACCATGGTTGCGAATCTTCGAAAAATAGCCAGTTTTGCACGGCTTTACGGCCTGTCCGCCGCCGGGGCGGTGGCGGTGGTGTTCGGGTTGATGGTGCCTGTGCTTGTCGGGTCTGTCGGCGTGTCTGTCGATATCGCGCAGAGTTATCTGGTGAAACAGCGCCTGGGCCACGCGCTTGACGCGGCGGCGCTGGCCGCGGCGGCATCGGCGGCGACGGATGAAGAAGAGCTGGAGCAGGCGGTCCTCGATTTCGTGGAGATGAACTATCCGGCGGAGAAAATCGGCGCGGCCTACGATATCGAAGCGGAGCTGAACGGCACCGAGCTGACCGTGCGCGCGTCGGCGCGCCTGGATACGGCGTTTATGCGGATATGGGGGCATGATTACGTGACGGTGTCCGCGGAAACCATCGTTCAGCGCGAGGTGCGGGGGCTGGAAGTCGTGCTCGTCCTCGACAACACAGGGTCGATGGCGACGAACAACAATATCGGCGCATTGAAACAAGCGTCGCAAAGCTTCGTAAACATTCTGTTCGACCGGGCGGGCGATCCGGAGGATGTGAAGATCGGGATCGTGCCGTACAGCAACTCCGTGCGCGTCGGGCGGTATGGGCTGGGACTCAATCCCGACGGATCGCCGTATGACGGGGACCCGTTTGTGACGCTGCCGGCCGGCGTGTCTTACAGCACCAGCCATACGGGCACGGGGTGGTATGGGTGCGTCGTCGAACACATGGACAACCAGTATTATCAGGCGTCCGCCACGCAACAGGCGAACACCAAAGGGCATCTGTGGCGTTCCGGTTCAAGCTGGCGCGGCCACGGGTGGGACCCGGCCAGCTCCAGCAACGACCCGTATCCGCAGGACGTCGAGGACACATGGGAAGGGCCGTGGGACATTTATTATTACGGCAAGATCATCAGCAACAACCAGCGTTGTTCGGATTATTCCGGATTCAGCAACGCGCGGTGCAGCTCCTGCACGAGCACGAGCAGCTCGGGCCGCTGCAACCAGACCTATTGCTATTGCTGGGCCTCGCAGCCCAACCAGCAATGCCCGATCGCATCCGTCTTGCCGCTGACCAGCGATCAAAGCGCCCTGCTCAGCCGCATCAACCAGATGTCCCCGGAAGGGAACACGGCGGGTAACGTCGGCATGATCTGGGGGCAGCGCCTGATCTCTCCCGAGCCGCCGTTCGAGGAAGGCGCGGAGTGGGACAGCGAATACTGGGACAAGGCCGTCATCATGATGACGGACGGCGACAACACGATCGACAGCGGCAGCACGGGCTATTCGTATTACGGGCCGGGTTCGCACAATAATATGACCGTATACAAAATGAATGAACGGTTCAGCGAGGTGTGCGAAGCGCTGAAGGAACAGGACGTCATCATTTACACGATCACGTTCTATTCCAATATCGACGATACGACGAAAGAGTATTACGAAGAGTGCGCGACGCCCGGAAAACATTTCGACGCGCCGACGCAGGAACAGCTGGTGCAGGTGTTCGAGCAGATCAGCCGCGAGCTCAGCAATCTGCACATCAAAAAATAACAAACAAAAAATGGCCAGTGACTGTGAAAGCCGGGACAGGGTCCCGGCTTTTTTCTTTCGTGCGATTGCGTGAATTTATGTAAAAATTTAGGCATTACTTGGTGTCGGACATATATTTCCATATGAAATAAAAAATAAAAAGAGATTATGGCTAAAACTCTGTTTTCTCTTACGGAAATGCAGTAAATACAAAGAATTTTTAACGTATCCTTAAACCGTTATGGTATATTCTTATTTCTATGGGTGCTTCGGAGTCCTTCCGGAGCAGGTAACCAAAAAAAACCAAGCTGGAAACATTATCGAAGGAGATACGAATTATGCTCACCAAACTGCTTGCATATGTGCAAAGAGAAGACGGCGCGACGGCTATTGAATACGGCCTGATTGCTGCCGGCATTTCCCTGGTCATCGTCGGTTCCGTGTTCGCGTTCGGGGGCGATCTTGATGCCCTGTTCAGCGGCCTCGGCGGCGCGCTTGACGGCACGGCTGGCGATTAATCGCCAGGATAAGCTTTTAAAGGAAAGCCTGCCCGCGTTCCGACCTTTCGAAACCGGCAGGCTTTCTTTTTTCCTCCTGAATCGTTTTTCGTAAAATTGGAAACCGCCCGCCTTACATGCTGGTCTTCATTGTCATCTTCAGCGTTATCGTCGCCCTTGGCTTCGGCCTTGCCTCGGCGTGGAGCGATTTTAAAGGCTTCACCATTTCCAACGCCTATTCGATCGGCGTGATCCTCGCTTTCGTGCCGGCTTTCCTCGCGGTTACGCTGCTGGTGCCGGAATCGCAATATTTCCTGTCGTGGAAATCCCATCTGCTGGCGGCGGCGGCGATGTTCGCGCTGACGTTCGTGCTGTTCACGCTGCGCATGATCGGCGCGGGGGATTCCAAGCTGGCCACGGCCTACGCGCTGTGGCTGGGCGTGATGGGCACGCCCGCGTTTCTTTTCTACATGACGGTGACGGGGGGCCTTCTGGGCCTTGCGACGCTGGCCATGGGCCGCTGGAAACCGTTCGCCGCGCCGCCGGAAGGTGGCTGGATCGCCCGCGCGCAAGCCGGGGAGAAGGATGTCCCGTACGGAATCGCGATCGTTGTCGGCGCGCTGGTCGCGTTTATTCAGCGCGGCTATTTCGATCCCGATAAACTCATGGCGCTTGTCCAGGCCGCGGAAACGGCTGGTTCCTTATGATTTTGTTAAGGAATAACGGATAGTTTTACTGGGTAGAGTACCCTTCCGCGACCCCGGCCCTTCGCCATTTTCTGTCGCGGCCTCCTGTGTTTCTTCGCGTTTTCTGTTCCGCGCATCTTGCGCATCTTGCAACGAGGATTAGACCATGAACAAAAATGTTTTGATCGTACTGGCTGGCGGTTTTCTGATCGCGATCCTTGTGGCTGTGCTTGTGCAGGCAAGTCTGGGCGGAAAGAAAAAGCAGGAGCAGAAGGCCACGAACAAGGTTGAAATTCTTGTCGCCGCCAAAGACCTGGCCATGGGCAAGCAACTGGCCGAAGGCGACCTTAAATGGCAGCAATGGCCGGAAGATTCAGTTTTCACCGGCGCGATCGTCCGCACCGAAAATAAAAAAGCGTCCGATGCCGCATCGGGCCGCATGTTGCAGGCCGTCAAATCCGGCCAGCCGATCCATCCGGGTCTGGTATCCGCCGCGGGTAAGGGAAATTTCCTCGCGCTTCAGCTTAAAGAAGGCATGCGCGCGGTTGCCGTATCGGTTAAGGCCAAAACGATGGTCGGCGGTTTCGTCGGCCCGGGCGATTACGTCGATGTGTTGCTGACATATCGCGTTAAACCGCGCAACCGCGACAATCCGCGCATTCAATCGTTGATCGATACTTTTTCGACAGAGACGGTTTTAGAGAATGTCCGCGTCCTGGCCGCAGACCAGAAGGCGATCCGTGAAGAGGACAAAGCCAAGGTATCGAAAACCGTGACGCTGGAGACGACCGCGGAGCAGGCCGAAAAACTGATGCTGGCGCAGGCCATGGGCGAAATCAAACTGTCATTGCGCGGTATCGGCGATGACAAGACGGTGCGCGGCGACGATCTGACCACGGACGTGCGCATGGGCAAGGCATTGGGTGACGTCATGAAGGCGCAACGCAGCAACAAATCGGGCGGCGGTTCGGTCCGGGTCTATAACGGCCAGAACGTCACGAACATGCCGGTACGCGAGGGTTATAATGATTAGTCATCGGGAACACACGCAGGTGAGCGCCATGAAGCACAAACCAACATTTTTCATTCGCGCGGCACGCATGGTCTGCGCGATGGCGGCGGCAGCGATGCTGATGACGCCGGGGACCGAGGCTTGGGCGGACAAGGCCGATTTCAAGGAGCCGCTGGGCATTATGCACCGCGATCCGATCGTCAATATCATGCTGGGCAAGGCCGAAATGGTTGAAGTCGGCGACGGCGTTGCCGATCTTCTGGTGGCCAATCCGTCGATCGTCGATGTCATGGCGGTGCGTTCGAACCGCCTGTATCTGGTCGGCACGCAGCTGGGCGATACCAACATCATGGCGCTCGATGAAGAAGGCAATATCGTCAAGCGCATCAACGTCCATGTGCAGATGGATGTGCAGAAGCTTGAAGCGATGATCAGCGAGCTGTACCCCGACGAAGACGTGACGGTCCGCGCGCTGACCGATCAGGTCGTTCTGACGGGCGAAGTATCGACGCCGTCGGTCGCCAACAGCATTACCAACCTTGTGGGGCATTACGCCGGGGAGATCCAGAATCTCGGCAATCGCCCGGTCGATGAAATTATCGTCAACATGCTCAACG
>CAYPCP010000044.1:0-10910 GCA_964409255.1 uncultured Pseudobdellovibrionaceae bacterium
TGACCGTCACGACGTGAACGCCTTTGCCGGAAATGGCGTTAAGATAGGTCGGCATGGTGGCGACAAGCGTTTTACCTTCCCCCGTGCGCATTTCGGCGATCTTGCCTTCGTGCAGGCACAGGCCGCCGATCAGCTGAACGTCGAACGGGCGCAGGCCGAGCGCGCGCTTGGCGGCTTCGCGGACGACGGCAAAAGTTTCCGGAATCAGGTTTTCGAGCGTTTCACCCGCCGCGATGCGCTGACGGAAAAGGTCGGTCTGACCGCGCAGCTCGTCATCGGACATGGCGGCATATTTGGGTTCCAGCGCATTGACGGGTTCGACATGACGGGAAAGACGGCGTACCTGGCGTTCATTACTGGAGCCAAAGATCTTCTGGGCGAGGGCGAGCAACATCATGTCCTTATATCTGTTAAACCCCCTTGATATAAGCGCCTCACGCCCCATCGTCAATTGCGGAAAAAGGGCTGAAAAACGCCATTTCGGGACTTGCGGAGGTTCCGGCGCGGGTGCTAAACCTGATGCGCTCCGGGTTTTATGTCCGCACACACTTATATATAGGTAAGGAATTTACAGCCATGTCCCAGAAAAAATCGTTGCTGCCAGTCGTTTATATCATAGCCGTGCTCGCTGCCGTTGGCGTGGGCGTCGGTGTTTACACCCTGAAAAAAGGCGGCGAGGCCGTTGAAGGCCAGATGGCAGGCGTAAACGAAGCCAATCAAAAAGCGATTGAAGCCGTGAACGAAGCCGGCAAAGGCGAAACCATCCAGCAAGCCACGCAGGAAAAAGTAGAGCAGGAAACCGCGAAAGCCGAAGAAGAGAGCGAAGCCGCGAAGGCCGCCGCCGTTAACGGCACCGAAGTTCGTCCGGGCAACCCCGTCGTGGCCAAGGTTGATAACCAGCCGATCACCCGCGTCGATGTCTTCCGCTACATTCAGGCGATGCCCGCGAATGTCCAGCAGCTTCCCCCGTCCGCCGTTTACCCGCTGGCGCTGGAACAGGTGATCGACACGCGCCTGATCCAGAACAAAGCCGAAGCGGCCGGTCTGGAAGAAGATGAAGAAGTCAAAACCCAGCTCAGCATGGCGCGTCAGCAGATCGTTCGTTCCGTCTACATCCAGCGCGAAGTCGATAAACGCATCAGCGACGGCCAGCTGAAAAAGAAATATGACGAAGTCGTCAAAGCCATGGGCAAGCAGGAAGAGCGTCATGCGCGCCATATCCTTGTCGACAGCGAAGCCAAAGCCAAGGAAGTGATTGAAAAGCTCAATGGCGGCGCTGAGTTCGCGGCGCTGTCCAAGGAATATTCCACCGGCCCGAGCGCCGAAAACGGCGGCGACCTTGGCTGGTTCACGAAGGAAGACATGGTTCCGGCTTTCTCCGAGGCAGCCTTTGCAACCGATAAAGGCAAAGTCGATCAGACCCCGGTTCAAACCCAGTTCGGCTGGCACGTGATCAAGGTCGAAGACGTTCGCACGCGTCCGGCGCCGACCTTCGACGAAATGAAGCCGATGATTCAGGCGGAGCTGCGCCGTGAAGTCGTTGCCGATCTCGTGAAAGACTGGCGCGACGGCGCGGATATCGAAGTGTTCGATATCAATGGCGAACCGCTGAACGAAACGGCACCGGCGGCGGGCGCGGAAAAGCCTGCTGCGGCACCGGCCCCGACACCGGCTCCGGCCCAGTAACGATATGAGCTGCGCAGAAGCCCTTGCCAGACCGCGCGATAAGGCGCTGCCCGGAAAAAGGCTTCTGCTCGTCGCCGCGGCGGCGCTGGTTGACCGCGATGGCCGTATCCTGATCGCGCAAAGACCGGAAGGCAAAACGCTGGCCGGTCTTTGGGAATTCCCCGGCGGAAAAATCAACGATGGTGAAACGCCCGAATTCGCGCTGTGCCGCGAACTTGAAGAAGAACTCGGCATCGAAGCGCGTGAATGCTGTTTTTCTCCCATCGCTTTCGCATCGCACAGCTATGACGATTTCCATCTTTTGATGCCGGTTTACGCCTGCCGCATGTGGACGGGCACGCCGCAATCGCGGGAAGGGCAGGCGCTGAAATGGGTGCTGCCCGCCGAACTTTACGATTATAAAATGCCCCCGGCGGATGTGCCGCTGATCCCCCAACTCATCGACCGTCTCTGACCGGAAGGATGCGCGATGTATCCTTCCGCTTATGATCTCAAGGATTTCTACAATACGCTCGGCGGGCGCATCATTCGCATGACATTACGCGAACGCATTGCCGAATTCTGGCCCGCGGACGAACAAAAAGACATGCGTGTCGTCGGCATCGGTTATGCGTTGCCGTATCTGCGTCCTTACATGGCGCATGCCGAGCGCGTTCTGAATCTTATGCCGCCGCAGCAGGGCGCGCATCCATGGCCGATGGACGGGCAAAATCTTGTCTGCATGGGCGATGAAGGGGATTTGCCGCTCGAAACCAATTCCGTCGATCGCGTTCTGTTGGTCCATGCGTTGGAGTTTTCCGGTTTTTACGAACCGCTGTTCGAAGAATTGTGGCGCGTGATGAAGGGCAATGCCCGCATGTTGATCGTCGTGCCCAACCGCATGGGTCTGTGGGCGCGGGCGGACTGGAGCCCGTTCGGGCAGGGCACGCCGTTTTCGGCCTCGCAGGTGGAAAATTTCCTGCGCGCGAATGCGTTTTCGCATGAGCGCACGCAAAAGGCGCTGTTCATTCCGCCGTTCCGCCGGGAAATGTTTTTACGCTCTGCGCGTTTTTTTGAAAAAGCGGGGCGCGCGATCTGTCCCGCTGTCGGCGGCGTTCATATCGTCGAAGCCAGCAAGCAGCTTTATGCCGGAAAAGGAACCCGCGCCCGCGTGACGCCGCGCACAGCGGCGCGGGCTGTACCCGGGCTGGCGCAGCCGGTCGGCGGCTGAGCGTTTAAGCGATCACCAGCGCCGCGCGGCGGGCCGGCAGGATGCGCAGGAAAGATTCGTTGCCGCTTCTTTCCGACGTGATTTCGCCTTCACCGAACATCGCCAGCGTTTCCGCGCGGATGCCGTTGACGACTTCCTCGCCCGCCCGCATCGTCATCAGCGGGGACGTATCGCGGCGGCCGGTGGAGATTTCAACGAGGACGGATTTTTCGCCGCTGGCCGATTGCAGCCAGTGCGCGTGGAACAGGAAACTCATGGAACACACCTTGTTTTTGTTGTTGTGTTGTTACTCAAGCGCGATCCATTACGCCTGTCTTATGCAAGGCGCAAGAAAAATCTCTTGTCATAAAAGTTAATGTGTTAAAGGTTGAGCGGGTTGCCCGGGTCGATGCCGTCCATGAACAGCTTGCGGCGGTCCATGTGGGTGGTCTGATAAACCAGCCCGATCCACGCCCCGACGGCGGAGCGGGCGCTGTCGGCCCAGCTGTTGTCGAGAAGGGCGGCCACGGCCTCTTCCGGGAAAGGCTCGGCGGCGTTGCCGGCCATGACTCTGTCGCGGTAATCCATGGCCATGCTGGCGGCCTGGTCGTTGAAATAATGGTCGGGCAGGGGCGGGTAATCCGGGCGGCCGCCGGTCTTGTATAATTCGACCTCCCGGCGGTATTCCTTCAAAAGGCTGAACGTGTCGTATTCCGGGTGCCCCTGAAAACAGATCAGGCGGAAGCCGTCGCGGCTGGCGGCCATATGCACCCCGGCTTCCGGGCTTTCGGCGAGGATTTTCATGCCTGCCTTTTCAAACTGTTCCGGCGCGATTTCGCTGTATCGCGAATGGGGCACGTCAAAGACCGTGTTCATGCCGCGCATGATCGGGTGGCTTGTGTCGCGCACGCGGTGACGGTAGACGCCCCAGCGCTTGCTGTCCCGCCACGCGGGCGGCTGGCCGTAATTATAGGTCAGGGCCGCATGGCTCGCGAGGCAGGAGCAAAGGGTCGAGGCCACATTGTCATGCGCCCACGCCAGCGCGTCTTTAAGCGGGCCCCAGTAGCTTTCGTCGCTGACATGCGGGTTGGTTTCCTCGTTCGCGCCCGTGACGATCAGGGCGTCGAGGCCTTCCGCCTTGATCGTTTCAAACGGTTCGTAAAAACGGTCGATATGGGCTTGGGCGTCGGCGCCGCGGGCGACGACGGGCAGGGTGAAGGGGTGCATATAGATCTGGGCGATCCGGTTGCTTTCCCCGACCAGCCGGAAAAACTGGCGCTCCGCGGCTTCCAGCGCGGCGTCCGGCATCATGTTCAAAAACCCGATATGCAGCTCGCGGATATCCTGATGGGCGGCGCGCTCGGGGCTTAAAACCTGACGGCCTTCCGCCGACAGGCGGGAATATGTGGGCAAATCGGTATGGCCGACCAGGGGCATAAATTGATTTCCTCGTGTGTTCGGGGTACAAGATCATCTTATATCCTTAAGGGCCGAAAAAATCCATGTCCGAAAAACCGTATAATTCCCCCGATCTCGATGCCATCCGCAAACAGATCGACGCTTTGGATGACCGTATCCATGACACGTTGATGGAGCGTGCGGAACTGGTCCTCAAAATCGGCGAAGAAAAACGCAAAAAAAATATTCAGGTCGTGCAGCCCGCGCGCGAAGCGCGGATGATCCGCCGCCTGTTGTCGCGTCACAACGGCGTGCTGCCGCAAATGGCGGTGGTGCGTATCTGGCGCGAACTGGTGGGCGCCGTGTCGTTGTTGCAGACGGGTCTGAAGGTGGCCGTGGCCGCGCCCGAGGGCCGCACGGAATACTGGGATCTCGCCCGCGATTATTTCGGTTCGTGCCTGCCGATGCAGAAAACGAATTCGCCCGTTTCCGCAATCGGCGCGGTGCGCGAGGGCAAGGCGACCTTCGCCGTCCTGCCGTGGCCCGAAAACGAGGAAACCCAACCCTGGTGGGCCTATCTGGGCGACAATACCAAGGAGACGCTCAACATCATCATCCGCCTGCCGCACGGCGACGATCCGGAATCGCAAAATCCCGATGAACGCGCGCTGGTGGTGTCAAAGGCCGGCTTCGATGATTCCGGTGACGACCGTTCCTTCCTGCTCGTGCAGTGCAATCAACAGGTCAGCCGCGGCCGCCTTGTCGATGTCGTCAAAAAACTGAACATGGAAGCGCTCAGCATCGCGTCGATGCGCGCCACCATTCCCGATCAGCCCTGTTTCCATCTGGTGGAAGTCGATACCTATCTCAACAACAGCGATCCGCGCGTGACGCAATTCGCCGATAAGATCGAGGACGAGTATGCCCGCGTCATCTGCGTCGGCGGTTATCCCGTTCCGCCCGTCTATGCCAAGACGATCGTGCCGCAGGGTGAAAAACCCGTGACGGCGCCCGCGCCGGAGAAAAGCAAAAAGGCGAATGGCTGATGGCTTCCCGTTTCGCGCCAAAGCCTGGAATCATGGATATCGCGCCGTATGTCGGCGGCGAAAGCAAGGCGGACGCCGCGCGTATTATCAAGCTTTCCTCGAACGAAAGCCCGTTCGGTCCGTCGCCCGCCGCGCGTCAGGCGCTGATCGACGCGGCGGCGGATATGCATCGCTATCCCGACGGAAACTGCACCGAATTGCGGGCGGCGCTGTCGAAGAAAAACAATATCGATCCGGCGCAGATTGTCTGCGGGGCGGGTTCTGACGAAATTATCGCCTTCCTGTGCAACGCCTTCGTCGGCGCGGGGGATGAGGTTCTGTATAACCGTCACGGGTTTTTGATGTACGGCATCTCCGCGCAGACCAACGGCGGCGTGCCGGTTCTGGCGGATGAAAAAAATCTGACCGCCGATGTCGATGCGTTGTTGTCCGCGGTTACGCCGAAAACAAAAATTCTATTTCTGGCAAACCCGAACAATCCGACGGGCACATGGCTGCCCGCATCCGAAATTCGCCGTCTGCGCGAAGGGCTGCGCGAAGACGTTATCCTTTGTCTTGATTCCGCGTACGCGGAATTCGTGACCGATAAAAACTATACGGCGGGACACGATCTTGTCGATGAATACGGCAACATTATCGTGATGCGGACATTCTCCAAAATTTACGGGATGGGCGGCATGCGTCTGGGCTGGGGGCATTGTTCTGTTGCGCTGGCTGATGTTCTTAACCGTGTGCGCGGCCCGTTCAACGTGTCGCTGCCTGCGCAGCGCGCCGGTGTTGCCGCGCTGGCCGATGATGATTTCGTGACGAAGGCCGTTGCGCACAACGCGCAGTGGCGTCAGTGGACGACCGATCAGCTGACCGGGCTTGGCCTGGCGGTGACGCCGAGCGCGGCGAACTTCATCCTCGTCGATTTCTCTACCGCCGAACGTGCCGAAGCCTGTCGTCTGTTCATGAAGGGCAAGGGGATACTCGTCCGTCAGATGGGCGCGTACGGCCTGCCGCATTGCCTGCGCATCTCCATCGGGCTGGGGGATGAAATGGAACTTGCCTGCGCCGCGATTAAAGAGTATTTACAATAACCATGGCAAAGACGCCCTTCGCATACGCTTATCGCGCCGGATACTATCCCCTGTAGGGTGGGATAGGGACTTTTCATTGCAATTTTTAGATATTCCGTATTTTTATAACCCTTAGGAAGGGGCACTAAGCCTATGTTTAAACAAGTTACCATTATCGGTTTCGGCCTGATCGGCTCCTCGCTGGCGCGGGCGATCCGCAAACACAATCTCGCGCAAGCCATCGTCTGCGCCGATATGTCGCGCGATGTGTGCGATACGGTTCAGCGGCTGGGGCTGGCCGACAGCGTCACCACCGATCTCGCCAAAGGTGTGAAGGGCAGCGATCTGGTGATCCTGTCCGTGCCCGTCGGCGCGATGGAAGCCGTCGTGAAAAAAATCGGCCCGCATCTGCAGGCGGATTGTATCATCACTGATACCGGCTCCGTGAAAGGGGCCGTGGTGAAGGCGATCCAGCCCAATGTTTCCTCGAAAATCCACATCGTGCCCGGTCACCCGATCGCGGGGACGGAACATTCCGGTCCCGAAGCGGGCTTTGCGGAATTGTTCGTAGGCCGCTGGTGCATTCTGACACCGCTGCCGTCGACCAATATCGGCGCGGTCGAGAAACTTACCGCGCTGTGGGAAGCGTGCGGTTCCAATATCGAAATCATGGATGCGGAGCATCACGATCTCGTGCTGGGCATCACGTCCCACCTGCCGCACCTGATCGCCTACACTATCGTCGGCACGGCCACCGATCTTGAAGAAGATCTCAAAGGCGAGGTGATTAAATTCTCCGCGTCCGGCTTCCGTGACTTCACGCGTATTGCCGCGTCGGACCCGGTGATGTGGCGCGATGTGTTTTTGAACAACAAGGATGCGGTGCTGGAAGTGCTTCAGCGTTTCACCGAAGATTTGACCGCCCTGCAAAAAGCGATCCGCAAACAGGACGGGGATTATCTTTACGGGGTCTTCAAGGAGACGCGCGATATAAGACGCGCCATCATTGATGCAGGGCAGGCGGATTATGCGTACCCCAGACAATCTCCGGGATCTCCTCAACCAGCACAGGGCCAACGTAAAGTCCCCGGTCGCGGATAGTCACGGGCAATTCGGCCACCATCTCGCCGGTTTCTGAATCGGGGTCCGGCTCGGCAAAATTGTTGAGCGCGGCGAGAAGGGCGATACCCGCGATCGGCTTGATGCGCTCGGCTTCGGTCATTTTCTGGATGAACGACGCATACCCTTTCGTTCGCGCCATAAGGTCGGCTTTCAATTGCATGGCGGCGTCGAGCGTGAAGATTCCGTCCGCCTGCGTTTCAAGGCCGTCATAGACGATAAGGCTGTCGGTGACATGCAGCTCCCCGCCGTTTTGCGACCATGCGCGCATGTCGTTTTCGCTTAAGGATGCGGGAAGGGGCCACGGCATTTTTACCGTGAGCGTCAGGTTTTCAATCGCGACCGGCTCGCGGTCTTCGTCCATCCACGCGATGACGCCCGCGGGAAAACGGATCGTGATCGGCATGCCGGGGATCGGGTAACCCGAAACGGTCATCGTGGAAAAGCTGGCCTGCCAGTTTCGCACCTCAACGCCGTCGGTGTAGGTAAGGCGCGGCACAAACGGGAATCCTTCGATGCGCGGCTTCGCGCCGGTGAAACGGAAATCTTTCTGGCCCGATTGCGCGAAAACGCGGTCGATTTCCGCTTCGCCGATCTTCTTCATATACAGCCACGCCCCGCAATAGGCGGCGCCAAGGATAACGAGAAGGGTCAGGACGATAGCGATCTTTTTCATGCGGTCACCGGGCTGGGGGCAATGGGAACGTCGCGAAGCAGCGGATTGCGTTCTTTCGATTCCTCCATCAGGCGGATCGACGCTTCTTCCAGACGTTCTTCAAGGGCTTTCATGACTTTTTTATCTTCCAGTCCCGGTTCGATCGGCGGTAGGAATTCGAACAACACCTTGCCCGGACGTTTGAGATAGGAATTGCGCGGCCAGAACATGCCGCTGTTGGTCGCGAGCGGCACGATCGGCAGATCGGTCGCCTTGTACATTTTTATGATGCCGCCTTTGTACGGTTTTTGTGCCGACGTGACATCGGTTGCGACGCGTGTGCCTTGCGGGAAAATAACGATCGGGCGTTTTTGATCCTTCATGCGCTGCGCGCCTTCGATGATCGAGGCCATCGCGCCTTCTGCGTTCTGACGGTCGATGGCGATGATGTCGAGCTTGCCGAGGAACTTGCCCCAGATCGGGATGCTCAGCAGTTCTTTTTTCAAAATGATCGACGGGTCGCCGAACAGGCGGTGCAGCTTCATCGTTTCATAGGCGGATTGATGCTTCGCCGCGATAAGGTAAGAACCGTCCTTCGGCAAATATTCCAGCCCGCGGACTTCGTAATCAAGGCCCAGCACGTATTTCTCAATGTAATAAACGCCATTGTTGAAAATATGGCTGATGCGCACCGTCGTTCTGCGCGAGCAATAGACGAGCGGAATGATCGTGACGCACACGGCAATCGCCCATGCCCAGAAGACGATATTGAAAAGCGTCGATCTGACCCAGATGTTAATCAATGGCGTTTTCCCCTTTTTCACCGGACATGGTTTGCCTGATCCATGTCGCCAGTGTCTTGTTATATTCCCCGAATGTCAGCGCCCAATACCCTTTGGCCTTAATATCGTATTCATCCCCGGTTTTGACAGGGTGGGCGAGAATGGTCACGTCCGGCAATTGCCGGCCAAGCTCGAGCAGCGCGCGCGGAATATGGTACGACGACGTCACAAGGCGCAGCGATTTTATTTTGTTTTCGCGCACCCACGGCGCGGTTTCATCGGCGTTGCCTTTGGTGTCGATGGCTTCGTAGCCGAGCGTCACGGCAGGGTTGGCTTCCTGGCTCTTCAAAAGCTCATGCACCTTGACGTCTTTATTCACGCCGGAAATAAAAAGCTTCGGCGCCGCGCCGGCCTTTAAAAGTTTCAATCCCTCTTCGACGCGTTTGGGGCCGCCGGTCAGAACGACGATCGCGTCGGTTTTTTCCGTGACGGGCGGGACGGCGGCGGTCGAAACGCTGACGGCGAACCACAGGCATCCGATCGCCCATAAAATGGCGAGGGTGGAGATGGCGGCGATCAGAAACGAAAAAGATTTAATCATGGGCGTATCGCAGCTTTTTACGGCATTTCCGATAATGTGCGCAAGACCGTCGTGCGGGCAGTTGCCATAGCAAGGAATGCTATGACAAGCGGCAGCGCGCCAAGCGTGATTTTCTGCGCATTGCTGAGCGTGAAATCCGGCAGCAGCGTCACGCCCATCTCCCCCGACACGATGCCGATCGCGAACAGAAGCCCCGCGCCGAGGATAAGGCCGATCACGCCGCCCTGAAACGCGAGCCACAGCGTGTGCCGTTCCATCTGCCGCGCGATATAGGTGTCGGACGCGCCCATCAGGTGGAGCAGTTCCAACTCGTCTTTATGAACCGCCATTTTGGAACGCACGCCGCCCGCCACGGCGACCAGCGTGGTGGCGCCGATGATAAGCGTCAAAAGCGCCGCCGCGAATTGCAGCGCGCCCGTAAAGCGCACGACATCGCCGAGCCAGCTTTCATGCGTGTCGATGCGTGCCTGCGGCGCGATGGTTTTAAGGCGGCGTTCCAATCCCGGCACATCGATTTGCGCGCCGTCCTGCACGCGCAGGGAAATAAGGCCGGGCAGGGGGATGGAATCCATCGCAAGGTCCGTGCCCAAAAACGGCGCGATCAAATCGTGTACATCCTGTTCGGTCATCGCGTCGGCTTCGGCGATGGCGGGATGGCTTTTGAGCATGTCGACAGCTTTGCCGGTCATCGTCTTGACCGTGTCCCCGGGGATAAGCTTTCCTTCGGAATCTTCCGCCGGAATTTCCACCGTCATTCGGTTTTCAAGGCCGGAGGACCAGCGGTTCGTCATTTCCGAGAGCGCGAACGACGCGGCAAGGCCAAGAATCGCAAGAACGGTCATCAGCGCGATAAGAAGACGCAAAAAACCCGATCCCGCGCTTTTGCCAAGCGGCAGGTCCGATTTGCGTCTGCCGCGCGCGGTGCCGATGGTTTTTTCCGGCCTTTTGAACATATCTTTGAAAAAAGCGGGGACGTTGATTTTCATTAAAACACGCCCTCCAGCTTTTTGCGGATCGTGCCTTGATTGCCTTCGACGCGCACGTGCCCTTTGTCGAGGACAAGGCGCGCATGGCCGAATTTTTCCATCATCTGAACGTTGTGCGTGGCGATCACGACGGTTGTGCCCATGCGGTTGAGCTGGTCGAACAGGCTCATCAGGCGATAGCCGATTTCATCGTCGAGGTTCCCCGTCGGTTCGTCGGCGAGAAGCAGGCGCGGGCGCGTGATGACGGCGCGCGCGATGGCGATGCGCTGCTGCTGTCCGCCTGACAATGTATTGGGCAGGGATTGTTTCTGGTCCCCGAGGCCGACCCATTCCATCAGCTCGTTGACGTTGGCCTGAATTTCTCTTTCGCCCTTGCCGAGGATGCGT
>CAYPCP010000044.1:10920-14719 GCA_964409255.1 uncultured Pseudobdellovibrionaceae bacterium
AAGGGCAGCGCGACGTTATCGAACGCCGACATGTGTCCCAGAAGACGGAAGTCCTGAAACACTACGCCGATGCGCTGGCGCAGCGCGGCCATCTGGGCGCGGTCGGCGGCGCCGATATTCTGGCCGAACATGGTGACCAGCCCGCGTGTCGGGCGGCGGCCCAGATATAAAAGAGACATCAGCGACGTCTTGCCGGAACCGCTGGGGCCGGACAGGAAGTGGAAAGATCCGGGGTCGAGCGTGAGATTGACGTCCGAAATCACTTCCGGGCCGATCCCATATCTCAATCCAACATGTTCAAATTTAATCAATAGATTAAATCCTATTCTTCAGATTCTGGTTTAACATCTTCTTCGGGGTTCCCGTGGTTGAGAACGGCCTGAAGCGCCTGTGCGCGCGTGTACGGGTTATCGATCTTCGATGCCGTGTCATACGCTTCCTGCAGGCGGTTATCGTCGGTGAAAATCTTGGCGACAATGCGGTAGGCTTTGTTGCGGAACGATGCGCTGCCGATATGGCCGATGGATGCCATGGCCGCGGTGTAATCGCCACGCTCCGCCTGAATCTCCGCATTCTCCCCCAGCGCTTTGTGGCGCAGCGCTTCGTTCTCCATCGCCAGCGCAGTTTGCGTGGCGGCGGCGTCATCTTTTGCAAAGGCCTGCGCCATGGCGATATAGGTCCACGCGATGCCTTGCGACGGCGCGTGCGTGATTTTCCTGGCCTCCGCGCTCAGTTTTTCCCACAGCGCGTCATACCGCGCTTTATCCCATTTGTTTTCGGCGGCGGCGAAACCGATGCCGCGAATGGTCATGGCTTTGGTGTCGGGCGTTTCTATTTTCGCGATCAGCGCGATGGCCGCGTCTTCGTTGTTTTCATGCGCATAGGATTTCGCCAGCTCGCGGTATGTCTGGTCGCGCCAGCTTTTGTTGTCGATGCCCGCGGCGATCGTCTCCAGTTCCTTCATCACGCACGGCTTGTCCGTGGCGGGGCAGGCGGCGGCCTGCGCCTGTGTGGCGAGGCCCGTCAATATGGCAAGCGCCATCCAGAAACGTGTCATTCTTCATGCCTCCTTACCGTGAATTAAAGGCTTGTTTTGCAAGTGATCTTGCCGAGTCAGTCTGTAAACCTTATACATACAATATAGAGGGTCCAAGAGGAAGCCTGCCCACGCCCATGATACTGACCTGTCCCAGCTGTTCGATGCGCTACCTTGTGGCAGATTCCGCCATCGGGCCGGAGGGGCGCACGGTGCGCTGCGCGTCGTGCCATCATGAGTGGTTTGAGGCCGGGCCGGAGCCTGAAAGCTTCCAGGAAATTCTGGAAAAAGAAGCCGAAGCGCCGGTGGAGCCTATCCCGGAGGCGGTCAAACCGATTCCCGAAGGTTCCGGCGTGCCCGCGCGCCCCGAAGATATCCCCCCGCAGGAAAAATCCGATCGCTCCGCTCTCATCGGCCGCCTTGCCGGTTATGCGGCGGCGGCGTGTGTGTGCGTGCTGGTGCTGGGGGGGCTTGTGGCGCTGCGCGCGCCGGTGGCGAAAGCGTGGCCGCCGTCCTTGCTGTTCTTCGATCTGGTCGGCGCCCGGGTGCCGTTGCCGGGTGACGGTCTCGTGATCGACCGGATCAAGGCCGTGGCCGAAAATTCACCCACGGGGCAGGGCAGCCTGATCGTGCGCGGGACCGTCATCAATTTGAAAAGCGAAAAGCGCGACGTGCCGCAAATTCTCGCGACGCTCTGGCGCGAGGACGGCAGCGCCCTTGAAAGCTGGATCATCGAATTGCCGCACGATGCGATCGACGCCGAAGACAAGTTCGATTTCGAAGCGGAATATCCCGGCGTTCCCGCCGAAGCGAAATCGGTGAATCTTTCCTTTGCCGCCTTTATTCCCAAACGCCCCGCGCCGGACACCGCGCAGAGCGAAGCGGCGGCTGCGGAACAAACGACCGAAGAACCTGCAGAGGCTGAGGAAGAAGCGCCGCCGCATACCGACGATCACCCTGCGGACATTCCCGCCGATGATCGTGACGCGGATCATGCCGCGCCCGCGGAACAGCCCGCCGCGCAAGACCATCATTAAATTTCTTTTTTAGAATTGTTTTAAAAGGCGGCGGTAATAATCCAGCTCTTCCTGCGGGCGGGTCATGTCGCCGGATTTTTCGCGCAGCGTATTGAGGATCGCTTCGATTTTCTTGCGATCCGATTCATCCGGTATTTTGACCTTTTCCCCGAGCAGCGGATTTTTCCCGCTGTCCTGACCGTACGGGCGGCCCAGCGGATCGGTTTTCATGCCGGACCCGCCCATCGACATGCCGCTCATCTGTGAAAGACGCTGCTGCATCTGCTGGCTTAATTCTTCCTTGGCCTGCTGAAGATGTTCGAGCGTCTGTTCCTGATGCCCGGCGGCCTTGCCCGGGTCCATGCTCTCCAGCGCGGCGCTCGACTGGCGCATTTCCTGTTCCGCCTTGCCCATGTTGCCGGGCACCTTGCCGGTTTTTTCGCCCACATCCTGCATCAGGCCGCCGAGCTTGTTGCGCAGGCCTTCCTGACCGCCCTTGCACTGGCCCAATGCCTGCTGCATTTTCCCCTGCTGTTCGGCGCTGCGCGGGGCGGGGCTGTCGCCATGCATCAGGCGCTTTAGAATATCGTCCATGACCGGATCGCCCGTGGACGGGATGTTCGGTTCCTGCGGCATCTGCGCGCGCGTTTCGTCGAGAACGTCTTTTTGCCCGTCGATAATATCCTGAAGCGTGTTCAGCGCTTCGCCCATCGCCTGCACATCCTCCGGCATTTGCCCGCTCATGCCTGCGTTCATCATGTCCATCATGCGCGAGAGGCGTGAAAGCATTTCACGCGCCGCGTCTTTATCGCCGCTGAGCGCCTGCGCCTGAAGCTGAGCGAGAAAGGCCTGCAGATCCTGCGGCGAGATCATCTGGCTGAGCATTTCGGGCGGAATCATCGGCGGCGGCGCGCCGTCCTGCATGCGGCGCTGCATGTCCTGCGCCATCTCCTGGAAATAGCGTTGCAGCGCGTCCTGAAGTTTTTGCATCAGCGCGGCGAGCTGTTCGTCGCTGGTGTTGGGATCGTTCAGCGCGGCTTCGAGATTTTCACGCGCTTCCTGCAGATCACGCATCGCCTTGCTTGAATCGCCGTCTTCGATATGCACCGCCACATCCCACAAAAGCGGGACGAGCGCCTTTGCCGTATCCAGCCCGGGGCTGTAGCGCAGCCGGAAGATCGCCGCCGACAACGCCAGATGCGTATTCAGATCGCCGCCATATAATTGCGGACGGCTGGCGATTTCGATCAGCGCGTTGGCGTAACGCGTCGTGTCGCCTTCGGGGTCCTGAATGATATCTTTGCGCACGCCCGCGATATGCGCGGCGACTTTGTTGTTGAAGGCACGCTCCGGCAGGACCAGCGTGATGGGTTTTAAAATCGCGGCCTGTCCCTTGTCGTCGGTCGCAAGGAATGTCAGCCGCACCGGAAGCCCGGCCCACGGATGAAACGCCAGATTATAAACAGGCTGAATTTTTACATCTTCACCGCCCTTGGTCATGACGGCGCGGATTTCATCATACGATGTGCCGATCTTCGGTTTGACGGTGGCGCTGGCGTCGATGTCGAGCCGTACCTGTAAATCCCGCACGCCGTAATCGTCGTTGAGGATAAGGGGAATGCGCAATTCACCGCGTGACAGGACCGCGACATCGCCATCCTGCCGAATGGCCGGTTCTGCATCGGCGATCACGCGGTACGGCACGGCCACGCGTTTCAAGAATGTTTGCGTGATGGATAGTGCGCTG
>CAYPCP010000045.1:0-14312 GCA_964409255.1 uncultured Pseudobdellovibrionaceae bacterium
GTACGGCGAGAGATAGCCGCGGTCGAACTGCATGCCTTCGACGACTTCGAGTTCGTTGCCCAGCGATTTGGCTTCTTCAACGGTGATGACGCCTTCCTTGCCGACCTTGTCCATCGCTTCGGCCAGCATGTCGCCGATTTCTTTATCGCCATTGGCGGAAATCGTGCCGACCTGCTTGATCTCTTCGCTGGTCTTGACGGCTTTGCCGCGCTTTTTCAGGTCTTCGACGACAGCGTTTACCGCTGCTTCGACACCGCGTTTCAAGTCCATCGGGTTGCGCCCGGCGGAAACGGCTTTCATGCCTTCCTTGACGATCGCCTGCGCCAGAACCGTTGCGGTGGTCGTGCCGTCGCCGGCATGCTCAACGGCTTTGCTTGCCACTTCGCGGATCAGCTGCGCGCCGATATTCTGGCGGGCGTTTTTCAGTTCGATTTCCTTCGCAACCGTCACGCCGTCTTTGGTCGTGCGCGGCGCGCCGAAGGATTTCTGGATCACGACGTTACGGCCTTTCGGACCGAGCGTTACTTTCACGGCGTTCGCAATGATATCGACGCCTTTCATCATTTCATCACGAGCGTCTTCGTGGAAACGGACTTCTTTAGCAGACATTATAAGCTCCTTTTACCGGTTTAAATTGTTGAAACAGAAGGGCGATTCATCATCCTTCAGTTCGTTCGTCGTTTTCTCGCGTTACGCGGCTTTCTTCTTCGCAGAAGCGCCTTCGAGCACGCCCATGATGTCGGACTCTTTCACCACGAGAAGGTCTTCACCATCCATGTTGATTTCGGTGCCGGCCCATTTGGAAATCAGGACGACGTCGCCCGCTTTCACATCCAGCGTCATGCGCCCGTCGCCGCCTTCGTTGTAGGCGCCAGGGCCGACGGCCAGAACTTCGGCTTCCATCGGTTTTTCTTTTGCAGAGTCGGGGATGATGATCCCGCCGGCTGTCTTCTCATTCTGCTCGATGCGACGCAGGAGGACCCGGTCATGCAGAGGACGAAATTTCATGTTCTTTTCTCCTAACATATTGATTTCGTTCATAAACCAACACCTCACCTTGAGCGTGCTGGCACTTCCCCTAAGGGAGTGCCAAACATATAGCGGGCCAGCCCCGAATAAGCAAGGTTTTTGGCATCCGGAACGACCGCATTTGCCGGATATGAAGCTGTTTTATGTTATAATTTCCGTATGGCTGATTTAGGTATCCAGGTCCTGAAGGACTATCGCCTGACCACGGCGACGATCCTTTACCACCTGCCGGATTATCCGGCCTTCCTGCAGGAATATGTCTGGCAGGAATATGACATCGCCCCGAAATTTCCGGTGCTGACGCGGTTCCTGCAATTCTGGACGCGGGAGATCGACGGCAAGCTGCATTCCGTCTATGTCGCGCGCAAGGAAATCATCACGCCCGGCGACGCGCGCTTTTTCGATTTTGAACTCAGCCTTCAGTAATTTTCAGGAAAGCAGAGGCGCATATTTATCGAGCGCCTCGCGCAGGATTGCCGGCCGCCCCATTTGGAACGTTTCCACCAGATGATAGTAAATGCCGTTGCGCTTGTTTTCCGATGCCATCCGGATAAAGGTCTGGGCGGCGTTAATCTGCAGCAGATTCCATTCGGTAACATCCGTGCGCGCACCGTCGCGGAGGCGATCGCCAACCTGCTCCACCTCTTCTACGCAAAGGCGCGTGCGCACCGATTGCTTTGACGTGCCGAGAAACGCATAGCAATCGAAATACGCCTGCAGATCCTGCCCGCGCGCAACAGCGGTCAATTCCACCGGATAACGATCCCAGTCACGATCGGCAAGCTGATACAGGCCGGATTTCATGTCGATAAAGGTGCGGTTGTCCCAGATACCCTGCGGGACCGGGCGCACGGCCTCGCCGAAACGGTGGCGCAGCGCCTCGAGCTGATGAGACAGATCGGTCAACGTAAGCCGGACTTCGGCCCGCTCTCGCAGTGACATGGAAAAACTCCTTTAATCGGTCGTTTTTTACGCGTTTCGCGTAAACACATATTCCGCGCAGCCCGAGCCGAGAATGCCGCCGCCCTTGGGCGCTTCGGTATTATAGGAACGGTCGAGCGTGAAACCCATGGCTTCGACGCGCTGCTGCACTTCGTCGGCGGCCGCGGATTCATACGGATAGCCGCCGAGCCAGTCTTTGACATCGGTCAGGAAATTCATGCCGCGCTCTTCCTTGTATTCGCGGATATAGCGAACGGGGTTCTGCCCCATCAGAAGCTTAAGGCCGCAATAAAGCGCCATATAGGCAACATTCAGCGGCCAGCGCAGCGCAGGGACGTTGGTGTAAAGTTTTTTCTCCGCCGCCCAGAATTTGCACAGCGGCGATTTTTTATACAGGGCGATCACAAATTTCCCGTCGGGTGCGACATAGCGCGCGGCGTTTTCGATCGCCGTCCACATATCGCCCGTATGGTGCAGAACGCCCCAGCTATAGACGACATCGAAACCTTCGACCGGCAGGCGCGGGTCGGGCGCGCCCGAAAGAATATTATATTCAAACGCGACGTAATTGTTTTCTTTCCAGTATCGTTGCAGCACGGCCTTGGTCGTCGCCACGGAATTGGGATCGATATCGACGCAGGCCGCACCCTTGATGCCGCTGCGCAGGGCGCTGAGCGTATGAAGGCCGGAACCGCAACCGATATCGAGAAAGGTTTTTCCGTCGAGCGCGTTGGACGGCAGCAATTTCCACATGCCTTCTTCAGCCATGACGATTTTCGATTCATCGATATTCTTGGCGTAATCGGCCCAGTTCTCACCGAACCCGAAATGGGTATCGACATCGAAACGTTCGTCTTTTTTACGCAAGGCAGCCTGGGTCATGGTTCGCTTCCTGGGGCGAGGGTGAGTGTCAAACCGTCAAATTCCTCGCCCATGATAATCTGACAGGACAGGCGTGAATTGTCTTTCACGTCGGGCGCGACATCGAGCATATCCTGCTCTTCGTCCTGCATAGGATATAATTTATCAAGCCACGCTTCGTCTACATAAACATGGCAGGTGGCACATGCGCACGCGCCGCCGCATTCCGCCTTGATCGGCAGGCCGTGGTCGCGGATGATTTCCATGACGCGCCAGCCTTCGATCGCGTCGAGTTCGTGTTTATTACCGCTTTGATCCGTCACATAAATTTTCATGCACGGGTCCCTTTGCGCGCATGGTAATCGCCCAGCGCGAACGTCATCGCCGCCGTGCCGATCAGGGCCTTGAGCGTATCGAGCACAACGCTCAGGATAATCGCGGCGAAACGCGCGCCCGCGGGAACCGACCCTTCGGGGAACGGCGACAAGATCGCGTTGACGCCCAGCATCGTCACCGCCGCCACGGGCAGATAGGACAGGAGCCACACGCCGATCATCGGCAGCGAAAAACGCATGCCGCGAATGTCCTTAAGCCACGCCCGCGCATCGGACGACGTGGATAACGGGATATACACCCACAGCAGCGGAAACGCCCACAACAGCCCGCCCATGGCAAAAAGCATCATGACCGCGCGGCCCGCATCGCCCGCCGAAGGCTGCGCCCCGTCCACCGGCGCCGCCGGCGCGAACATCGTCATCGCCGCGAGAAGCCCGGCCAGCAGGATATTGATCAGCGCGTAGCTGACCAGCCCGCCCATCACGCCATGCATGCGTTTTTGCAAAACGGCAATATCGGCCTCGTCATCGCCGGTGACCTGAAACGGCCAGCGCTGCCCCAGCGTAATCAGGCGAATGACATGCGCCAGCATCCAGCCTTCGATCAACGACGCCGGAACGAGGATCAACGCCATACGCAGAAGATTGTCTTCATACCCCAGCGCCAGCGCCGTGACATAACAGACCAGCTTGATCAGCACCGGCGCCACCGCCAGCCGCAGCAGGTAATTACGCTCCGCAATCAAAAAAAGATAAGCGGCGCGAACGGCATTGACGATATTGAACGGCAGGTTCATGCGTGCCCTTAAGCTGCCTTGTCCGACACGCCGAGCTTTTCCTGCAGCGCGGTCGACGAGGTGGTGTACTGGAACCGAAGTTTCTTGTCAGGATACACATAACGGAACGCCTGCTGCGCCATCAGCGCGCCTTCATGGAAACCGGACAGGATCAGCTTGAGCTTGCCGGGATACCAGTTGATATCGCCAATCGCAAAGATGCCCTGCGTATTCGTTTCAAACTTTTCGGTATCAACGGGAATCAGGTTTTCATGAAGGTTAAGCCCGAAATTCGCGATCGGGCCGAGCTTCATCGTCAGGCCGTAAAACGCCAGCAGCGTATCGCACGCCAGATCCATCGGCGGCTGGCCTTTCGCCTCGACCGTTACGCTTTCCAGCAAACCGTTTTTACCGTTAAGCGATTTGATATCGCCGATATGCAATGCCATTTTCTGCTCCGCGACCAGCGCGCGCATTTTATTGACCGTATCCGGCGCCGCACGGAAATCATCGCGGCGGTGGATCAAGGCGAGTTGATGCGCCAGCGGTTGCAGATTGACCGTCCAGTCGAGCGCGGAATCCCCGCCCCCGGCGATCAGGATGTTTTTCCCGCGAAACGCTTCCATCTTTTTGACGGAATAGAAAACGGATGTGCCTTCAAATTCCTCGATGCCGGGGATTGCCGGTTTTTTCGGCACGAACGAACCGCCGCCCGCCGCAATCACGACCACGGGCGCTTCGATCACGGTGCCTTCGTCGGTCGTCAGGCGCCATTTACCGTCGCCGGTTTTTTCAAGCTTCTCCGCCATCTGGCTGAAATGGAAAGTCGGGCCGAACGGCTCGATCTGTTTCATCAGATTGTCGGTCAGCGCCTGACCCGAGACGACCGGGAACGCGGGAATGTCATAGATGGGTTTTTCGGGATACAGCTCCGCGCACTGGCCGCCGGGGCGGTCCAGAATATCGACAAGGTGCGCCTTCATGTCCAGCAGCCCCAGTTCGAATACCGCGAACAGACCCACCGGGCCCGCCCCTATAATAATGACATCGGTCGTGTGGTGCCCGGCCATGGCGTTTCCCCCTTGTGGATCATAGAGCTAAAGCCCTTTAGCGCCTTAATCAACCCGGAAAAATTAACATTTACATAATGTTATGAAATTGGTATAAAACGGCCCATGAAACCTTCGCCCGCCGCCATTCATACCGCTTTTTTCGGCGTTTTCCCGCATGGGGAAATCGACGCCGATCTGCGCGAGAGTTTTACGGCCAGCAAAGCCCACGGCACGATGAAGGACATCACGGCGATGATGATCCCGTTCATCACCCCGTTCCAAATGCCCGCCGGCAAGGACCCGATACAAATTCAGCTGGAGATGGAAGATTTCGATCACGCGTCGCAAGATCTCGCAGAACTTCACCGCAGCGTGGCGGCGCGTCTGCGCAGCGCTTACAAAATGGCATCGGAACAGGGATGGATTAAGCCGACCAAAGGCGTTGTGCTGACGCATAACGAAATCCTTCCCGCCTTCGATCGCGATATCCATTTGCTGACCCTCTACACCGAAGGCCGGCGTCAGGCGGATTTCGAGATCACGGTGGCGCACGACACGCCGCCGCTCGCGGAAATCGTTTATGTCCGCGCCGTGCTGGACGGCCAGCCGACAGCGATGTCGCATCGCGAAACGGACAAGCCTTTCTTCCGTCTTCTTCAGATGCCAAAAACCGAACTGGAAATGCCGATCGATCGTTTCCCCTTAACGGCGATCGACACGATCCGCCATTGCAACGAAACGCCTTTGTTGCGCCGCTCCAGCCTGATGGGATTTACGCCATGACCGTCAATATTTATCCCGCCGTCCATATCACGCAATTCGGCGTCTTCCCGACGGTCGATGCCGATCCGAATTATGTTGAAAGCCTGACGGCATTGCGCGCGACCGAACATGAAACAGAGGCGGCGCGCCGCATGCCCGAGACGCAAGAAGAATGGGACGCCATCATAAACGATGAAAAGGCAGCGCTTGCCTTTGAGGAAGAACGGGAAGAAGTGGCAAGAATATCCAGACTCCGCATCCGCAACGCCTATGATTTTGCGGCGAAACAGGGATGGATCAAACCGATCCGCGGGGACGTGTTCCTGGCCGAAGCGATTCCCATGAACGAACAGGTTCTTCAAAATCTGGAAACAGCGGTCATTTCGACATTCACAGAGATGTTCAAGGGATTGGCGGCGCCGTCCCTCACGCTGACAGTACCGGTTCCCGATGCGGAACCGGCCGTTAAGGTCGCTTTCGTGCGATGCATGGTGTCCGGCGAAGTCATCCCGTTCGATGAATTCCAAAGCATGCCCTATATGTTCAAGATCATGGCCGGCGACACGATCGAGGCCGACCTCGACCCCGCCCTGTTCAATCCGGGCCTTGCCGATACCGTAGCGCACTGCAAGGCCAACTGCCGGGATGCACGATCGCTTGTCCTGATGGGTCATGGCGGCATGAAGCCGCCCAAACCCGGCCCGCGCCCGGCGTAGCAAGTTTTTCTTTTCCGGCGGGCGGCAAACGCCTATGTATAGGGCATGACAGCTCTCGCCCCGTCCAGACCGATTGCCTATTGGCTTTTTACCGTTGCATTCCTTGTCTTTGCCATGGCCGTCATCGGCGCGATTACGCGCCTGACCGAATCTGGGCTGTCGATGGTTGAATGGAAACCGTTGATCGGCGCTATACCGCCGCTCAATGACGCGGAATGGGAACGCGTGTTCGGCCTGTACAGGGAAACGCCGGAATTCAAGCACAAGAATTTCTGGATGGAGATCGGCGACTTCAAAAATATTTTCTTCTGGGAATGGTTCCACCGCCTGTGGGGCCGGTTGATCGGCGTCGCGTATGCGGTGCCGCTGCTGTTTTTCTGGGTGCGCGGCATGATTCCGCATGGGTACAAATTCAAACTGCTTGTCGGTTTTGTTCTCGGCGGCCTGCAGGGTGTTCTGGGCTGGTACATGGTGAAAAGCGGCCTGGTCGAGCGCCCGAGCGTATCGCATTTCCGTTTGGCGGCGCATCTGGGCCTGGCGTTTTTAATTTTCGGGTATCTGGTCTGGATCGGCTTTGATTTTCTGGGGAAACCCGTGCGCGCGGCGACGTTCTGCATCCGCCGCCATGGATGGACCGCGCTTTTTTTCGTAACGGTTACGATCATCTGGGGCGCATTTACGGCGGGGCTTGACGGCGGGCTTCTGTACAACGAATGGCCGTTGATGGGGAAACATTTAATCCCGATGGAAGCGGTCAATGCCGCCGCCTTCATCAACGATCCGGCAGGGGTTCAATTCGTCCACCGCTGGATCGCGGTGATTACGATGCTTGTGGTGTTGTCCTTCGCCTGGCGCGTTAAAAACGGACCGCTGGCGGCGATGGTTTTTATTCAGGTCGGTCTTGGCATGGCGACGCTGCTCTCACAGGTGCATCTGCACACGGCGGCAGCGCATCAGGCGGGTGCGTTTATCGTTGTCGGTTTATTGATCGCGCAGCTTTACCAGCTCAGAGCAAATGCTCGCGCTTAAGGATTTCAAGATAAAATCCCATATAGGATGACACGCATTTTTCGCGTGTGAATTCGTTCAGGTACCGCTGATGGCCGTTTTTGACCAATAACGCCTGAAGCGCCTTATCACCCAGAAGACGCGCAATCGCGTTTTTCAAAGCCGCCACGTCATCACGCGGCACCATCAGGGAATCTTCACCATCGCGGCAGAATTGGCGCGGTCCGTCGGCGTCGGACACGATGACGGGCGTTTTCTCCGCCCATGCCTGCGCGAAGACAGTACCGAACGGTTCGATGCGCGACGCAAATACGCAGACATCCGCCGCGCGCAACAGCGCCGCGCGATCGGTGCGCCAGCCGAGAAATTTCACGCGCTCCGCCACGCCCAGCTCATGGGCAAGCTTTTCAAGCTTGGCGCGGTCCGGCCCCTCGCCCGCCAGCCACGTATAAACACCGGGCAGATCGGGCAGCGTACGGATAAGAATATCGAGCGCCTTGTTTTCATGAAGCCGCGCCAGCGTCAGCAGAACAGGCGCATCCTCCGGCGTGCCGAAATCCGGTTTTTTCACCGGCGTCACATGGGTTTCGGTTTCGGCGAAATTATTGATGAACTGCACCTTTTCCGGCGCGATGCCGCCGTCGACCAGATGGCGTTTTAAATCCGGCGTGATGGTGACGAAATAATCCATGCTGCGGAAATTGGAGACTTTGTAATATCCGCCAAGGCGCGCGACCGTCAGATAACGCTGCGCCGTTTTTGTCGACGACCAGTTGGGCGTTTTCAGCGCCGCGCGCGACATCCATGTCTGGACGATCTGCGGCTGGAACTTGGCGATGATCTTGCCCACGCGCCAGTTGGTATACACATCGACCGCCCCGCCGAACGGCGCGGTATGAACGGTCAGGCCCGCATCGAGCAGCAAAGGCACGCGCACATCGTTGGAACGGGTGACAACCTCGATCTCTTCCCCGGCCTGATGGAGCGCGACGCACATATCGACGAACGCCATTTCGGCCCCGCCATGTTCCGCCCCTGCCATAACCTGAAGTATTTTCATCGGAAATTATTCGGAGGCTTTTTTCGCCTTCGCCGCTTCTTCCGCTTCCTCGGCGCGCGCCGCGCGTTCGCGGATCACGCTTTCGGGCAGCAGGATGTCCTGCAGCAGCTCAACCATTTTGTTTTCGGTGCGGTCCATG
The DNA here is from genome assembly GCA_964409255.1 of uncultured Pseudobdellovibrionaceae bacterium. Lineage (GTDB taxonomy): Bacteria > Pseudomonadota > Alphaproteobacteria > Micavibrionales > Micavibrionaceae > CAYPCP01. The sequence continues at coordinate 8,681 of CAYPCP010000045.1, forward strand.
CTGTCGAGCAATCCCTGGCAGGCTTCTTTCGAGCTGACCGGCTGTTTTTCGACTTTGCTTTCGCCGTATTCATAGGCTTTGTCGTTGAGTTTCAGGACATGGCGGAAATCGCTTGGAAAAACGACCTTCTGCGCGTCGACTTCTTCGTTAAAAAACTTTTCCGCCAGATCGATCGTCGGCAGGACCGCATCCTGCCATTCCTTGAAACGGCCATCCATGGTCGATTTTATGTCGGGGTTGGCCTTGCCGCATTCCTTCACCGCGTTTTTCACATCGCGTTCGACGATCCGCACGCTGCGGATCACGCCGTATTTATTGCGCATGATATAAAATGTTTTCTGGTCCTTCGCGGACAGCGTGTCGATCAGTTTGTTTTCCGCGGCGATCCATTCCTGAACCGGGTTTCCGGCTTCGGGATTTTTGATTGTCTTGGGCATTTTCGGCGGTGCAGGCTCGGCCGGCTTCGCCTTGACGTTGCTCGTCGCCTTTTCTTCCTGTTTCGCGGGCTGCGCCGACGGCGCGTCTTCGGCATAGGCGGGCATGACACCCAGCAACATGACGGCGCTCAGAGCGAGGGGAAGTTTGGATACGGACATCGAATAATCCTTCGTGGTCGGGTGATAGACAAATGTAACACGCCCTTCGTATCTATCACAAAACACCACGGCCCGCAGATAAAAAAAGCCTCCCGATCGCGGTGCGCGGGATTAAAAAAAAGCCACCGGATTTCTCCGGTGGCCAAGGGGGACGAACCCGTTTGCATGCCATGAGCGCCCAGCCAGGGTGAGATATGCGGGGCAACGAAAACCCGCTAAGGCGCAACACACAAACGAATAGAAACCTGCATCAACTTCCTACCCTCCCAGCTGGGGCGGCGCCCTGTTCCAGGTCGCCTGTTCTTCGCGCCCCTCTCGCGCGGAAGAACCCCCATTCGGGCGGATTTTCGGACCGGGAGCAAACTGCTTGCAACTTCGCTCAAAACCGTCTCAAAAACCCTTCAATTTTTAGTATAATTATGAAAACTTAAATGCCCCTGAATATTCTCCGCAATTTAGATAAAATTTTAGGCATCTGTAAAAAATTACCCAATAAAAACAGGCGCTTGGAAAACCCAAGCGCCTGCCTTAAAAATTATTTCGGAAAATTTATTTACCGAGGCGGTTCCACCAGCCCTTTTTCTTTTCAGTCGGGGCTTCGTTGACCTTTTCATAGTCCTTTTTAACCGGAGCGGCCAACCCGGCATCGTCATTCGCGCGGGCAGACGTATAAACCGGTTCGGCCTGTATCTGCGCCTCACGGGCAGGCGGCATATCGGGAAGCGGCGGACGGTCTTCGGCAAAACGCTGCGTCTCGCCGCCGTTATCGTTTCCATTTACATCGTCAGCACGCCCGTCACGACCGCGACCGCCACGGCGGCCGCGCCCTCCGCGACGACGGCGACGGCGGCCTTCGCCGTCCCCTTCGCCCTGCTCGTCATCGGCGCGTTTTTCACGCGGCGCGCGAGTGGACTTGCGGCCATTGGATTCTTCGGTCTCTTCATCGCCCGCGTCGCTATCGTCGCGTCCGTTGGCGGATTGTTCGTCGCCTTCGTCCTGCGTTTCGACGGATTCGGAGGCATCGTCATCACGACCGCCACGACGGCGGCCGCCACGACGGCCACGGCGGCGGCGGCGTTTCTGATCGCCTTCTTCGCCCTGCGCCGGGGAAACGATGCGCTCTTCGCTTTCATCACCGCCATCGGCGTTTTCTTCGTCTTCGTCACCCGCATCGGCGGCGGCGCTGCTGGCCTTCTTCACGACATCGATCGTGAATTCGGAGCGCGGCATGTCGTCGGACGTGCGGATGTGAACGCGGATGCCATAGCGGGATTCGATATCCGCCAGCATCTGGCTTTTGTGATTGAGGATATAAAGCGCGACAGCATCGGGCAGCGTCGCGATGACTTCGGATGCGCGGCCCTTGATCCCTTCGTCTTCCAAAGAACGCAGGAAGGAAATGGCGGCAAAGTCCGGCGTGCGGATCGAACCGACGCCCTGACAATGCGGGCATTTTTCAAACTGCGCCTCGGTCAGGGACGGGTTGAGACGCTGACGCGAAAGTTCCAGAAGACCGAAGGATGAAATGCGGCCGATCTGGATACGGGCGCGGTCGTTCGAGAGCGCCTGTTTCAGTTTGTTTTCAACCTTGCGGTTGTTGCGGCGGTCTTCCATGTCGATGAAGTCGATGACGATCAGGCCGCCAAGATCGCGCAGGCGCAATTGGCGGGCCACTTCTTCGGCGGCTTCCATATTGGTCTTGAGCGCGGTTTCCTCGATATGGCGTTCGCGCGTCGAGCGGCCGGAGTTGACGTCGATCGACACCAGCGCCTCGGTCGGGTTGATCACGAGATAACCGCCGGATTTCAGCGTCACGCTCGGCTTGCCGATATCGCTGATCTGGCTTTCGACCTTATGCTTGTGGAACAGCGGCACTTTGCTGTCTTTGTATTCCTGCACTTTTTTCACGTGCGAAGGCATCAGCATCTTCATGAAATCGCGCGCGGTTTTGTAACCTTCGTTGCCGGCGACAAAAACCTCTTCGATATCGCGGCCATACAGGTCGCGGATCGCGCGTTTGATAAGGTTGCCTTCTTCGTAAATCATCGCCGGGGCGGATGATTTCAGCGTGTCTTCGCGGATCGTATTCCACAGGCGGGTGAGATAATCGAGGTCGCGTTTGATTTCATCCTTGGCGCGTTCCAGACCGGCGGTGCGCAGGATCACCGACATGCCATCGGGCACTTCGAGATCGGAGAGAACTTCTTTCATGCGTTTGCGGTCCTGGAAATTCGCGATCTTGCGCGATACGCCGCCGCCGCGCGGGGAATTCGGCATCAGAACGCAGTAGCGGCCCGGCAGCGACAGGTACGATGTCACGGCGGCGCCTTTGTTGCCGCGCTCTTCCTTCGAGACCTGGATCAGCATGATCTGGCCGCGCTTGATGACTTCCTGGATTTTGTACTGGCGGCGCAGATTGTAACGGAACGGACGGTCGCCATCGGCACCGTCGCCGCCGACCATTTCCACGCGCTTGCTGCGCGATTCCATGCGGCGGCCTCCGCCACCCCCATTACGGCCATCGCGGCCACGGCCCCGACCCCGTCCACGACCACGGCCGCGACCGCGGCGCTGGCCGTTTTCCGGCTGATCGCCTTCATGGGTTTCGGCACCGTCGGAACGGTTGCCGTTTATATCGTCTTCATCGTCGGACAATTCGTTACCCGGCGCGAGGAAATCATCCTCGTGATCATGTTCGTCGTGTTCGTCATGGGCGGCGTTGAAGCGGTTGTCGGCATCGTCTTCTTCATCCGCATCTTCCTCGTCGTCGTCATGCGCGTGGGCATCGGCAAAAATTTCGGTTTCTTCTTCGTCATCGTCCGCGCCGGGCTTGTCTTCGCCACCGACTTCGACAACGTAATCCTCTTCTTCCTCGTCCTCTTCGTCGGAAGCTTCCTCGCGGCTTTCGCCATCGGCGTGCGCGTCGTCTTCGTCGCGGTCGGCATGTTCTTCGTCATGCTCTTCGAGTTCGGCGGCCTGCGCGGCAAGAAGCGCCTCGCGGTCGGCGACCGGGATGCGGAAATAATCAGGGTGAATTTCAGAGAAAGGCAGGAAGCCGTGACGGTTACCGCCGAAGTTGACGAAGGCCGCCTGAAGCGAGGGTTCGACCCGGGTGACCTTGGCAAGGAAGATCCCGCCTTTGAGTTGTTTGCGCACCTTGCTTTCGTAATCGAAGTCAACGAGACGGTGGCCTTCGACGACGGCAACCCTTGTTTCTTCGGCGTGGGTTGCGTCGATCAGCATTGTTCTAATCATTTTAAATTCCTTTCGGCGCACGGCAGCCAGCCATCCTTGGCGCGACAAAAAGGATGAACAGCGCATAAGCGCCTTCAATATTCGTTATATATGGAGAGGTCTTAACCGGCAGCGGCGACAGTCTGCATTTTCTTGGGCTGCTGGCCTGAAAAGGGGGCCGCGCCGTCAATCCTGTTTTCCTGCGCCGTTACGGAAAGGGCCAAATGTCTGACCTTCCATGTCCGTTGCTGCCTGCGAAACCTTTAAAATCAGTATCTTCCGTTAATAATGCAAGGCTGCAACGTGTCGCTTCAGGCACAATACACAGGTGGCCGGGTCAGTACAACGGTTAAATCGCCCGAGGCGCGGAATGCCTGATTTTCCCTGTCATCCGCAAATTATTATGGTAGGTTGAACCCGTTCGTAACTCTTGATTGCCGCCGGTCCCCTTGTCCCGTCTTATTTCATTTTGCCTTCTGATCAGCTGCCTTTTGTTCGCCGCCGCCCCTGCCCGGGCACTGGAGGTCGGCGCCGTGCGCTTCGGGGCGCATCCCGGCAAGGTCCGCATGGTGCTCGATTTAAACCAGACCGCCGACTTCCGGGCCTTCGCCCTGTCGGGGCCGAGCCGGGTGGTCGTCGACCTGCCCGCCTTCGCATGGAAAGCCGGGGACATCGGCAAGGCACCGGGCACGCACGTAAAGGGTATCCGCACCGGACTGTTGCAGCCGGGGGTGTCGCGCATCGTCGTCGAGCTGGATTCCCTCGCGCTCGTGAAGGGCGCTTTCCTGCTGCCCGCGAACGGCAGCCAGCCGACCCGCCTCGTCGTCGATTACGCGCCGGCGTCGCAGGCCGAATTCAACAAATCGAAAAACATCGTTCTGGGAACGCTGCGGGCGGGCGAAACCGTGGCCGGCATGACGCCCGGCGCAAAACCGTACGATCAGGAACGCACCGTCAGCAGCGCCCCCGCCCCCCAGCCGCCCGCGCGCAAACCGCCCGCCACGCCCAGCGGTGAAAAACCGCTGATCGTCATCGACCCCGGCCATGGCGGGCAGGACCCCGGCGCCGTGAATGGCAGCCACCGCGAAAAGAACGTCACGCTCGGCACCGCGAAAGAATTGAAAGCCCAGCTCGAAGCCAGCGGCCGTTACCGCGTCAAACTCACGCGCGATACGGATAAATTCATCAAGCTGCATGAGCGCGTGAATTTCGCGCGCAAGGCAGGTGCGGATCTGTTTATCTCCATCCACGCGGACTCCATCGACAAACCCGTCGTGCGCGGCGCATCGGTCTACACGCTCTCGGACAAGGCATCGGACGCGCAGACGGCGAAGCTCGCCGCCCGCGAAAACAAGGCCGACCTGATCGGCGGAGTCGACCTCAGCCACGAAGACAAGGATGTCGCCGACATTCTCATCGACCTTACCGTGCGCGACACGATGAACCAGTCGAAGTTCCTCGCCAACACGGTGGTCAGCACGCTGAAGAACGGCAATATCAAAACGCTCGACCGCACGCACCGCTACGCCGGCTTCGCCGTATTGAAAGCGCCGGACATCCCGTCGATCCTTGTTGAGATTGGATTTATGTCAAACGATAGCGAAGCCCAGGCGCTCTCAACCCCCGAGTATCGGCGCAAAGTTGCCGCAGCTTTGCATAATGGTATCGACGCCTATTTCGCCCGCGTGCAAAAAAATCACAAAAGCTGAGTTCCATAAAATATTTTCAGCCCTCCACCGCAAATGGACTTGCCAAAAGGCAAAAAATACTGAAAAAACAGTAAGCAACGAATTCCGGCATTG
>CAYPCP010000046.1:0-14064 GCA_964409255.1 uncultured Pseudobdellovibrionaceae bacterium
TTAGTCGTATGGGTACCAGATCGGTTAAGCTTTAGTCCAAGTTAGAAAGTCGTCCCTCTTAGCCATTTGTCCTTATGACCAAACACCAACGCAAGGAGTGCGTTAATTACAATTTTAGAATACCTAAAATTTTACATAACACGCAAATTTGGGAAAAAGGTAACGCTTAACCTATTGTTTCCAATACGCTTTCCAGCGCCAAAAGGTCTTCGGGCAGATCGGCCTCAAACTCCATTTCCTCCCCCGTAACGGGGTGGACGAAGCCGATAATCCCGGCATGGAGGGCCTGCCGGTCCAGGGAAAGGATCTGGCTGCGGGCCTCTTCCTGAAGCCCCGCCCGGTTGAGAAGGCTGCGGCCCTCCTGCTCCGTCAATCCGTACAAAGCATCGCCGATCAGCGGGTGCTTCAGATGGGCCATGTGGACGCGGATCTGGTGCGTGCGCCCGCTTTCAAGCTGGCAGATCACTTTCGCCGCCGTGTGGCCATAGGCCTGTTCGACATGATAATGCGTCGTGGCGTCACGCGCCGACGCACCGCGCACGGCCATCTTGATGCGGCTGATTTTGTGGCGGCCGATCGGCTGATCGATAATGCCCTTGATCGGCATCGGCACCTTCCACACGAACGCGGTGTAAATGCGCCCGAGCGTGCGGTCGACGAGCTGCTCCGACAATCCCTGATGCGCGCGGTCGTTTTTCGCAACGACCATAAGACCGCTCGTATCCTTGTCCAGACGATGCACAATGCCCGGGCGCGCAACGCCGCCGATCCCCGAAAGCTCGCCTGCGCAATGATACAGCAGCGCATTGACCAGCGTGCCCGAATGCTGCCCCGCGCCCGGATGGACGGTCAGCCCGACGGGCTTGTTGATGACGAGAAGATCGTCATCCTGATACACGATATCGAGCGGAATGTCTTCCGGCTTGGGAATGGCATCGATGACCGGCGGGACCGTCAGCTTGATGACATCGCCCGCGACGACTTTCTGTTTGCTGCTGGTGCAGACTTTACCGTTGAGCGTGACATCCCCGTCTTCGATAAGCGATTGGATGCGCGAGCGCGAATAATCGTCGCACAACGCCGCCAGCGCCTTATCAAGGCGTTCTCCGCTGATATCGGCGGGCACGCCCACGCGCAGCGTTTCAAGTTCTTCATCTTCTTCGTTCATGGTTCCAGACTTCCCGGCAGGCATGGATCTTCGTACGGGTCGAGCGCCGGCACGGCGACGATCCAGCCATTGTATGTATCGATAGGAATTTCATTGATCGCGGTGGCCTCGGCGTATTTGATCTGCGCGAAACCGGCCATGATGCGCTCGCCCTGAAACCCTTCGCCAAGCGTAAAGGCCTGCGCGCCCTGCCCTTCGCTGAATTCCTCGACATTCATCAAATAACCGCGCGGGCTGAAGGTCATCAGGCGCACATGCGTGCGGTCGGCAATCGTTTTGGGCAGCGCGGCCATCAACGCGACACTGCGCCCGTCGTCATACGCCATCAGATCGCGCACAGTATAATTGAAACTGCCCGCGTAATAACGCTGCCAGATAATATTGCCCGCAATGCTGACCTTCATCACCCAGCCGGACGTGCGGCCGCCGCCCGACGGTTTCACCTGACCGCCCAGAAGTATGGAATCCTTGTCGATCGGCGTCGCGCTTAAAAACGCGGCGTAACTGCCCCGCGCATAGGCGCGCTGCCACATGATCGCGCCATTGTCATCGACACGGACCAGCCACGCGGCCATGCGGCCGTCGGGCTGTTCGACTTCGCCCACCGCGATATAACCGCCCATGGTCGATGCGCTTAGATTATGAAAGACGCTGCGCGTGCCCGGTGAATAACCGTGCCGCCAGATTTTCTTGCCGCCGGCGGTGTATTTATACAGCACGCCATATTGCCCGCCCGTGCCGCCGCCGGGATTGACCTGCGCGGCAATGATCAACGATTTCCCATCGGCGGAGGCGGCAATCGCCTTGCCGTCCAGATTGTGACCCTTTTCAAAAATCGGGAACTGGCTTTTGCGCTTGCCGTCATCGCCATACAGCGCGACGTAAATCCCGTCGCCTTGCGACGCGTCGTTGAGATCGCCCAGCGCCGCGAACCCTTTATCGAACGGAATGATGCGGTTGATGGTCTTAAAGGATTTTTCATCCTCGCGCGTTTCCCATTTCACCTTGCCCCGGTCGTCCATCTGCACCAGAAGCGGTTTGTAAACCGGGTCCTTGCCATCCTTGGTGTACGAACCGGCGGCCACGACCGATCCGTCCGGCATCGGAACGAAATCCGAAAACTGTTCCATCCCGTCGCCGCCGAAAATCTCGTCCCACTTCGTGTAATTGTCGAAAGCGGGCGCGCGCAGGCGCGTGATTTCCTCGACATTGACCTCGCAGGTCTGCGCCACGGCGGGCGCCGCGGCGGCGGCACACAGCAGGGCGGCAAAAAGAAGGATTTTTGGCGGCTTTGCGGACATCATGGCCAAGTGTATGATTGCAGACGTAAAAAGTCACGTTTCACGAGCGCGTAAAGAATATGAAAATCCTGATCGTCTCCGATGCCTGGCACCCGCAACTCAATGGCGTGGTCCGCACGTATGAGTACATCATCCCCGAACTCGTCAAAGACGGCCACGAATGCCGCGTTATCGGTCCCGGCGATTTCCCGTGGCGCATGCCGATGCCGGGCTATGCCGAAATCAAACTGACGCTCTTCGCCCGGCGGCGCCTGCGCCGCCTGATCGCCGATTATGCGCCCGACGCGCTGCACATCGCCACCGAAGGGCCGCTGGGTCTTGCCGCGCGCGCCGTCGCAGAAAAAGAAAAAATTCCCTACTCCACCTGCTACCACACGCAATTTCCCGACTACATGGAACGCCGCGTGCGCAAACATTTCCCGCCGCTGGCCGAATTATCCTATGCGTGGTCGGTCAAGCTCATCACATGGTTTCACGCACATTCGCAAAGCGTGATGGTGGCGACGCAAAGCCTCGAAGACGAACTGCGCGGCTGGGGTTTCACGGCCCCGATGGCGCGGCTGACGCGCGGGGTTGACCGCAATATGTTTTATCCCGGCGATAAAAATTTATTCGCGGACCTGAAAAAACCCGTCGCGCTGTATGTCGGCCGGATCGCGATTGAAAAAAGCATCGAGGATTTTCTCGCCATGGACTGGCACGGCAGCAAGGTCGTCGTCGGGCACGGGCCGGATCTCACGGCGTTAAAGACAAAATATCCCGGCGTGATTTTTACGGGCAAGAAAACCGGAACGGATCTCGCCGATCATTACCGCAGCGCGGACGTCTTCGTCTTCCCTTCGCGCACCGACACGTTCGGCATGGTGCTGATCGAAGCGATGGCCAGCGGCCTGCCGCTCGCGGGCTATAACGTCATCGGGCCGAAGGACATCATCACGCGTCCCGAACTGGGCGCGGTGGGCGACGATCTCGCCGCCGCCGCGCGCGAAGCCCTGCGCCACGGCACCGCCGCGGACCGCGTGCGCGAGGTCGCGGAAAAATACACATGGGAAGAAGCCGCGCGGCAATTCCTCGCCGCCGCGCGTTAATTATTGCATCGCAATAAGGATATGCTACCCTGAACGGAGTATTCGTCCGCAACGATGTGATTCCCGCATCTTGAATTCGTTTTTTAACCATAGCGTGCGCCGTTACCGCACGATCTTCCTCTCCGATTTCCACATCGGCGCGAAATCGTTCGATGCCCCGGCGCTGCTGGATTTCCTCAAACATACCGAATCCGATTCCCTCTATCTCGTCGGCGATATCATCGACGGCTGGAAAATGTCCAAGCGCTGGCACTGGAACGACGACATCACCGCGGTTCTCGACGAACTCGTGCGCAAGGCACGCGGCGGCACGCGGATTTTCTACATTCCCGGCAATCATGACGAAGCGGTGCGCTGGGTGCCGATTTTCCGGCGCCTGCGTTTCGCCCGGCGCATGGGCATCACGATCCGCGACCGTGTCATGCACCCCCTCGCCGACGGGCGGCGCATGCTGGTCCTCCACGGCGACCAGTTCGACCGCGCCCTGCTCGGCGGCATGTCCCGCTGGAGCGACAGGATCTATGACCGCCTGCTCGACCTCCTGCGCGGCCACGAGGCGCACGCCACGATCGTGATCGACGGCGCCGTGAAACCTTTCTCGCTGGCGAAATTCCTCGGCAGGCAGGGGCAGAAAGCCCTCGATTTCATCAATGATTTCGAACGGATGATTTACCGCGAAGCCGTGCGCGTCGGCGCCGACGGCGTGATCTGCGGCCACACGCATATTCCCGCGCTCAAACGCATTCGCACCGTCGTCTACGCCAATTGCGGAAGCTGGCTGCGCGGCAACCACACCGCGCTGGTGGAAGATAACGACGGAAATCTTGAATTGCTCGACTGGCCGTCGGCCCCGCAAACGCTTATGTCCGGCGCGTTATTTCCAGACCTGCCCGCGGTGCGCATTATCGCGCCGCCGCCCGCGCTTCTGACGCAGCGCCTTATCGATTCCATCCGCCGCACATGGCCCGCCGGCGCAGAACAGACGGCCGGCGCCCGTTCCCCCGCCCCGGTCAACAGCGTCTTATGCCATGTCCCGGCGCATCAGATCGTAACGCAGGCCCTCAAAGGCGATGTATGGATGCGTAATCAGGTAAGTGGGAATTTCCTTCATGATATCCGCGTGGCGGCCTTTGGCTTCGAAACGGTCGCGGAAGGCTGACTGCATGAAATGCTCGCCGAGTTTCAGCGGAATGCCGCCCGCGATGTAAATTCCGCCGCCCGCATTCAGCGTCAACGCCAGATTGCCGCTGACGACGCCTAAAAACTCGATGAACATGCCGAGCGTTTCTTGCGACGTTGCGCATTGCCCGGCGATCGCGGCCTTGCTGATTTCCTCCGCCGTGCGATCGGGCAGATCCCCGCGCCCGTCGATCCGGCGCAACGCGCCATAGATATTTTCAATTCCCTTCCCCGAACACACACGCTCGGCGGAGATATGCGAATAGCCTTTGTTTTTCAGCAGATCCTGCGTCACGTCGAACTGACGCTGCGTTTGCACCGGCACGCTCGTATGCCCGCCTTCGCACGGGCTGGCGATATATTCTTTTCCATCCCAGAACAGGGCCGCCACGCCAAGCCCCGTGCCCGGGCCGATCACGCCGATATTTTTTCCATGCTGTTTTTCGCCATTGGCGCCGACCTTGACGATGTATTTATCCTCCAGCGCGGGGATCGCCAGCGCGACGGCTTCGAAATCGTTCATGACCTTGAGCCTGTCGAACCCTAACGCTTTGCGCGTTTCCTCAATCGAGAAAGCCCATTCATGATTGGTCAGCGCGAACCAGTCGCCATTGACCGGTCCCGCCACGTCGAACGCGCCGGCGCGAAGGCTTGCCCCATCGATCCCGGTTTTCCTGAAATAATCCTGCGCGGCTTCGACCGGGCCTGCGTAATCCTTGCATAACAGGCTGATTTCATGGCTGTACCCGCTTTCCGACGCCAGCGCGAAACGCGCATTCGTGCCCCCGATGTCCGCGATCAAACCCAGTACACTCATCGGCGCGCGCCCTTTCCCATGTGGATGAAACCCATAAAATATTTGTGAAGTATCGCCCCCGGGCTTTCAATAAGAAAGGGAGAGTTATTCATGGCTTCGATCCTTCTTGCCGAAGACGATACATCCATGCGGCAGTTTCTGACCGCCGCGCTGGAAAAGGCCGGGCATCGCGTGACGCCCTGCGCGGACGGCCTGCACGCGCTCACCGAACTCGAACAGGAAATCAAACATTACGACCTTCTGCTTGCGGATATCGTCATGCCCGGCATGGACGGCATCGAATTGTCACAACGCGCCATCACCCTGCGCCCGGGGTTAAAGGTCATGTTCATCACCGGCTTTACCGCCATGGCCGTGGGCGCGCAATCGGCGCCCCATGCCCGCATCCTGTCCAAGCCGTTTCATTTGAGCGACCTGGTACGCCAGATCGACGACGTTTTGCTGCCGTAAGACGTTAAAAATTGACATAAATCCGAATAGAAAAAACGTGCCGAAAACCCCCTTTCGGGGTATAGTTAATGGAGTTGTTTTCTTGAGTTTCTCGGGCGATTTCGCCCTCTTCCTCCAACCAACGGCACCCTGATGAAATATTGTCATATTCTGTCTCTCGCCCTCCTGACCGTTCTGGCCGCGGGGACCTCATCCGTGGCCGCACAGGCGCAGGACCTGATCCCGCCCGTCACCGCCGCTTCCGCGCCGGGCGCCGACGCCGATGCCAGCACGCCGGATCTGGCCACCACCCACCCGATGCTGCGCCTGACGCCCGATAAATCGGACATCGTGCGCCTCGACCGTAACGCCGTCAGCGTGATTGTCGGCAACCCCCAACATCTGAGCGTCGTGCTCGACAGCCCCAAAACGCTGGTCCTGATCCCGCGCGGCGCGGGCGCCACCTATTTCACCGTCCTCGACGATAAGGGAGAGGTCGTGATGCAGCGCCATGTCGTCGTGGCCAGCCCCAAGAAGAATTATGTCCGCATCCGCCGCAGCTGTGCCAACGATACGGGCCGCGGCCGCAGCGATTGCCAGCCGACAAGTGTTTATTTTTGTCCCGATATATGCCATGAAGTGAAGACCACGCAGATCAACGACCGTATCCCGGAACCGCGTGTCCCGCGCGAGCTGCCCTCCTCCTATTCGGGGGATGATGCAACCCTCGACGACGACAGGGACGAGGAAATACGCCGGATGCATAACGATATGCTTGATGAGATGGAGGATTTTCAGGACTTCATGGACCTGATGATCCGGTAATATGAACGCGCCGCAGGCGCCCGATAACGATATCAGGATACTGACAATGACGCATAAAAGCCTCCCTGTTTCCTTCAAATGGTCCCTTATGGCCGTTTCCGTTCTGGCCCTTTCGGCCTGCGGCACCACAGCGAATACAGCGGGCAGCGCCGCCGCGCGCCCGGCAGGCTCCGTTGACTCGGCGATTGAAAAAGCGTTGAACCAGGCCGAAGCCGCCGGTGATACGCAGCAAAGCCTCGTCCTGCTCGAACAGGTATATCAACGCAACCCGAACAACGCCGTCGTCGCCACCCGTTTCGCCCGCGCCCTGCGCGAGGATGAGCAGCTCAACAAAGCCCGCCTTGTGTTGACCAAACACGTCTCCGGCGATGACGTCGATACCGAAACCGTCACGGAAATGGCGATGGTGCATCTCGGCCTCGGCCAGTATAAAGAAGCGGAAAAATACGCCCGCGAAGCCGTCGTCCTGAACGATAAAAACGGCCGCGCATATCTTGCGCTCGGCACCGCGCTCGACGCGCAGAACTATCATGAGCAAGCCGAAGTGGCCTTCCGCCGCGGTCTCGACAACTGGAAAGGCGATCCGGCGCCGATCCTCAATAACCTCGCGCTGAACCTCGCCTCGCAGGGCCATCTCGAAGAATCACTGGGCGTTCTCGATAAGGCCCGCAAGCTTTCCCCGCGCCGCACGGAGATTGAGCGTAACTACCGCATCATTTCCACGCTGCAGGAAACCGCCGTCCCGGCGGCGACCAGCCCGGCGGCTGGCGGAACGAAACCCGCCCCCGCGCCTGCGAAAAAACCCAATCGCAACTGACGCGGATCGGCACAGAAATATCAAAGGGCGCCACCGGGCGCCCTTTTCTTATTCCTATCCGCCGATGCCCGCGCGGGACGCTTCGATACCCGCAGGGCCCAGAATGACAATGAACAACGAAGGCAGGAAGAAAAGGATCATCGGCACGGTCAGCTTCGGCGGCAACGCCATCGCCTTTTGTTCGGCGGCGGCCATGCGCAGATCCCGCAATTCGTCCGCCATCACGCGCAGCGCCTGTGAAATCGACGTGCCGTATTGCTCCGCCTGAATAAGCGCCGTGGCAAACGATTTCCCAAAGCCTCCCACGCGCTTGCCGAAATCCGACAGTGCCGTGCGGCGGTCGTTCAGCATGGCCATCTCTGCGCTCAGAATACCCAATTCCTCGGCCAATACTTCGGCATGCTCGGCCACTTCGTCGGCCACGCGGTCAACCGCCTGTTCCAGACCGATCCCCCCCTGCACGCAGATCAGCATCATGTCCAAGGCATCGGGGAATGTAATGTTCAATTCTTCCTGACGCTTGATGGCCTTGTTCTTCACAAGGATACGCGGCAAATAAAAACCTGAGAACATCGCGCCCAGATAAATGATCATCTCCGCAAAACTCGAAATTTCCTTTTCCGCTGCCGAAATAAACAACATGGAAATGCCGCAGAAAAAAATCGGCAGCAAAATCATCGAAACCATATAGGTGATCGGCGCGCTCGGGCTGCGGATACCGGCCTGATTGAGCTGGTCGCGCACCTTTTCGCCGAATTCCCCGGCCATCTGCTGCACTTTGAAAAACAGCGCGACGGATTCTTTGGCCGACAATGTTTTCTGTCCGCCTTTGCGGTCCAGTTCTTCGCGCGAACTCGCATACAATGCTTTGCGGCGCTTTTCGATGACGGAACGATACCGTTCCTTCTTTTCGCCGCGCCTTAACATCGGCAAGGCGAACGCGGCGAACGACAGCGCGGCGGCCAGGGCGCTGACGATAACGATAATGACGTCGCTGTTGATTCCGCCCATCTTACACCTTGAAATTGATCATCTGGCGCATCACCATAATGCCGCAGAACATCCAGAAAATCGCTCCGCCCAGCAAAAGCTTGCCCGTCGGGTCGTAAAACAAAACTTCGATATATTTCCGGTTCACCACATACATGCCGAGCGCGACGATACATGGCAGCGCGCCGATAATCATGGCCGACGCCTTTGCTTCGGACGACAACGCCGCCACCTTGCGCTTCAAACGATACCGCGCGCGGATAACGCCGGCGAGGTTCATAAGAACGTCGGACAGGCTCGACCCCGTCTGCGTCTGAATGGCGACCGCCGTGGCGAACATCTGCACTTCCGGCAACGGCATGCGCTTGGCGCAACCGATCACGGCCTCCGGCAAGGGGATGCCGACTTTCTGCTGATCGAAAATGCGGCTCATTTCCTCGCCGATCGGCCCGGTATATTCACGCGCCACCATTTTAATGGCTTCCGTCACGGGCATGCCGGCCTTTAAAAGACGGGTCATGGCCTCCAGCGCATCTGCAAATTCCTCGAGAAATTTTTTCTGGCGCCGCTTCGCGCAAAAATTCAGGAAAAAACGCGGCAAACCTAAAAATCCCGTGATGCCGATCATAATCACCACGAACAAAGAATACCCAAGGACAAACGCCAGCACCGTCGCCACCGCGCCGACCACCGCCGATACGGCCCAATATTTTTGCACGGAAAATTCAAATCCCGCCTGCGTGATCAATTCATCAAGCGTGCGTTCTTTTTTCTTTTTCCCGACTTCTTCCTCGACTTCTTTCAGCTTGCGGGCAAGTTCTGCGCGGCGCTGTTCCTGGATATTGCCTTTTTTACCCTTCTCCAGCGCCTTCTGGTTGCCGATCACCGACATTATGCGGTTGCGGCGCTCCGCCGCGTTGTTCGCGCGGATCGCAAGAATCATCCCGACGACAAGCAGGACGATCAGGGCACCGATGATCAAAGGCAACGTCATATATGCTTAACCGTAGGCTTCTTCCATGGCGTCGAGAACCATTTTTTCGACGCCGAACTGGCGGGCATTGTCCCAGAATTTCGGACGCATGCCGGAGGATTTAAGGCGCGTGATGAGCTTTCCATTTTCATCTTCACCAAGGAATTCAAGCTTGAACAGATCCTGCATGGTGACGACATCGCCTTCCATGCCCGTAATTTCCGATACGTGCGTGACCTTACGCGAGCCGTCGCGCAGACGCTGAACCTGAATAATGACATTAACGGCGGACGCGATCTGTTCGCGCACCGCCACCGTCGGCAGGTTAAGACCGCCCATCGCGATCATGTTTTCCATACGCGAAATCGCTTCGCGCGGGTTGTTGGCGTGAACCGTGCCCATCGATCCGTCGTGGCCGGTGTTCATGGCCTGCAAAAGATCGAACGCTTCCGGCCCGCGGACCTCCCCGACGATGATACGTTCCGGGCGCATACGCAGGCAGTTCTTGACTAGATCCCGCATGGTAATTTCCCCGACGCCCTCAAGGTTGGCGGGGCGCGTTTCAAGGCGCACGACGTGCGGCTGCTGAAGCTGCAATTCGCAGGCATCTTCGCATGTGATAATGCGCTCACCCGGCTCAATATAGCGCGTCAGACAATTGAGCATCGTCGTCTTGCCCGAACCCGTCCCGCCGGAAATCAGGCAATTCACCCGGCATCGCCCGATCGCCATGATCAGCTTCGCCGCGCTTGGCGTCATCGCGCCGAATTCGAGAAGTTTTTCAAGCGTGAGCTTATCCTTTTTAAACTTACGAATTGTCATGCACGCGCCATCGACGGCCAGCGGCGGAATGATGACGTTCACGCGCGATCCATCAGGCAGACGCGCGTCGCAAATCGGCGACGCTTCGTCAACCCGCCGGCCGATCGCGCCGACAATCCGCTGACAGATTGTGGTCAGATGCTGGTTATCGCGGAATTTAACGTGCGAGCGTTCGATCTTGCCTTTGACCTCGATATACGTCGTGTCAGGGCCGTTGATCATGATATCGGCGATATCGTCACGTTCGAGCAATTCTTCCAGCGGCCCGAAGCCGAGCATATCGTCGGCGCATTCTTTCGAAATTTTCGTCAGCTCCGCCGGCGTGACATCAAGATTGCGGAAGCGCGCGATTTCTTCAACGGCGGAACGCACCTCATCCCGCGCCTCATCGGCCTTCATGCGGGCCAGGGCTTTAAGATCGATACCGTCTCTGAGATCCAGCCAGATACGGTTGCGCGCCCGCTGCAGACGCAGCGCCGTCATATTGTCATGCCCGTCTGCCGGTGCGTGGGCGGATTCTTCGTGCGTTAAAAGCGTATCTTCCGCCGCATCCATAGGCTTGGGCGCTTTGGTTTCCCTGGGCGCCTCGGCCTGAACGGCGGGCGCCTTTTCCGGCGCAGGCGCGGTGTCTTTTACTTCAAAGCTTGCTGGCGGCTTCACCGCCGGTTCGGCGGATTCCACCGGCGGCGGTTTACGCGGCGGCGGTGTGGCGGTTCCCTGTCCTGGCTGTTTTTTTCCGAACATGCTGGCCTACCGTTTCATCTTTCCCATGATATTGCCGATAAGGCCCGATTTACCGCTTTCGCGCGGCGCATCGTCGCTGCCGCCGATGGATAAAAGTTTTTGAACAACCGGCATCAACGCATCGACCACCGCCTGTCCGTCTTTATCCGTGTTCAGATATTTTCCTTCGCTTTCAAACCCGACGAACAGACGCGGATTGAACGGAATATAAGCCGCAGGCTGCGCCTCCAGCGCGGCAGTGATATCGCCGCGCGGCACTTCTTTTCCCGGCGCAAGACCGACCATGTTGATAATCGTGTCGATCCCCATGTCGGATCCGCCATGAAGATTTTTAACCTCGTTCATAATCGTGCGCGCCGCCCGGAGCGACGGCAGCGTCGGCGTCGAAACGACAACCAGTTCATGGGCGCGATTAATGACCGTGCGTTTCAACGACGGCACGGCGGACGACAGATCGACAATCACCACGGGATAACTCGTCATCACCATATCCAGCAATTCTTCATATTGCGGCGCCTGCACCGACGGGTCGAACACGGCTTCCGATCCGCTGGCAAGAACGTTAAGGCGGTCATTCGCCTTGAACAACATCCGCTTGAGCGTATCTTCATCGCGGTTCATCGCCGCGCGCGTCGCCTCGGCCAGCGTGGCCAAAGGCTCAAACCCCATTCCGACGCTCAGCGACGACCAGCCGCCCGCCGCATCAAGAAGGAACGTTTTCTGGCCCAGCTTTTGCGAAACGCCCAGCGCCATCGCCTCGGTCAGGGCTGTCGTTCCGACACCGCCCTTGGCACCGGCGACCGCGATCAGGCGCGATCCAGACGTTCCGACCTGATTGATCAAACCCGTCGCGATCACTTCGCTCAAGGTTTGAAGTGGCACCGGACGGACGAGATAATCGCTCACGCCCATCGACGTCAGGCTGCGGTATAAATTCACGTCGTTGACGGGACCGATCACAATCGCGCTCGTCCCTTCCGCGCACGAACCGGCCAGTATCTCCAGCCGCTCGATGAAACTCTGGTCCGTTGTGTCCGTTTCTATAATGACCAGTGCCGGTGACGCCGATTGCTGATACGTTTCAATCGCGCGTTCGACATTGCTTTCTTCGATATTGACCCTGACGCGCGCAAAGCGCCAATCCTCGGCCAGCGCCCGCGCGGACTCGACCGTTTTCGGATCGCGGATGAAAAGATCCACGCCGGCCGACGGCAATAAAATGCCCGTGCTTTTCTGCCCTATGTTACTCATGCCCTACTCGTCCCATACGCCGCATTCACGCGACGTTCATATTTTACTGCGCGATATCGTCGCGCGTGTAGCTATCCAGCGGCTCGGTATACGCGTCAGGCGGCAAACCGCGATACGCTTCCGATACGTTGCTGGCGCGGCGGCCATCGCCTGTATCCACCGTGCCGCGGCCCCGCAGATCGGCCGGACGGCTGATCTGTCGCGCGGTCATCTGTTCTACGCCGCATCCAAAACGGTATTCCCCGATATGGCGCGTGGTTTGGCGATCATACAATCCATCCATCGTGCCGCAATCGGACGGCCCTTCCGCCGTTACCATCGTATACGACACCATCAGCATCGGCTCCGCCTGCCCACCGACCGGCAAGGTCGATGTTTTGACATTGCGAATACCTTTGCGGGAAAGCTTGTCGCTCATCGACGACAACTCGTTGACCGCCTTCATCGCCGTATAGGATTTCGACGACGGGTCGAACGAAATCGTCAGGTCGACCGGTCCTTCGCCGTAACGCCCGTATTGAGACGCCAGCGCGCTCAGATATGCGTCATTGACGTTTTTGACGGCGATCTGATCGATACCCTGATGGGTATTAAGCTCGACCTTGCTGATATTCATCATCGACGGCGTGCTCTGCTGGCATGCCATCAGCGAAGCGCAGCCGATGGCCGCAAGAAGAAGAGAATGTTTCATGTTCATGGCGTCGCCCCGTGGTTTCTTTTTTTAATCCGTGATGTAACCGAACGTACCCGTTTCGGTCATAAGCTTGTCAGGCGCGTCCCGGCCATAAGTCCGGCGGATATTGCTTTCAAAAACGCCGCCCAGCTCATTGTGCTCGCGCGCCGGCGATGGCAGAGGGGTGTTTTCCTTGGCGTTTTTCTGCGCGAACGGCTGAACCAGATACGGCGTGATCAACACGACCAGTTCGGATTCATCGCGGGAGAACGTGTCCGATTTCATCAGCTCCCCGATGACCGGGATATCACCCACCCCCGGCACCTGCGTCAGGCCCGATATGGTTTTGGATTCAAGAAGACCGGCAATCATCAGCGTGCCGCCGCTGCCCATTTCCACCGTCGTCTGGGCGCGTCGAATATTGAACGTCGGGACGTTGATCCCCTGAAGCTGCAAGCCTCTGTCGAACGTCGCCGAGGAAACTTCCGTGGTCATTTCAAGGCTGATGCGGTTTTCAGACATCACGATCGGACGGAAATTGAGCGACACCCCGAACGGGCGGAATTCATACACAAGGTTGCCCTGCTCGTCGATCTGCGTGGGGATCGGGAATTCACCCCCGGCCAGGAACCCGGCCTGTTCGCCCGAAATCGCCGTCAGGTTCGGTTCCGCCAGCGTATTGACGATGCCTTCTTCCTCAAGCGCGCGAACAAGGAAATTCAGCGGGCCGAAACCGTTTCCGGCATAGCTCAGCGCCATCACGCCCATCTGGATCGGACCCGTCAGGCCCAGACCGCCCGCAGCAGCCACACCGATATTCGCGGCATTATTGACCGATTGCTGGTAATCCGTTTCTACGCCGAGGTCTTTAAGCGCACTGCGCGACGCTTCGACGATCTTGACCTTGAGCATCACCTGCTGCTCGCCGCGCACGTTGAGCATGTTGACGATAATTTCATCGACCGGGCGATTGCCGAGATTCTGGAT
>CAYPCP010000047.1:0-13603 GCA_964409255.1 uncultured Pseudobdellovibrionaceae bacterium
TCGCAAAATCCTGCCCTACATCGACATTCCGTTCCAGCATGCATCGCCTTGAGGACGTTGGGCGATGCATGCTGGAACGGAATGTCGATGTAGGGCAGGATTTTGCGATCGTTCATCAACGGAATGACTTTATCGACATGCGGATACGGATAAACGTAGTGCATGCGCACCCACACGCCGAGCTGGCCGAGCGCTTCGCTCAAATCCTGGAAACGGGTCTGCCATGTCTGGCCTTTCCATTTCTGTTCGGCGTATTTCACATCGACGCCATAGGCCGACGTGTCCTGAGAAATCACGAGAAGTTCTTTGACGCCCGCGCGGACGAGGTTTTCCGCTTCGGCGATCACATGGTGGATCGGGCGCGAGACGAGATCGCCGCGAATGCCCGGGATGATGCAGAAGGTGCAGCGGTTGTTGCAGCCTTCGGAAATTTTCAAATACGCGTAATGACGCGGGGTGAGTTTCAAGCCGCCTTCGGGCACCAGATCCATATACGGATCGTGCAGGGGCGGGACGGCGTCGTGCACGGCTTCGACAACCTGCTCATACTGATGCGCGCCGGTGACGGCGAGGACGTTGGGGAAGCGGGAGGTGATTTCTTCCGGGTTCTTGCCCATGCAGCCCGTGACGATCACGCGGCCATTCTGTTTCATCGCATCGCCGATGGCGTTCAGGGATTCTTCCTTCGCGCTGTCGAGAAAGCCGCACGTGTTCACGATCACCACGTCGGCGTCGTTATACTGGCCCGACATTTCATAGCCTTCGGAGCGCAGTTTGGTGAGAATGCGTTCGGAATCCACCAGCGCCTTGGGGCAGCCGAGGGAGATCATGCCCACCTTGGGCGACTTGGTTTTAAGAGCCTGTTTTTCCATGGGGCGGCTTATATCACAAAGCCCGGCCGGATAGAAAGGTTAATTTCTTATGTCCAACCGGGCAGGGCAGGTGAATTTACGCCGCCGACGGCCCGTCATCGTCCGGTTCGCCGCCAGAAAACACGGGCTGGCCGACGGAAAGCACGGTCAGCGTTTCGGTGCGGCCGTCGCGGGTCTGCCACTGGATCGACTGCCCGGCGGACAGGCCGAGCAACGCGACGCCGATCGGCGTCATGATCGACACGCGCCCCCGGGTGATATCCGCATCGCCGGGCAGGACGAGGGTGGCTGTGCGCGGTTCCTGAGTCGTCGTGCGATAGGTCGCCTGGGTGCCGATGCCGATAAAACCCTCCGCCGCCGCGCCGGGCACGATTTCGGCCCGGTCGAGTTCGCCGAGCAGTTCGTCGGCAAGGTCGTTGGCGTTGCTGGCGGCATTGGCCAGCATGCGCAGGCGGTTCCAGTCGGTGCGGACCACGCGGATAGCGGGCTTTTCAGCGAAAGTCGAAGGAAAGGTCATGGTATTTCTCCTGTTTAAAAAAGCGGCGTGTGACGCGAAAAGCGCCACGGTTACAAACAAATCAGTCATGTGAGAGAGCAGTAGAAACGATCCCCATGCCCGGGGATCAGACGCCCGGACAGGGGTTAATAGCCTGCGACGAGCAGGCCGGGGCAGATCGGGCTGAATTGCCGCGACAGCGCGATGTCATTCAAGGTCACCATGGGGTTCATATTGGCCGGGCGGGCGGCAAAGTCAAGATTTCCCGCGCCCCGCACGGAACAGGGCGGGATTGGTCACCGTGTCGGCAAGGGTGTGGCGGTTCAGGCTGTCGAGAAACGCGGCGCTGGCGTCGAACAGGTAATGCTTGAGCTGGCAGGCCCCGGTAATCCGGCAGGTATTGGTCTCCCGGTCGAAACACTCGACGATCCGCATGTTCGGCTCCAGATCGCGCACCAGATCGCCCAGCCGCAGCGCCGCGGGATCGCGCGCGAGCCTGATGCCGCCGCCCTTGCCCTGCACGCTATCGACGTAGCCAAGCTGGCCGAGGCGATGCACGACCTTCACCAGATGATGGCGCGAAATGCCGTAATGCTCCGCTATCTCGCTGATATTGCAGAGCCTTTCGCCATGTATGGCCAGATACATCAGGCTGCGCAGGCCGTAGTCGGTGAAGGTTGTTAATTGCATGGCCGCTACCGTAACAAAACCCTTGTCTTTTTCAGCATGAATTATAACATGCATTTTATATACATCTTTAGAAAGGCGCAACCATCATGCTCTCCGACAAAACCATCGCCATCGTTAAATCCACCGCCCCGATCCTCGACGAACACGCCGAAACGCTGACCCGGCATTTCTACAAGCGCATGTTCTCCCATAACCCGGAAGTGCAGCCTTTCTTCAATCCCGCGCACCAGACGTCCGGTTCGCAGCAGCGCGCGCTGGCCGGGGCGATCTGCGCCTATGCGGCGAACATCGACAATCTTTCGGTGCTGGGCGGCGCGGTCGAGCTGATCGCGCAGAAGCACGCCGCGCTCCAGATCAAGCCGGAGCATTACCCGATCGTGGGTTCGAACCTGCTGGCGTCGATCCGCGAAGTCCTGGGCGAGGGCGCGACCGATGACGTCATCAACGCGTGGGCGGAGGCATACGGCTTCCTTGCCGATATCCTGATCGGCCGCGAGGCGGAGATTTACCGCGAACAGGAAGCCGCGCCCGGCGGCTGGGCGGGGTTCAAGCCTTTCCGCGTGATCCGCAAGGAAAAGGAAAGCGACATCATTACATCGTTCTATCTCCAGCCCGCCGACGGCGCCGCCGTGCCGTCCTTCAAGCCGGGCCAGTACATCACCGTGCGCATGCCCACGCCCTGCGGCCACACGACGATGCGCAATTACAGCCTGTCGGACCGCCCGGGCCGCGATTACCTGCGCATCAGCGTGAAGCGCGAGGACGGGCCGAAGGCCGATACGCCGAAAGGATATGTGTCGAACATGCTGCACGAGGCGATCGACGTCGGCGCGACGATCGAGCTTTCGCCGCCGAGCGGGGAATTTTTCCTCGATACCGCCGCGGCGCACGACCGTCCGCTGGTGCTGCTCGCGGGCGGGATCGGCATTACGCCGCTGCTCAGCATCCTGCATGCCGCGCTGGAGGAAATGCCCGGACGCCCGGTCATCCTCGCCCACGCCGCGCTGCATGAAAATGTTCAGGCGTTCCGCCAGACGCTCGACGATCTCGCGGCGGCGCATAAAAACGTCACCGTGCGCCATTGCTACAGCGCGCCGGTGCCGGCGGGCGTCACGCGCCTGCCGAATGCGGTGAACGGCATGCTCGACGCAGCGGTGATTGAATCGCTGCTGCCGGGACGGGACGGGGATTATTATTTCTGCGGGCCGAAACCGTTCATGGTGAACATCTATCACCAGCTTCTGGCGTGGGGCATCCCGCCCGCACAGGTGCATTTCGAATTCTTCGGCCCGCGTCAGGATCTCGAAAAACCGCCCGTCAAACAGGCGGCTTAATGCCTGGCTGCTTTCTCCGCGCCGATCCCGGTTTGCGCGCGGACGAACTGGAGCGTGAAAGCGTCCCGTTCTTTCGCCGCGTCCGGTGATCTGTCGAGGATCGAGAACAGCCATGTGCCCGCGAACGCGACCGTCATGCTGAACAGTGCCGGGTAGCTGTAGGGGAAGATGGCCTTGGCGTTGCCGAAGACATCGACCCAGACGACAGGTGAGAGGATCACCAGCACCGCCGCCGTCAGAAGGCCGAGGCTGCCGCCGATGACCGCGCCGCGCGTCGTCAGGTTTTTCCAGTACATGCTGAGGAACAGGATCGGGAAATTCGCGCTGGCGGCAATGGCAAAGGCAAGGCCGACCATGAACGCCACGTTCTGCTGTTCGAAGAGAATACCCAGAATGATCGCGGCGATCCCGAGGCCGATGGTGGCGATGCGGGAGACTTTCAGCTCTTTCTTCTCATCCACATGGCCGCGTTTGAAGACGTTGGCATACAGGTCGTGGCTGATGGCGGATGCACCGGCGAGGGTGAGGCCCGCGACAACCGCGAGGATCGTGGCGAATGCGACGGCGGAGATAAAGCCGAGCATCAGATCCCCGCCCATGACGGCCGAGAGTTGCACCGCGGCCATATTGGTGCCGCCGATCAGCTTCCCGTCCTCGCCGATGAAATCCGGGTTGCCGAGCAGGAAAGCGATAGCGCCAAACCCGATGATGAATGTCAGGATGTAGAAATAACCGATAAAGCCCGTGGCATAAAACACCGAACGGTGCGCCTGTTTGGCATCCGGCACGGTGAAGAAGCGCATCAGGATGTGCGGCAGACCCGCCGTCCCGAACATCAGGGCAAGGCCCAGCGAGATAGCGGAGACCGGATCGGTCACCAGCCCGCCCGGGGCCATGATGGCCGCGCCGTTGGCGTGTTTTTCAATCGCGGTGGTGAACAGGGCTTCGATGCTGAAATCGAAATGCCTGAGGACGAGGAAGGCGAGGAGGGTCGCGCCGAAGATCAGCAGACAGGCCTTGATGATCTGCACCCATGTCGTGGCGATCATCCCGCCGAAGGTGACGTAGACCATCATCAGCGCACCGACAATAATCACGGCGTGGGTATATTCCATGCCGAACAGAACCTCGATCAACTTGCCCGCGCCGACCATCTGCGCGATCAGATAGAGCGCAACCGTGGTCAGCGAGCCAAACGCGGACAAGGTGCGCACCGGCGTTTGTTTCAGGCGGTAAGACGCGACATCGGCAAAGGTGTATTTGCCGAGATTGCGCAGCGGCTCCGCGATCAGCAGCAGGATGATCGGCCATCCGACAAGGAAACCGATGGAATAGATCAGGCCGTCATACCCGGCGGCGAAAACAAGGCCGGAAATACCGAGGAAAGACGCGGCGGACATATAATCGCCCGCAATCGCGAGGCCGTTTTGAAAGCCCGTGATATTGCCGCCCGCGGAATAAAAATTCTTGGTGCCCGTGACTTTTTTCGCGGCCCAGTACGTGATGAAAAGGGTGAACGTGACGAAAATGCCGAACATGGTGACGGCGGTAACATTCATGCCTTCCATTATTGATCTCCCGCTTTATCCATGAGTTTTTCGGTAAGCTTGTCGAGCCTGGTATTCGCGACATAGACGTAAATGCCGGTGAGCGCGCAGCTGAAAAGAATAATGCCAAGGCCGTAAACGATGCCCCATGTGGTCGGGCCGTCGCCGACCGGCCTTGCGAAAATATCGGGCCGGAAGGCAATGACGAAGATATAGGCGCAATAGGTGGCGAGCATCAGGATGCTCAGCGGCCATGTGATCCGCGCGCGGGTTGAAACGAGTTTCTTGTATTCATCGCTGTGACGAACAGCTTCAAGAACGCGATCGGTCATGGCACCCCCATCATATAAGGCGGCCCTGTCCCGGGCCGGCGTGTGCTTTATTCTATCACAGGGAAATGATGAGGCGGAGGAAAACCGTCAAATTGGTTTGCGCAATATTAACGCGCCGGTTTGATGCGGAGCAGCGCGCCGTCCGTATCGTCCGTCAGCAGGTAGAGGAAACCGTCCGGCCCGGCGCGGACATCGCGGATGCGGGCGCTGTCGGGCAACAGAACTTCCTGTTCGGTGACCTTCTGTCCCTTGATCTCCAGGCGGCGCAGATGTGCCCCGGCGAGGGCGCCGACAAACAGGTCGCCCTTCCATCTGGGGAATTCATTGCCGTTGTAAAACGCCATCCCGCTGGGCGCGATCGACGGCGTCCAGTGCAGCAGCGGTTGTTCCATGCCGTCTTCTTCGGTTTTGTCGGAAATCGGGAATCCGGAATAATCCACGCCGAACGTAATCGCGGGCCAGCCGTAATTCGCGCCGGCTTTCAGGATGTTGATTTCGTCGCCGCCCTTGGGGCCGTGTTCGTGCGTCCAGATTTCCTTCGTGCCGGGGCGCAGGGCGATGCCCTGCACGTTGCGGTGGCCGTACGTGAACGCTTCGGGCGGTTTCGCGCCGTTATCACCGATAAAAGGATTGTCCCCAGGCACCGTGCCGTCGAGGTTGAGACGGATCAGCGCGCCGAGATGGTTGCCGGGTTCCTGCACCATCTCAAGATAATCGAACCGTTCACCCAGCGCCAGATAGATGAACCCGTTCGCGATCAGGATTTTTCCGCCGTAATGATTGTTGCCTTTGAGCTTCGGCGCCGCGCTGAAAATCGTTTCGACGTCGCGCAGGGTGTGCTTGCCGGCGTCGAGCGTGGCGCGCGCAAGTTCGGTATTGTTTTTGCCATCCTTGCTGCCCGCATAGGAAAAGAAAATGCGTTTGCTTTGCGCGTAATCGGGGGCGAGGGCAATATCGAACAGCCCGCCCTGGCCTTTGGCGTGAATATTGTCGGGCAGCCCGGCAATTTCGGTTTTGACGCTGTCCTTCGCAATGTGGAAGAGCGTGCCGCCGCGTTCGCTGACGAGATAGGTCCCGTCGGGCAGGAACGTCATGCCCCACGGATGTTCCAATCCATCGGCAACCGTTTCAATCGTGAAATCCGCCTGTGCGGAGCGAACGACACCGTCCGACATGTCAGCCAGAGCGGAGGAGGAGAAACATAAGGCCGCCGCAGCCGCCATCCATGTTATCGTGCGCATGCAAGGAAGGTAGGGGCGCGCAGGGGAAAAGGAAAGCCCCTTTTCATTATTCGCAAAACCTATGCCGCGGTCTCTTCCCGCGCTTTATCGGCGAGTTTTTGTTTCAGCTCTTCCGTCATTTCATCGACCAGGGCCTGTTGTTCTTCCGGAGGCAGGGCGTCGAATTGTTCTTTCGTCAGGCCTTTGGATTTAAGCCATTGCTCCTGCCAGCGTTCCTCGGGCGTCTTGCTCATATATTCGAGGAACCGGGTGATCGCGCCGTCGCTGTCCAGCTGCGCGAGAATTTGCGTATCGACCTTGGTCTTCGCCCCGGCGCTGCGCGCGGTTTCATTTTCGGCGCTGATCGTGACCGGCTGCCCGGCAGGGGCTTTTGCGGCTTGCGCGCTCCAATGGGCTTTCATCTTTTCGAAATCGCCGCTGGTGTCTTTTTCCATCTTTAACGTCGATGGTTCGATAAGCTTCATGCCGCTGACGGGCAGGCGGGTATCGATCGAGGTCATGGTGCGTCTCCTGTGGATAAAAATTCCAGCAGGAACAATGCAATAACCATGCCGCGCCAAGCCGTTGAAACAGCTCAAGGGCACTGCGTGTTTACGCTAAAGATTTTGCCGCATGCGGTTTTTTATGCCGTGCGGATTAAAAATATCGGGGTCTGATGTGAAAATTTTGGCGGAGAAGGAGGGATTTGAACCCCCGATGGATTTGCACCCATACCGCATTTCGAGTGCGGCGCAATCAGCCTCTCTGCCACTTCTCCTAAGCCGGGCACCTAAGTAATGGGTTATTCGTTTTCCGTCAAGGATTTCAACGCATAAAGCGCATCGAGCGCTTCGCGCGGGGAAAGCGCGTCGGGGTTGATTTCCTTAAGTTTTTCAAGGGCCGGGTGGGCGGCGGCGGGCGCCGGATTCTGAACCGGGGCGGTGGAGAAAAGGGGCAAATCGTCGGCCAGGCGCGCAAGCGCCCCCGATTGTTCGCCTTTTTGCAGGAGGGCAAGAACCGCCTGCGCCCGCGCGATCACGCCCGGCGGCAGGCCCGCAAGCTGCGCGACATGAATGCCGTACGACCGGTCGGCGGAACCTTCGCCGACTTCGTGGAGGAAGACGATCTCTCCCTTCCATTCTTTCACCTTCATCGAATGCGATGACAATGTCGGCAGGCGGTCCGTAAGGGCGGTGAGTTCATGATAATGCGTGGCGAACAGGCCGCGGCATTTTGTGACTTCGTGCAGGTGCTCTACACAGGCCCATGCGATGGAAAGGCCGTCGAACGTTGCCGTGCCGCGCCCGATTTCGTCGAGGATGACGAGGGAGCGGTCGGTCGCCTGATTAAGAATGGTCGCGGTTTCCACCATTTCGACCATGAAGGTCGAGCGGCCCCGCGCCAGATCGTCCGCCGCGCCAACGCGGGAGAAAAGTTTATCAACCATACCGATATGCGCCGACGACGCAGGCACGAACGCGCCGATCTGCGCCATGATGGCGATCAGCGCGTTTTGACGCAGGAAGGTGGATTTACCGGCCATGTTCGGGCCGGTGAGCAGCCAGAGTTTTTGCGCCGGGCCGAGATCGCAATCATTGGGCACGAACGCCTGCCCGTCACGTTTCAGCGCGCCTTCGACCACCGGATGGCGGCCGCCGCGAAGGACGAAGGCGTTGGATGCGTCCACCGTGGGCGCGACGTGGTTGTTCTGGATCGCAAGTTCGGCCAGCCCCGTCGCCACATCAAGCGCGGCAAGCGCGCGGGCAATGCGCCCGATATCGTGAGACGCGCCCGCGATTTCATCGCCGAAATTGCGGAAATGGCCCAGCTCCACGCCCAGCGCCTTATCCGCGGCGGAGGACAGATCGCGTTCGAGTTCGGAGAGTTCGGGCGTCGTGAAACGCACGTTATTCGCAAGCGTCTGGCGATGCACGAACGGGTTGTCGCCGCGTTGCTCACCATGTTTCACCATCAGCGCATCGGCATGACGCGCGGTGACGTCGATGAAATAACCGAGGATATTGTTGTACGTGATTTTCAGCGCGTCGATACCCGTCATATCGCGGTATTTCGCCTGAAGCCCGGCGATCAGCTGCTTGCTTTCGTCGCGCATGGAACGCAGGCGGTCGAGGCCCGCGTCAAAGCCCCTGGCAATAAAACCGCCGTCGCGTTCCATCGCGGGAAGGTCTTCCACCAGCGCGGTGCGCAGCAGATCGGCCAGTGCCTGTAATTCGTTGGGCTGTTGCAGGTCGTTCGTGATCGGCGCAAGAGCGCTTTCATCGGCTTGCGTAAGAACGGCGCGCAATGTTGCCGCAGCCGCCAGCCCGTCGCGGATCATGCCGAGGTCGCGCGGGTTGCCGCGCCCGGCGGTCAGACGCGCAAGCGCCCGTTCCATATCGGGCAGCTGTTTCAGTAAATCGCGCAGGCCCCCGCGCAGCGCGTTGTTGCCAACGCACGCGGCGACCATGGCCTGACGGGTGTGGATTTCGGGCAGGTCGGTGAGCGGCGCGGACAAACGGGCCTGCAACAGGCGCGCGCCGGGCGGCGTGACGGTGCGGTCGATAACATCAAGCAGGCTGCCTTTGCGTTCGCCGGTCAGCGTGCGGATCAGCTCGAGATTGCGGCGCGTCGCGGCATCGATATCCATCACCGCGCCAAGCGCGAGCTGGCGCGGGCGGGCGAGGTGCGGCATCTTGCCTTTTTGCGTGCGCGCGACGTAATCGATCAGCGATCCGGCGGCGGCGACTTCGGCACGGGAAAAAGCGCCGAAGCTTTCGAGCGTGTCGACGCCGAACAGACGTTCAAGACGGTTTTGCGCATTCTGGCTGTCGAACAGGCTGGACGGTTGCGGGCTTAAACGGTGCGTGTAATCCTCAACGATATTTTTCTGCGCGAGTTTGTCGGACAGCAAAATTTCGCTGGGGCCGATACGTTCGATCGCGGCGCCGACATTCTTTTCCGCCACGGGCTGCACGATGAATTCGCCGGTGGAAAGTTCGAGCCACGCGAGCCCGTATTGCCCCCCGACCTCCGCCAGTGCGGCGAGATAATTATTCTCCCGCGTTTCGAGAAGATTGTCTTCGGTCAGCGTGCCTTGCGTCACCACGCGAATGACATCGCGGTGGACGAGGGCTTTTGACACCGGGCGGCCTTCGCGCTTGGCGCGTTCTTTGGCTTCGTCCGGCGTTTCGCTTTGTTCGCAGATCGCGACCTTGAAACCCAGGCGGATCAGTTTTGCGAGATAGGGTTCATACGCATGAAACGGCACGCCGCACATCGGAATGTCCGCGCCGTTTGCCTTGCCGCGATAGGTGAGGGTGATGTCGAGCGCTTCGGACGCTTTGAGCGCATCGTCGAAAAACATCTCGTAAAAATCGCCCATGCGATAGAACAGCAGGCAGTCTTGATACTGCGCCTTGAGCGCGTGATACTGCGCCATCATCGGCGTATGACCGGCGTCGGCGATATCGTCTTCGCTTTTTAACGGTGCTGTCTGGGACATAATTGTTTTTTATCGCCGTGAAGCATCGAAGTCACGCGGAAATCCGCCGTTTTCCCCAGTTCAGGGCGCGGTCGGGGCGGGATTCCGGCGGCGGTGCAGCACGCCCATGCCGCCATACAGCAAGGCCACATCGCCCGCATAACTGAGCGCGACAGCGGCCGTTCCCCAGACACCGCCTTTGTAGATCGCGTTATAGGATAGAAAATCCGTTGTGTGCCACGTGTCGCGGGAGGAAATCTCTTCGTACATTTTATAGGCGCAGCCCGCCGTGGCCGCATATGCGAAAGCGCCCGCCGCGAAGGCCATTTTCAGGCGCCGGGGCGCGAAGAACGCGTCTTTGTCAGGAATTCTATTGAAGTAGGTTTTAAGCGGTTTCGCGAGGAAAATCATCGGCCCGTCTGGTTATTGAACACAGGAACACTGTGCGGCCATCGGGCGGGCATGTATACCCTTAATGCCTTTTATCCACGGGTTCCGGTCGATCCGAAGCCGCCCGCGCCGCGTGCGGTTTCATCGAGGCTGTCGACTTTGTTCCATGCCACGAACGAATGACGCGCGACCACCATCTGCGCGATGCGCATGCCGCGTTCGATGGTGAAAGGTTCGGTGCCGTGATTGGCGAGGATGACTTTGATTTCGCCGCGGTAATCCGCATCGACCGTGCCGGGCGTGTTGAGCACCGTCACGCCGTTTTTTGCGGCAAGGCCCGAACGCGGACGAATTTGCGCTTCATAGCCCTTCGGCAATGCAATCGACAATCCGGTCGGCACCAGCGTCCGTTCGCTGGGCTTGAGCGTA
Source organism: uncultured Pseudobdellovibrionaceae bacterium (assembly GCA_964409255.1). GTDB lineage: Bacteria > Pseudomonadota > Alphaproteobacteria > Micavibrionales > Micavibrionaceae > CAYPCP01. The sequence continues at coordinate 10,792 of CAYPCP010000047.1, forward strand.
ATATCGTCGGTGATCGCCGCACACAGATCCATGCCCGCCGATTGTTCGGTGGCGTAAGCCGGAAGAGGGAGGTCTTTTGCGTGATCGAGCGTGACGAGCGCGACGGAAATTTTATCGAGATTATCGTTCATGGCTATTCGGCGGCTTCCTTTAACAGCGGTTTGATGAAATGACGGGCGATGCGGGCGACCAGTTCGCGGGCGACATCGTCCTTGCCCATGCGGTCCCATTCTTCGACCGACTCGCGCGTGACGAGGGTGATGCGGTTGTCATCCGCGCCGAAGATCGTTTCGGCGCCGACATTATTGGCGACGATCCAGTCGCAGTTCTTACGGGTCAGCTTCTCTTTTGCGTTGGGGATCAGGTTTTCCGTTTCGGCGGCGAAGGCGACGACAAGGTGCGGACGACCCGATGCGCGCGACGCAAGACCCGCGATGACATCGGGGTTTTCGACGAGTTCGAGATTTGGAACCTCGCCGTTTCGCCGCTTCTTCATTTTCGATACGTGCTGTTGCGCGGGACGCCAGTCGGAGACGGCGGCAGCGCCAATCGCAATATGGACTTCAGATTTTGCTTTAAGCAGTTTTTCGCAGATTTCTGCCATCTCAAGGGCGGATTCGATACGCACCGTTTGAAGGCCTTTGGGGTCGGGCAATGATGTCGGCCCCGTAACCAATGTAACGTCCGCCCCGGCGTCCGCGAGGGCCTGCGCGATGGCGAAACCCTGTTTGCCCGATGAACGGTTGCCGATAAAGCGCACGGGATCGATCGACTCATAGGTCGGTCCGGCGGTCACGATGGCACATTTCCCGGCGAGCGGTTTGTTCGCGCTGAAGTGATCCGATATGCGACGCAGGATGTCGGCAGGTTCGAGCAGCCGGCCGTCGCCATGTTCACCGCACGCCATCTCTCCGGCACCGGGACCGACGATTGTGATGGCGCGGGTGCGGAGCGTGTCGATGTTGGACCGGGTCGCCGGGTTCATCCACATCATCGGATTCATCGCCGGACAGATCATGACAGGTTTATCGGTGGCAAGGAGAGTGGCCGACGCAAGATCGTCGGCGGCGCCGTGGGCCATCTTCGAAATCATGTTCGCGCTCGCCGGTGCGACGACGACAAGATCCGATTCGCGGCTCAAGCGGATGTGACCCATTTCCGTTTCATCTTTAAGGGAGAAGAGGTCGGTGTAGACTGGCTCTTCGCTGAGACTGCTGACACTCAGCGGCGTGATGAATTCAGCGCCGCCTTTCGTCAGGATGCACCGCACCGATGCACCGTCCTTGCGCAGCAGGCGGATCAGCTCCAGCGCTTTATACGCCGCGATACCGCCAGAGATGATCAACAGAATACGTTTACCGGTCAGCATAGGAATAACCTTGCCCATTTTGCACAAAAGAAAAGCCCCGTGGAAACGGGGCTGATCTTATTCGGTTGAGGCTTAAAAAGCGAGTGAATTACTCAACTTTGCCTTCTTCAGCAGCGGCGCCTTCGGCAGCAGCTTCGGCATCCGTTGCTGCAGCATCGGCTTTGCCGGCGGCGGCAGCGGCTTCGTCAGCGGCTTTCGCAGCTTCATCAGCGGCTTTGGTTGCTTCGTCAGCTGCTTCCGTTGCGTCTTTCGCAGCATCAGCGGCGTCTTCAGCCGGGGTTTCGGTCGTGGCATCGTCGATGGCTTGCTTTGCGTCTTCTACGACCTGCTCAGCGCCTTCTTTGATTTCCATGCCGGTTTGTTCCAGCTTCGTGCCAGCTTCGTTGGCAGCATCCGTTGCGTCTTGAACGGCGCCGTCAATGGCTTCGCCGAATTCACCAGCGGCCGGCTCGATGCCTGCAACGCCGTCTTCGGTGCTGACGTTATTGTAGATGACTTGCATTGCAGCGATCCCGGCGACGAGAACGACGGCAGCAAATACGACAGATTTAACGATGTTGTTCATAGGATTTCCCTTCCATAGAGTACGTTTAATATTCGCCCACTGGCGTCGGAGCGGGCATAACCGCCCCTTCGCGCGCCATGCAATTAGAGGACAAGCCTTTGTTTTGCAATAGGTACTTTAAATAGCCAAACCCCGGCCCACAGGCAAGGGGTTTTTGCATAAACCCACAGTTTTCTATTTAAGCCTTGATTCCGCTATGAATTGCGGCGATTCCGAAGCTTAAATTCTCATAGCGGCAGGCGCTCAGACCGGCCTGTTCCATGCGGCGCAGAAGCTGTTTTTGCGGCGGAAACTTGCGGATGCTCTCCACCAGATACTGATAGCTGTCCCGGTCCTTGGCCACGGCCTGCCCGATGCGGGGGATCATCGTGTAGGAATAGGCATCATAAAGACGGCGCAGGCCCGGGTCTTCGACCTGGGAAAACTCAAGGCAGAAAAAGCGCCCGCCGGGTTTCAGGACGCGGCAGGCCTCGCGCAGCGCCGTATCTATATGTGTGACGTTCCGAAGGCCGAAGGCGATGGTGTAGACATCGATGCTTTCGTCGGGAACGGGCAGGGATTCCGCGTTGCCCGTCACCCAGTTGAGATCGGTAAAGCCGCGGTCAAAGGCGCGGTCGCGGCCCACGGCCAGCATCTCTCTATTAATGTCGCACAATGTGATGGTCGCGCCCGGCCCGGTTTTCTCCCGGATGCGGAAGGCGATATCGCCCGTGCCGCCCGCGACATCCAGATAATCCAGCCCCGCGCGCGGGCGGATGCGGCGGACCAGATGGTTCTTCCACAGGCGATGGATACCCGCCGACATAAAGTCGTTCATGACGTCATAGGAGGGGGCCACGGAATCGAACACGCCGCGGACGAGGGACGCTTTGTCCTCG
>CAYPCP010000048.1:0-6018 GCA_964409255.1 uncultured Pseudobdellovibrionaceae bacterium
GAAAAACGACATTATCGCGATCGCGGGCTTCCATTACGTTCCGGTTTCCAAAACCCTGATCGAATCCCTGCCGAACCTTGAAATCATCGCCAATTTTGCCGTCGGGACCGACAATATCGACCTGACGGCGGCCAAGGCGCGGGGGGTGGCGGTAACCAATACGCCGGACGTGCTGACCAACGACACGGCGGATACGGGGATGGCGCTGCTTCTGGCGTGCGCCCGCCGGGTGTGCGAGGGGGATATGTATGTCCGGGTCGGCAAATGGCACAACGGGCCGATGCCGCTGGGCGTGACCTTAAGCGGGAAAAAGGCCGGGATCGTGGGAATGGGCCGGATCGGGCAGGCGGTCGCCCAGCGGTGCGCGGCGTTCGGCATGGACATCTATTATTACGGGCCGCGCCCCAAGGATGTCCCTTATAGCTATTGTGAAGACATCCATGCCATCGCGGCGGTGTCGGATTTCCTGATTCTCTGCTGCCCGGGCGGAAAAGCGACCGCCGGGCTGATCGATGGGCCTGTTCTGGAAAGTCTGGGGGAGCGGGGTATCCTTATTAATATTGCCAGAGGGGCGGTCGTCGATGAGCAGGCCCTGGTAGAAGCCCTTGAAAAAAAGCGTATTTTGGCCGCCGGGCTGGACGTTTTTATCCACGAGCCACATGTGCCGGAAGCGTTGATTTCTATGGACAATGTCGTTCTTTTACCGCATATAGGGTCCGCTACGATTGAAACGCGAACCGTGATGGGGCGATTGGTTGTAAAAAACCTTATCGCCCATTTTAGCGGTCTTCCATTGATAACGCCGGTCCGGGTGTGAGGTTGAATATGAAAAAACTTCTGGTTGCTGTCTTTGCTCTTCTTATGGCCGTTCCGGCACAGGCGCAGGAGCTTCATGTTTCCGTCCCGCTGCAGCGTCAGGACGAAGCCCCGAAACGCAAGTGCTACACCCAGCAGGAAGCCGAAGCCGAGCAGGGCATCCGCATCCACAGCGAGCTGATGGTTATCGGCCTGAACTGCCAGCATATGACGCCGCGCGGCTGGAAAAACTTCTATCAGCAGTACCGCGAGATCACGAACCGCAATTCCGACCTGTTTTCCGGCTATGAAAACACGCTGATCAATTATTTCGCGCAGGCGGGCGAGCGTAACCCGGAAGGCCGCCTGCATGACATGCGCACCGTGATGGCGAACAAGGTTTCGACCGATGCGGCCCGCATGCGCCCGGACATTTTCTGCTCCACGTTTGCCTCGCGCCTGCCCAAGGCCGCGCAGATGAGCCGCGACCAGCTGCGCCAGTGGGCCTCCAGCACGTCCAACAGCGGCGCGACGAGCCGCCCGCTCTGCACGCGTTAAGCATTTTTCGTTAAATTCAGGCTTGGAGGCTCCATTTTTCTTAAAGTGGAGCCTTAAGTTTTTAGGGTAATCCCATAAGAGTAAAATAAAAATTCTTTCTTTCCGAATCGGCGGAGAATCGATTCGTTCGCTGTGGAAAACATTCCCGCGCCGCTTGCAGAATTTACCTCAAGCTGTCTCAATAACGCTCTCTACCGCAACATAATTCATTTCTTAAACCTAGAGGGGAAAGCCGCATGTCCGATGCGTCTGCTGCAAAGCAATCTGGTCTGAAAAATATCGATGAAGCCCGCGAGAAGCTGGCCGAAACCCAAGAGAAAAAAATCGAACTCACGGCGACCCGCAAGTCTCCCGAAGTGTCGATCCGCACCGGGGGCAGCCTGAAGGGCCTGCGCATTACGTCGGCGGCGGCGAACAACCCCACGCCCGCGAAGAACCCGGAAGTCGACGATGTGCGCGCCGCGCGCCGCGTGCCGGGCATGGCATCGGAACAGCCAAAAGCCCCGGCGATGACGGAACGTAAACTGGCACCGGCCCCCGAGGCTGTCGCTGCGAAAGCCGAACCGGCGCCCGCGAAAATCGAGAAGGTTGAGGCGGCCTATGAAGCGGACGTCGAGCCGACCCTTATCCTGACGCCGTCGAACGCGCGTCCGATGGCGAAGCCGACGCGGTACAAGCTGATCAACGTGACGGGCGTTTTGCTGACGGCGCTGTGGGTCGGGCTGTGCTTTGGTTATGTTCAAACCTATGTCGGCTGGGGCGAGCTTTTGCAGTTGCAGCCGCACCTGCTCGGCGGGTTCCTGGCTGGCGCGCTGGCGCCGATCGCGCTCTTGTGGATGATCCTGGCCTATATGCAACGCGGTGCGGACATTCACATGTACGCGGATGCGCTGCGGGCCGAACTGCAGGCGATGATCTTCCCGACGGAAGAACGCGCGCAGGTTATTTCGAAGGACATCGAACAGCTTTGCCATCAGGCGGCGGAGCTTTCGACGGCGTCGAAGGCCGTTTTGAAATCCATTCACCGCGCGCGCATGGGGCTGCGCAGCGAGATCAACGACCTTACGGGCATTTCGAAGAAAACCGAATTCCACATCGACCGTCTGGCCGAGGGGCTGCATGAGCGTTCGGCGCGTCTTTTGTCGCTGACGGAGGAAATTGAAAACCGCACCGTGTCCATCGACAACAAATCGAAAGACGGCGTCGATGCGTGGGATGAAGTGGCGAAGATCGTCCTGCAACGCGCCGGCGAAATCGAAGCGGCGATGGGCCGCGGCGCCGGCAAGCTGGATGCCGCCGCCGAAAAAATGAAAGACACGGCGCGTGTCGGCGACCTGCTCGATCAGCAGGTCAAGGCGCTGGAGACGGTCACGGATAAGGCGACCAGCGCGATCCGCGAAGCCGGCGACAAGATCAAGGAAACGCGTGATTCACTCGATCAGGGCGGCGAAACGCTTTCCGCCCGTGTCAGCGAAATGGCGACGAGCCTGAAAGACAGCGTCGCGGCGATTCAGGAAGCCGTCGAAAGCGCGACGGAAAAAACCGCCAGTCTCGAAACGCGTATCGAAGCGCGGGCAGCAACCCTTAAAGACGCCGCCGACGGTCTGGGCGAGAAGGTGGGCGCGATTGAGACGATCGGCACCGAAGCGGCCAACAAGCTGACCGAAGCCATGACGATTGCGGTATCCAGTGCGGAAACGATTGGCTCGGCGGCGCGCCGCGCGGTTGAATCGCTTTCCCGCAGCGCCTTTGACACGCGCAAGCAGGCGGAAGATCTTCTGTCCGGCGCGCGCGAGAATATTGAGCGTCTGGAAGCGTCGAGCAAACAGCATATCGATCAGGTGAAGAATGTGATCGGCGCGCTGGAAAAAGGCCGCATCGAAGTCGAGCAGGCCACCGACCTTGCCGAAAAGCAATCGGAGAAGCTGGGCACCCTGGCGGAAGACCGCGTCGAAAGATTGAAAACGGCACAGATCGAGCTGACCGAACGCGTCGAAGCGATTTCGGAATCGATGAATATGCCGGTTCAGACGCTGGAGCGTGCGGTCGAGCGTATGAATATCAGTCACCAGAATGTCAGCGAGACATTGACCAACCGTGTGGCCGATCTGACCGATGCCACGCAGAAGGCACAGGAACGCGCCGAAGCGATCCGCGATTCCCTGCGCGCGCAGACACAGGAAGTATCGACACTGGCGGGGCAGCTCGCCGGGCATTCGCGCAGCATCTCCGACACGCTGGAGCGCCAGAAGGAAGATATCACCCTGCGCGTTAAAGTTTCGCTGGAGCAGATTGAAACCGTGCGCGGGGCGCTGGCCAGCGAATCCCAGATTCTTCTAGGCGTGGCGGAAACCGCGCAGGAGCGTCTCGACGCCCTGCAGATCAGCCTCAGCGAAAGCTGCGAGGCGATTGACGGCCAGACGGGCCGCGCGTTGAAAGGCCTGTCCGATCTCGATGAAAAACTTTCCGTACAGGTTTCGAGCCTGCAGGCCAAAACCGAAAACGCCGCCAGCGCGGTGCGCACGGTGACCGAAGCGCTCGAGCTGACGGCCAGCGGGTATGAACCGCTTTTCTCCAGCACGCTGGAGCGTATTGAAACGGCCACGGACAAGATGCAGGAATTGCGCACCGGGTTCGAGCATACGTCGGAATCGAATTTCGACAAGCTCAAGCGTATCGGCATCGTCTTTGACGAACGTCTGAAATCGCTTAAAGAGGGAGCCGATGAGGCGTCGCGCATCCTGACGAATTCCGGCGATTACCTGCGCGAGCGCATGGACGATATCGAAGTCGCGTCCCGCACGGCGAGCGAGCGCATGGAGAATATCGGCGCGTCGCTGGAACACCAGTCGTCCGACATCCACATCGCCGCCGACCAGGCGATCGTGAAAATCGAAGCCATCCGCAAGAAGATCGATGACCAGTTCATCGACCTGACAACGGCGGTGGGCGAGGCGTTGTCACAGCTTCAGAACGCGGGTCAGGAATTCGACGCCAAAGCCGAGCGCGTGCGCGCGGCCAGCGAAGATTCCGTCGCGCTTATCGCACGTACCGGGGAAGAAGCGGTGGCGCAGAGCGGATCGCTTAAATCGACCGCCACGCAGACGGTGGCCGCGACGCGCGATCTGGTCCAGCAACTGGAGAAGGAAGCGGCGGCATTGCTGGCCTCTTCGCAATCCACGCTGCTGGAGCTTAAAAAGGCGGGCGACAGCTTTGCCCTGCGCGCGAAGGAAGTGGGCGAACACATGAAAGCGTCGCTCAGCACATCGAAAACCTATGGTCAGGAGCTGGGCCAGCAGGCCGAAAGCATCGCCGATCTGTCGGCGAAGTCGGCGGACCGCATCAGCGCGTCGATCACGTCTCTCAACAACCGGATGGGCGAAATCGGCGACCAGACGCGTCTGACGACGGCGCAGATCGAAAAGGTCAGAGGCAAGCTGGCCGAGGAAAGCGAATCCCTGCTGTCGATTTCGAACAAAGCCATTCAGGCGGCGGACGATGTCAGCACGAATTTCCACCGCCAGTCCGGCGCATTGTTCAAGGCGGCGCAGGATGCCGTCCAGCAGGCCGAGAAGATGCGCGGCGAACAATGGCGCGCCCAGCGGGAGAATTTCTTCTCCGCCGCGAAGTTCGTCATCGAAAGCCTGCATTCCTTGTCGGTCGATATCACCCGCCTTATGGAAGGGGATATTCCGGAAAAAACATGGAAAGCGTACCAGAAGGGCGATATCGGGGCGTTTACCCGCCGCCTGGCCGAACTGCGCGACACTGTTCCTGCCGAAAAGGCGCAGGCCAAGTACGAGAAGGACGGGGAGTTCCGCAGTTACGTCAACCGCTTCGTCCGTCAGTACGAGGAAGTGTACGATCAGGCGCTCACCAACGACCATGGCGACCTGCTGGCCGCGACCTTTACGTCGAGCGATATGGGCAAGCTGTACGAAACGCTCTGCATCGCCGCCGGCAAGGAGCCGAAGCAGCCCAAAGGCGCCGTCCGTAAAGCGGCTTAAGCGATTGATTAATCGGCGGCATACCGCCATAATGAGCCGGGCATTTTCAGATGCCCGGTTCTTTTTTGCGTAACGCCTCAGACCTGTAGGGAATATGGCAAAGACAAAGTTCTGCCAGGGGATATCCGACATCTCCGATAGCTATATGGGCTTTATCATCGATCAGTGGGGCACGCTGCACGATGGAGAGGCGCCGTTCCCGGGCGTCATCGACTGCCTCAAGGAGCTGAAGGAACGCAAGAAGACGATCATCCTGCTCAACAACTCCACCAAGCGCGCGGACGAGAATAAAGAGATGCTGCGCGGCATGGGGATCGGCCCGACGCTGTATTCGAAAATCGTCACGCCGGGCGAGGTGATCTATCAGGGGTTGAAGGACCAGAAGGAAAGCGTGTTCCAGAAGCTGGGCAAGCGCGCGTTCGTTTTTAACCGCCGCGGCGATCTGTCGATGCTGGCCGATACGGGCGTGGAAGCGGTCGAGGATATAGACGACGCCGATTTCGTGCTGATCACCGGGATGGATTACCCGGCCAAGACATTGGCGCATTACGAACCGCTGATCCGTAAAGCAATTCAAAAACGCCTTAAGGCGATCTGCCCGAACCCGGACAGCCTGTCGACGATCGGGCCGAGCCTTTTGACCGGGCCGACGCTTCTG
>CAYPCP010000048.1:6028-13433 GCA_964409255.1 uncultured Pseudobdellovibrionaceae bacterium
GCGGCGAGGTGACCGACGGCATGGAGCGCGCTCCCGCGCGTGCGATGCTGCGAGCGATCGGCATGGGCGACGCTTCTGGCGCGCCGTTATGAAGATTCCGGCGGGATCGTCCATTATGTCGGCAAGCCGTTCCCATTGATTTACCGGGAATGTATTGAGTTTCTGAAGACCAAGGATATCTATCCGGCGCAGACCGTCGTTCTTGGCGACACGATGGCGCACGACATTATCGGCGGCCATGCGGCGGGGATGGATACGTGTTTGTTCAAATCGGGCCTGCATGCGGCGAACTTCGCGCATTGCCAGACGCCGCGCGAGGTAAACGCCGCGCTGCGTAATCTGATGGCGGTGTTTAACAACGTCATGCCGATTTACCTGATCGACGAGTTACGCTGGGGCAAGGCATTGCCGGACCGCAAGCATAAGAAACGCAAGCAGCCCGTTTCTTAAACGCCCTTATTTTTTGAGAGTAGGCTGACACATCACCGTTATGAAACCACAGGGTAAAAAACCGCGCACCTGGCCGTTGATGAAGCGCATCATGCTGACATACCTGCGTCCCTATCTGGGGATCTGGTTGCTGGCGATGCTTTTCATGGTGACGTCGTCGGGTTTGACGGCGGCGTTTGCCGTGATGGTCGAACCGGTGATCGACGACGTTCTGACCGCGGGGCGGATCGACCGCGTGTGGTTTCTGGGTTCGAGCATTCTGGGGCTTTTCCTTATGCGCGGGTGGACCACATACATGCACACGGTCCTGATGAACAGGACGGGGCAGAATGTGGTCGCGGATATTCAGCGCGACCTGTTCAGCCATTTCATGACGCTCGATCTGAAATTCTTTCACACGAACCCGAGCGGACAGCTTATCTCCCGCGTGATCAACGATGTGAACGTGATGCGCAACGCGGTCATCGAAAGTTTGACGGGGATCGGGAAAAGCCTTTTGACGCTCGTCTTCCTTGTCGGGGTGATGTTCCATCAGGATTGGGTTTTGGGGTCCGCCGTCGTGGTGATCTTCCCGATTGCGGCGCTGTTCGTCGCATGGGTGGGGCGCAGGCTCAGAAAGATGTCAGGCCGCCTGCAGGACGACATGGCCAACCTGACCGATAAGCTTTCGCAGATTTTTCAGGGCATCCGTCTGGTCAAGGCATACGGGATGGAAGGGCATGAAAAAGAACGCGCGGGCGCGGCCATCACGCGGGTGCGCGATCTGGTCATCAAATCGGTGCGGGTGGGGAACCTGTCGACGCCGTTTAATGAATTGCTCGTCGGGTTCGTCGTGTTCGGCATCATCGTTTATGGCGGGTATCAGGTGAACCAGGGCGCGACGTCGGTCGGTGAGCTGATGTCGTTTATCACAGCCTTTACGCTGGCCTATGAACCGATGAAACGCCTGGCGAAAATGAACAACAACGTGCAGACCGGCATGGGCGCGGCGGACCGCGTGTTCCATATGATGGATATCATCGCGGATGTCGTGAATCATCCGGGCGCGTTGCCTGTCACGCTTTCGCAGCCTGAAATCCTGTTCGATCAGGTAGAGTTTCAGTATGACGGCGAGGAGAAAAAGGCGCTGGGCGGCGTGTCGTTCGTGTTGCCGCCGGGAAGCGTGACGGCGCTTGTCGGGCGGTCGGGTTCAGGAAAAACAACGATCATGAATTTGATCCCGCGTCTGTTCGATGTAACGGCGGGCGCGATTTTTATCGATGGCGCGGATATACGCAGTCTGGATCTTGTTTCCCTGCGCCAGAATATCGCGCTGGTGTCGCAGGAAATCACCATCTTTGACGATACGGTATGGGCGAATATCGGGTATGGCAAACCGGGCGCGTACCGCGATGAGATCATCAAGGCGGCGATTGCCGCCGAAGCGGATGACTTTATCCGCACGCTGCCGCAAGGATATGACACGCGGCTGGGCGAAGAGGGGCTGAAGCTGTCCGGCGGGCAGCGTCAGCGTATTTCGATTGCCCGCGCGATTTTGCGCGATGCGCCGATCCTGCTTCTGGACGAGGCGACGTCCGCGCTCGACAACGAAGCGGAGCGCGCGATCCAGAAAACCCTGTCCGAATTGCAAAAAGGGCGCACGACATTGATTATCGCCCACCGTTTGTCGACGGTGCAGGATGCGGACCAGATTCTCGTCCTTGAAGAAGGGCAGGTGGTGGAGCGCGGAGACCATGCCGGGCTTCTCGCCAAAGGTGGAACATACGCACGGATTTATGGAGCCGGACTGACATGAAACTTTTACTGAGCTTTCTCGCCTTATTGACGCTGGCGGCCTGTGAGCCGAAAGACCCGGATCTAACGATTATCACGCAGGACGGGAAGCAATATGGTTACGACATCGAAGTCGCCATGACCCCACAGCAGCAGCAAAAGGGCATGATGGGCCGCACAACGATGGACAAGCATTTCGGCATGTTCTTCTGGTTCGGTGGAGCGGAAGAAGAGCGTTCTTTCTGGATGAAGAATGTGCCAATCCCGCTCGATATCCTGTTTATCGATGCAAATGGTAAAATTATTTCTATCGCGAATGGCAAGCCGGACGATCCGACATCGCTGCTTTCCAACGGGCCTGCAGCTGCCGCTCTTGAGATTAACGGCGGGCAAGCGGCAAAGCGGGGTATCAAACCGGGTGATACCGTCCATTTTCCCTTGCTGAATAACGCGATTTTGCGCGAATAAGGGCTTTGGAGGCATTTGTTTAGAACTATTTAGCAATCCCCTTGTAGAATTCATTTATAATGGCTACAAAAGCATCCGTCGGGGCGTAGCGCAGTCTGGTAGCGCATCTGGTTTGGGACCAGAGGGCCGGAGGTTCGAATCCTCTCGCCCCGACCATTTAAAGTCCGCTTTAAATATAGCGTTAAGCCGCAGGGGTATGAATTTTTACCTCATCTGTTTTCCTGATATCTTATTTGCATGATTGCCAACGCCGCCGAATGGTCCACCCTCGCAGAAGCCGCCCAGAACGGCGATGCGCGCGCGTATAACCGCCTGTTGTCGGAAATAGCGCCTTATTTGCGGGCGATTCTGATGCCGGGGCTTTCGGATAAGAGTGCGGTGGAGGATATCGTTCAGGAAATCCTGATCTCCGTTCACAAATCCCTCAAGACTTATTCACCGGACAGGCCGTTCAAGCCGTGGCTTCTGGCGATTGCGAATTTCCGCCGGACGGATTACCTGCGCCGCCATTACGCCGGGCAGAAGCAGGCCCTTGTCCCGCTGGAGGAGGCGGACCATATCGGTGCCGTTGTAACCCAAACGGACAATGCCGCCGAATATAAAGATGTGCGGGATGCACTTGATGCGCTGCCGCAGAAGCAGCGCGACGTCTTCACCAAGCTTAAGCTTGAAGGGTACACGGCGCAGGAGGTTGCAAACCAGACCGGGATGAATGTTTCGGCGGTCAAGGTATCGGCGCATAGAACGCTGCAAAAATTAAAAACGATGTTGGCAGGATCATGAACAAGGAAACGGATAAGCTTATCGGGGAATTGTGCGGGGGGTTGAAACCCGTCAAGAAATTGCCGCATCCGCTGGCGCGCATGGCACTGTATTTCGTGCTGACGGCGGCGTATGTCGCGATGATCGTATGGATGTACGGCCCGCGCCATGATTGGGGCGACAAGGTCATCCACCTGAATTTCCTTTTTGAAATCGGTATTGCCACGGCGATCTGGATTTCGTCGATGGTCGCGGCGGCGTGGCTGTGCATTCCCGACATGCGGGGGCAGAACTGGCTGAACGCGGTGCCGGTGACGTTGACGGCGGTGCTGGTGTTCTGGGCGACGCTGCGTTCGTCGCTCGAAGGGCTGGCGTTCTTTCCGATCCAGTGGGGCGGGTGCTTCAAGGACGGGTGCATGATGGGGCTTGTGCCGTTTGTCCTGATCCTTATTTTTTCGCGTCAGGGGGCGACCTGCCGCCCGTACTGGATGGCGGTCCAGAATGCGCTGTCGGTGACCATGGCGGGGTGGATCGGCCTTCGGATGACCTGCACCATGAACGACATGGGGGCCGGGTTCCTGCATCACTTTATCCCGTATATGGCGCTGGGCATCGCTGTGGGCCTTCTGGCGCGCCGCCTTTTCAAGTGGTGACAAAACCCCCGTGGCTGGTGTAAAAAACCGTTATGAAAGTACGCATTTACAGACCGTCGAAGAACACCATGCAATCGGGCCTGGGCCGGACCCAGAACTGGGTGCTGGAGTATGAGGCCACGACCCGTCGCGGCCCGGAAAGCCTGATGGGGTGGACGGCGTCCGGCGATACGCTCAACCAGGTGAAGATGAAGTTCGACACCAAGGAAGCGGCCATCGCGTTTGCGCAGGGTAAAGGCTGGGAATACAGCATTACGCCGGAAAAATCGCGTATCGTGCGCCCGCGCAATTACGCGGACAATTTCAAATACGTCGCGCCCAAGGCGACCGACGCCCGCAAGACCGTGCATGCCACCAAAAAGCCGCCGCATCAGACCGATGTCGTGGACGAACCAAATCGCACTTAGGTCCCGTAGCTCAACTGGATAGAGCAGCCGCCTTCTAAGCGGCAGGTTGCAGGTTCGATTCCTGCCGGGATCGCCATTGCCTTCAATATGAAAGATTCGTCAGGCCATAAAAAGGTCCGGAGACCTTGCGGTGCTCCGGACAAACGGCGGTAATAGAGGGTGTGTACCTATTTTGTAGCCTAAAACGCCGCGCCCGGCAAGGGATTATTTCAGGAAAAGGCTGTTTTTCATTTAAAAACACGAACTTAGGAAATAATCCTTAATAAAATAGTAAAAAACCAAATTACGCCTGTATAGAAATATTGGGAAAGATTTATCCGTAACCGATATATTTTTCACAACGAAATTTTATAATAAATATTTACTTGGCTGTATTTGGTTTTTGTTTCTTCAATACTTAAAATGACTATTTTGACCTTAAACAGGACAAGGCGAGTACTTTTACCAGATATGATTCAGGCAAGTATTAGGTATGCAAAATTTCGATGGGCGTGCCGGAATCGGGGGCGCCCCATTCGGACCACGAGCCGTCATAGACGCTGACGTCCTTTTTCCCGGTGCGGAACAGCCCGAGAGCGAGGATGCAGGCGGTAACGCCGCTGCCGCAGGTTGTCGCGATTCGCCCGGCTTTGTCGGCGCCGTGGCCGGCAAAGAGGGCGGTGAGCGTCTCCGCGGCCTGAAGGGTGCGGGTTTGCGGTTCGATCAGGGAGCCGAACGGCAGGCTGCGGCTGCCGGGGATGTGGCCCGCGCGCATGCCGGGCCGCGGTTCGGGCGCATGGCCGGAAAAGCGTTCGGCGGGGCGCGCGTCGAGGATCAGCGTATCGCCCGCATCGAGAGAGGCCATCAGGCTGTCTTTCGTGCTGACCAGCCGGGGATGGAAGATGGCGGCGAAACGCGCCTTCGCGGGCGCGGGTTCTTCGCCGGAATTCAGGGGGTATCCGGCCGCCTGCCACGCGGGAAGGCCGCCATCGAGAACGCAGACATTGTTGTGACCGAACACGCGCAGCATCCACCACGCGCGCGGCGAAGCCATGTAGAGGCCGCTTTGATCGTAGACGACGACGAAATCGTCGCTGCCGATTCCCAGCGATGACATGTGGCGCTCAAACTGCGCCGGGGGCGGAAGCATGTGGGGCAGGGGGTCATTATGGTCGGCGATGTCTTCGATATCGAAGAAACGGGCGCCTTGTATGTGCTGCATGACATATCCTTGCGCCGGGTGAAGCGGGGAGCCGGGAAGGACGTATGTCGCATCGAGTATTTTGACACGCGCGGCGTCCGGGCCGTTCATCAGGGCGTGCAGATCGTCTGCGGAAATAAGGCCTGTGTCGGCGTAGTGTGAAAAGTCGGTCATGATGCGCTCTCCGCAAAGGCGATGTGATAGCGGCGGTTCTGTTTGCCTTTGTTTTCGATTTTGGTGACGACGACCGGGCCGATTTCACCCGTGGATTTCACATGCGTGCCGCCGCAGGGTTGCCAGTCGATGGTGTTGTCTTTCGTGCCGATCCTGACCATGCGGATTTTGCCGCCGCCGGCGGGCGGTTTGACGGACATGGTGCGCACGAGATCCGGGTTGGCGGCGAGTTGTTCTTCGGTGATCCATTCGTAACTGACGGGATGGTCGGCGGCGATCAATTCGTTCAATTGCCGCGTCAGGGTTTCTTTGTCGTACACGCCGTTGGGCACGTCGAAGTCGATGCGGCTTTTATCCGCGCCGATCTGATTGCCCGTCGCGTACCCTTCGATCAGAGAGAGCATGAGATGCAGGCACGTATGCATGCGCATATATTTATGGCGCGTGTCCCAATCGATGGTGCCGATGATTTTGTCGCCTGGCTTGGGCATCGCGCAGCCATCGGGCAGGACATGCACGATGTCGTCTATGCCTTCGCCCTTGCGGGTCGTCACGATGGGAATGTTGGTGTTGGATGCCGCGAGAACCAATGTGCCGGTGTCGCCGGGCTGGCCGCCCGATGTCGCGTAAAAGAGCGTTTTATTGAGGCGAATGCCTGTATCGTCGGCGGCGATGACTTCCGCTTCAAACTCGGTTTGATAGGCATCATCCAGAAAAAGTTTGTCTGTCTTCATATCCTTACCTCGGCCTGAGAGAGGTACTTTAGAACTTTTAAACCGGGGCGTCACGATCAGAATGCATCTGGAGAAGGACGCAATTTTGTGGTTATAATCAGATGTTTTAATCTTCAATCCAAGGAGACATATCATGGGTAAATCGCAAGACGCCAAAAAAGAGTCCAAAAAAGAACCTCAGAAAAACGCCAAGGAAAAGAAGCTCGCCAAGGCGGACAAGAAAAAAGCGCAGGCCGCTAAATACAACTAAGGCGCCAGCCCGAAAAACAAAAGGCCACCCAAGGGGTGGCTTTTTCTTTTGTGGTTTCATTCGTGTTTGGGAGAGTGGCTCTGCGTCTTTGATACGCTCCGAACCCAGCATTATCAAGATGTGATTGTTCTGGCCAGCCTTGTTCCATCCCGTTTAGCCCGGATGTTGCCCAGCGCCCGTGCAGCGTAGCGCCCCAAAGCTGGCGAAGCGTAACGGGCGCGATTGGGCGGCGTGGTAAAAACCGTGGATATTCGTTCACAGATGTTCTACTTTTAAGCCATCAAAACAGTAAAGGGTTGAAAAGCGTAGCATGTCCGAAGCGGTGGCAAAATTCCTGTCAGATTATACGGAAAATATTGCCGTTCCGGAGTATATGCCGCTGGTCTGCTTGGTCTTGTACCTGTTTTTGGACTTTGATGACGAGAAGCACCGGGCAGCACAACTTAAAGACCTTTTTTACAGACACGACAATCCCGATTATTTCCAGACTCTGGAAGATGCTGTCCGGCAAGATGAAAAGGTTCCCGGCGTGAAGATCGCCGTGAAACAACCCA
>CAYPCP010000049.1:0-6809 GCA_964409255.1 uncultured Pseudobdellovibrionaceae bacterium
AATTGCAGAATACCCGTTCACCACGCTGCACCCGAACATCGGTGTGGTGAAGGCGGGTGAAAAGGAATTTGTCCTCGCCGACATTCCGGGCCTGATCGAAGGCGCGCACGAAGGCCACGGCCTCGGCGACCGCTTCCTTGGCCATGTTGAACGCACGGCCGTTATTCTCCACCTGATCGACATCACGCAGGACGACCCTGCAAAAGCGTATGAGATCGTCCGTGGCGAGCTGGAGCAATATGGCGGCGGCCTTGATGAGAAGCCGGAAATCGTCGCGCTGAACAAAGCCGATGCGCTCGGCCCTGAACTCTCCGAAGATCAGGCCAGGAATTTTGAACTGGCGACGGGCGTGAAACCGTACATCATCTCCGGCGTATCGAAAGAAGGTGTCGAGAAGGTCGCTTACGCCCTCTCCAACATCATTCAGGAAACGCGCCGCGCGGCAGAAGAAGCAAAGCGCAGCATCATCTCCTTCAGCCCCTTCGATGACGAAGAAGATGTAGACGATGAAAGCGCGAAACATGACGAAGGCTACTATGACACACGCAGCCGCGATCAATAACGCAAGGCGCATTGTCATTAAAATCGGCTCCGCGCTGGTCACGGATGAAAAATCCGGCACCGCACGCGAAGCGTGGCTCGGCACCGTCGCCGCAGATATCGCAAAGCTCAAAGACAAAGAAATCATTATCGTATCGTCCGGCGCCATTGCGCTGGGCCGCAAGAGCATGGGCATTTCATGGACCGATCGCCCCTCCACCATTCCGCTTGAACTCAAACAGGCTGCCGCCGCATCCGGTCAGGTTATCCTGTCAAAAACATACGAAGACGTCTTTGCCGCACACGGTTTTAAAACCGCTATCGTTTTGCTTACGCCGCGCGACACCGAAGAACGCCGTTCACACCTGAACGCCCGCGCGACATTGGGCGCGCTACTCGAACGCGGCATTATTCCGGTTATCAATGAAAACGATACCGTCTCGACCTCTGAAATCCGGTTTGGCGACAATGACCGCCTTGCCGCGCGCGTGGCGCAGATGGCGGGCGCCGACCTTCTCATCCAGCTTTCGACGACGGATGGCCTTTACACCGCCGACCCGCGCGTCGATCCTTCCGCCACGCACATACCGTTTGTCGAATCCCTGTCCGACGATCATTTCGGCATGGCGGGCGACGCGCTCCCGGGGCTGTCGACCGGCGGCATGAAAAGCAAGCTCGAAGCCGCACGCCTGTGCGTCGGCGCGGGCGTGACGATGATGATCGCAAAAGGAACGCACGACCACCCTCTTTCCGACATGCCGCGCGCGACGATCTTCAAGGCCGCCGATACGCGTGCGGGCGCCCGCAAGCGCTGGATCCAGACGCATGTTAAACCATCCGGCACGCTGACCGTCGATGACGGCGCAGGGACGGCCCTCAAAAGCGGGAAAAGCCTACTGCCCGCCGGCGTGAAAAAGGTCGAAGGTAACTTCGAGCGCGGCGATGCCGTGATGATCGTCGATCTGAACGGCCGGCGCCTGGGAATCGGTCTTTCGGCCTATAACGCTGCCGACGCCGCAAAAATCGCCGGGCACAAAAGCGCGGATATCGCCGATATCCTCGGTTTCGCGCGCGGCGACGCCATCATCCACCGCGACGATATGGCCTTGCAAGGCTAAGTAAAGCGTTTCATCATGGGGGTATGAAAACAGACACCCCCAAAACGATCTACCTGAAAAATTACACCCCGCCCGCCTATCATGTCCGGCATGTCGACATGACATTCGAAATTTTTGAAGGCCGCACGCGCGTGACCGCCACGACACGCTTCGCCAGGAACACGGGCGGCGATCTGTTCCTCAACGGCGAAGAGCTGACTTTCATTTCCGCCAAGCTCGACGGGGTGCCGCTGATTGCGAAAATCGACGAAAAAGGAATGACGGTTCCCGCGCCGTCCAAGGAAGAATTCACGCTCGAAATCGTCACGGACATTCACCCGGAAACGAACACCGCGCTGGAAGGGTTGTATCAATCCGGCGGCACATATTGCACGCAATGCGAGGCCGAAGGGTTCCGCAAGATCACCTATTATCAGGATCGCCCCGATGTCATGGCGACGTTCCGGGTGCGCATCGAGGCGGACAAGAAGAAATGCCCGGTCCTGCTTTCCAACGGCAACCTGCTTGAAAAAGGCGACCTGCCAGACGGTCGTCATTTTACGGCCTGGGACGACCCGACGCCGAAATCATGCTACCTCTTTGCGCTCGTGGCCGGCGATCTCGTCCACATCCATGACACGTTTAAAACGCGCGGCGGCAACAACGTGGATCTCTACATTTATGTTCGCAAGGGCGATGAGACGCAGTGCGGCCACGCGATGGCATCGCTGATAAAATCCATGAAATGGGATGAGGATGTTTATGGCCGGGAATACCAGTACGGCATCTTCAACATCGTCGCCGTGTCGGATTTCAACATGGGCGCGATGGAGAACACCTCGCTCAACATCTTCAATACCGCCCTCGTCCTTGCGCACCCCGACACCGCCACGGATGGCGACTTCATGCGCGTCGAAAGCGTGATCGCACACGAATATTTTCACAACTGGACCGGCAACCGCGTCACCTGCCGCGACTGGTTCCAGCTTTCGCTGAAAGAAGGGCTGACCGTCTTTCGCGACCAGGAATTTTCCGCCGACATGAATTCGCGCGGCGTGCAGCGCATTGACGATGTCGTCCATTTGCGCAAATTGCAGTTCCCGGAAGACGCCAGCCCGCTGGCCCATCCGATCCGCCCGGACAATTACATCGAGATCAACAATTTTTACACGATGACGGTGTATGAAAAGGGCGCCGAGATCATCCGCATGTTCCATACGCTTCTCGGCCCGCAAGGCTATCGCAAAGCGACCGATCTTTATTTCGACCGCTTCGACGGCATGGCTGTGACGACCGACGACTGGGCACAGTGCATGCAGGACGCGTATGGTCAGGATCTCTCGCAATTCAAGCTCTGGTATTCTCAGGCCGGAACGCCCGAAATCACAGCGACGACAAAATATGACGAAGCCGCCAAGCGCTTTACGATCACCCTTGCGCAAAGCATTCCCGACACGGCGGGACAGACGGGCAAGAAACCCATGCACATTCCCGTCGCGGTCGGCCTGCTCGGGCCAAATGGCGACGACCTTATCGGCACGCAGGTGCTTCAGCTTCAGAACGCGGAACAAAGCTTCACGTTTGAAAATATCGGCACACGCCCCGTTCCTTCGATCCTGCGCGGCTTCTCCGCGCCGGTGAAACTGACCACCGATCTTACCGATGACGACCTGCGCTTCCTCATGGTGCATGATTCCGATGGGTTCAACCGTTGGGAGGCCGGGCAAACCTATGCCCTGCGCACGCTCAACACCATGATCGACAACGCGCAAAGCCACCCGTCCGCCGCCTTCCTTGCTGCCATCGGCATGCTGATCGATCAGGCGGAAGCCGGGACAGGCGACAAGGCGCTGCTCGCGCGCGCGCTGACGCTGCCGGATATTCAGATCATTTCGCAGCTGCGCCGCCCGGTCGACACGGATGCCGTCTATGACGCACGCGAAGGAATGAAAAAGGCGATTGCATCGGCCTTCTCCGACAAGCTTCGCGCCATATACGACACGAACAAGGAAACGGGCGCTTATGACGTGTCACCTGAATCGATGGCGCGCCGCGCGCTCAAGGCTGCCGCGCTGTTTTATCTCGACGATCCCAAGCTGGCGAAATCGCTTTATGACGGCGCAACGAACATGACGGACCGCGTGAGCGCGCTGTCCATCCTCGCCGACCATGAAGGCGCGGAATCAGCCGAAGCCTTCACGCATTTTTATAAGAAGTTTAAATCCTATCCGCTGGTTATCGACAAATGGTTCTCGCTGCAGGCAACGGCTGAACGCGCGAACATTATCGATTCCCTCAAAACATTGTCGACGCACCCGGACTTCAACATCAAAAACCCGAACCGCGCACGGTCGATTTACGGGGCATTTGCGATGAATAACCCGGTGGCGTTCCACCGGGCCGACGGCTCGGGTTATGCCTTCCTCAAGGACGCCGTGATAACCCTTAACGCCGTCAATCCGCAGATTGCCGCGCGCCTTCTCACCCCGCTGCGGGAATGGCGGAATTATACACCGGACCGGCAGGCAAAAATGAAAGCGGCCTTGGAAGATATCGCGAATCTTCCTACGCTTTCCCCTAATGTCTATGAAATCGCCAGCAAAAGCCTCAAAGGCTAAACCGCTCGCCATGAAGCGGCGCTTCGTCGCCGCGAAATTCGACGCGCAGTTCGAAGGTCCCCTGTGCGGCCTCGACGAAGTCGGTCGCGCGCCGCTGGCCGGCCCTGTCGTGGCGGGCTGCATCTTTATCCCCGCCGAGAATGAAAACCATCGCGTCTGGCGCTATATCAATGACAGCAAGCGCCTCACCCACGCGATCCGGGAAAGCCTGTATGACGATATCGCAGGCAATGCCTATCACGGCATCGGCGCGGTCGAACCGAAGGAAATCGACAAGATCAATATTCATCACGCCAGCCTTCTTGCCATGAAACGGGCCTATGAACAGATGGTGGCGTCGATGCCGGACGGTCTGACGAATGCGCTGGCGCTGGTCGACGGCAAATTCGGGCCGCAACTCCCTTGCCGGATACAGACCGTTATCAAGGGTGACGGCCTTTCCCTAAGGATCGGCGCGGCGTCCATACTGGCCAAGGTCTGGCGCGACCGCCTTATGGCCACGCTGCACGCCGAATACCCGATGTATGGCTGGGACAGCAATGCCGGATACCCCGTCCCCGTCCATCTTGCCGCGATAAAAGAACACGGGATCACGGAATATCACCGTAAATCCTTTGCCCCATGCCAGCAATTCGCCCTCCCGCTTTAGGCTAAGCCCTTCAACCGACTCTAAAATCTTAAATAGTTCTTATAACGTTCTGACTCCATTACAAGAATCGGTGTTTTATTCTTGACCCCGATTCGCAAATGAATCATGATTCGTGCTGCTAAATACTCAGGAGCGCAGTCTATGTCGAGTCAAAAATCAAAGAAATCCACAGCCCCGAAGATGACATCGCTGAAACGCGATACGATCATCAAGGGCGATTGCATCGACGTGCTGAAATCGCTGCCCAAGGGGTCCGTGGACATGATTTTCGCCGACCCGCCGTACAATCTGCAGCTCGGCGGCGAGCTTCTCCGCCCGAACAATTCCAAGGTCGACGCCGTCGACGATCACTGGGATCAATTCGAAAGCCTGCAGGCTTATGACGATTTTACGCGCCAATGGCTGTCCGCCGCACGCGACGCGCTGAACGACGATGGCTCCATCTGGGTCATCGGCAGCTATCACAATATTTTCCGCCTCGGCTACATCCTGCAGGATCTGGGGTACTGGATTTTGAACGATATCATCTGGCGCAAATCCAACCCGATGCCGAATTTCCACGGCAAACGTTTCACCAACGCCCATGAAACGATGATCTGGGCCGCGAAATCGAAGAACAGCAAATACCGTTTCAATTACGATTCCATGAAATCGCTCAACGAAGACCTGCAAATGCGCAGCGATTGGTACATCCCGCTCTGCACCGGTTCCGAACGCCTGAAAAACGATGACGGCGACAAGCTGCACCCGACGCAGAAACCCGAAGGGCTGCTGCAACGCGTGATCCTGTCTTCTTCCAAGCCGGGCGATGTCATTCTCGATCCCTTCTTCGGCACCGGCACGACCGGCGCCGTAGCCAAGCATCTGGGCCGCCATTATGTCGGCATCGAGCGTGAAGACGTGTATATCAAGGCAGCGACGAAACGCATCGCCGCCGTAACCCCCGCGACCGATGAGATGGTCACGATCGAAAACAAGCGCGAGCAGATGCGCATCCCGTTTGGCTGGCTGCTCGAGCACGGCTATGTGAAGCCGGGCATGGAACTGACCGATCCGAAAGGAAACCTGAAAGCGAAGATCCACGCCGACGGCAATATCATTGTGAATTCGAAGGAAGGCAATCACCGCGGCTCGATCCATAAGGTCGGCGCGCAGGTGCAGAACGCCCCGTCCTGCAACGGCTGGACGTACTGGCATATCAAGGACGGGAAGAAATCCGTGCCGATCGACACGCTTCGGGAACGTCTGCGCATTCAGATTGAAGCGCGCCCCCCGTCGACGCTACAATAGCGCATGACCAAGCCGTACAATAAAATTGTCATCCGCAACCTGACGGTCATGATGTCCGTCGGGATTCACGCATTCGAAAAAACCAATCTTCAACGCGTTATCGTCAATGCGGAAATCACGGTGCCGTATAACCAGGACTGGAAAAAAGACGATATCGAAACCGTCCTGTCCTATGCGGAAGTGGTGGAGCAGATCGAAAATATCGCCAGATCGCAGCACATGAATCTGGTGGAGACGTTTGCCGAGCGCATCGCAAGCATGGCCCTTGGCTACGCCCCTGTCATCGACGTCAGGGTGCGCATCGAAAAACCGGATATCTTCGAAAATATCGACGGTATCGGCGTTGAAATCTTCAGAACGAAATAAGACTTAGAAATCCTGCAGCGGCAGCCCAGGCACCGCTTCACCGCTTGCCGGCGGCGTCGCCGGGGCTGTCATGCCCTGCGGCGGTTCGGTATTTTCGATTGCCTCGGTCTTGACCTTTACGCTTTGCGGCTCCTGCTTCTCGATAGTCTCACCCAGCGATGGCGCTTCGCCCGCATGCGGGGGCGGCGCATCGGGCGCGGCGGTCGGCGTTACCGCTTTACCGGTGCGTGCATCATTATTCTGCGCGGG
>CAYPCP010000049.1:6909-13284 GCA_964409255.1 uncultured Pseudobdellovibrionaceae bacterium
GGGGTGGCAGGCGTCACATCACGCGCGCCGTCGATCAGATCGACATCCGGGACAGCAGGCGGTTTTTGTTGCGTGGCCGGCGCGGCCAGAGGTTCAAGTCGCACCGGGCCGGTCTTGGCGGCAGATGCGTTCTCTTCTTCCAATTGCCCCATCGACAGCAGCATTTTCCCATACGGGTCCTCGAAAAGATCGACGCCCATAAGCTTCCCGCCAAGGATGGCAAGCGTACTGCCGTCCTGACCGCGCAGGTTGCCCTGATATTCATCGAGCTTCACGCGCAGGCGGACATAGGCAATGCGGTTATAACGCGACTGGCGGGAGTCGTATTCAATATCCAGAACCTCTTTTTGCTTACGGATGATGTAAGCCTGCGCGACATGTTCGTCGACTTTGCTGAAATCATAGCTGAACGGTTCTTTCAGGATCAGCATCAGGTTGCGCGGATAATCCTTGATCTCGCCGGACTTGCCGCAAATTTCGCGGGCGAGGGAATTGCCCGTGATCTCCATGCGGCGAACGTTTTCGAAATTGGTGTTTTCGACGAGATGGAAACCGCCCCTCTCCGTGTCGTAACGGCCCAGCTTGACGGGCAGGACGAAAATAAAGGTGTCCTTGAACGTATCGCGATCCTTGCGCAATACGCCCCGCGCCGCGTCGCGCAGTTTGACCCATTCAAAGTCGTCGTTGATATAACGCTGATATAAATCGCATTCGTTGATAAGCATGTAATTGTCGACGGCATAATCGTCATCCAGATCGAACACGCGCAGACGCCAGTATACCTTCGACAGGTTGGCTGGCGTGCCGCGTACATATTTTTCGCCGTACGGGTCCTTCATGACGGTGACATCCGCGTCCGTCTTCTGCGGGACCGGGACATCGGTTATTTCAGGATCGAAAACGGCATCGGCATTCACGAGGGTCGCGGGGGGCGTTTCGGCAAGCCCCGCCTGCTCGATCTTGATCGGGGCGGATGCCACAGGCGCGGCATCAGGCATTTCCTGAACGGCCACAGCGCCGGGCGCCAGAGGCGCGATCGGCGCAGCCTGTTGTTCCTGCGATGACGCAGGGAAGGAAAAACCGATAATAGCTGTAAGAACCGCGAACGCGAAAAGGCGAGTCATGGTCTTATTATAAAATCTTTGCATCCGGAGCACAAACGCCCTTTCACTTCATCAGCTTAACGGCTTTGCGAAACAATGTCGGCAAGCCCAGCCCGTCCATTTCCCGACGGGCGATCCAGAACCGATTATTCCCGGAAATCCTGTCATTTTTAAGACGGGCGCGAATAATCCTCAATTCCAGGTCGAAATGGGTGAAGCTGTGGAGAACCTTGGCCTTTTCCGCCTCCGCGGCGGGCGAAAGGCCGGGAATATGGTCTTTTTCCGTCAGGTCCGGCGTCCATGCCGAAGTCGGCAGGCCCGTCATGCCGCCCAGCATCCCCTTCTCATCCCGCCGCTCGAAAAGGATCGCGCCATCGGATTTGCGCTCCACCCAATACACGAACCCGAATTTTTTCGGTTTGGTCTTTTTGGGCGCGCGCGCCGGCAACGTTTCCTGGACACCCTTTTCGTATGCCGCGCAATAATCGCGGACCGGACAGATCGGGCATTTGGGCGATTTGGGCGTGCAGATCGTAGCGCCCAGCTCCATCATCGACTGCGCGAAATCACCGGGGCTGTCGGTGCGGCCATCGGTCAGCATCCGCATTTTTTCTTTAATCGGCTTTTTACCTTCGGGCAGCGGCACCTTGATCAGGAACAGGCGGGAAACAACACGCTCCACATTGCCATCGACGACACAGGCGGGTTTATCGAACGCGATCGCCGCAATGGCGTTCGCCGTGTATTCGCCGATGCCCGGAAGGCTTTCGAGCGCCTCGATCGTTTCCGGGAAACGGCCCTTGTAATCGTTGGCGACAACATTGGCGCATTTGTGCAGGTTGCGCGCCCGCGCGTAATAACCCAGCCCCGCCCACGCCGACAGCACGTCGTCGAGCGGTGCTTTGGCCAGCGCTTTGACAGTCGGCCACTTCGCGATGAAACGGTTGAAATAAGGCCCCACGGTCGCAACCGTGGTCTGCTGCAGCATGATTTCCGATAGCCATTCATGATACGGATCGGGCCGCCCGCCCGGCGGTGCGCGCCACGGCATCGGCCGGTGATGGCGGATATACCATTTAAGCATCGCCTTGCGGAACGCGGGAACAGGGAAAGCGTCTGCGCGGTTGTTTACGGTCTTTGAAACTGCCATGATGCCGGAATGTGTTCCCTACGCCTGCTGTCCGATACGGTGCCCAAAGTCACCGGCAAGCTTTTCGCCCGCAAATATATCGCACTGGGGCGGATTGTCACGCACTGGCCGGACATTATCGGCGACGATATGGCCGCCCGCGCCCAGCCGATGAAAATCCATTATCGGAAAGCCGCTCCGGATAAAGACGGCAAAAAGGGCAAACCGGTCGCCACGCTGGAGATCGGGGCCACCAGCGCGGACTGCGCCGTCCTCCAGATGCAAAAAGGGGTGATTCTGGAACGTATTAACCAGGTTTTCGGGGATGCGTGGGTTTCAGACCTCAAATTTACCCACGTCGCCCCCGATAAAAAACCCGCCCACAAACCCCGAAAACGGCCCCTGAACGAAGAAGAACAAAAATATCTTGCTGAAATGCTTGAAGAAGTGGTCGATCCCGATATAAAACAGCGCCTTGATCGCCTTGGAAAGGCCATTTTAGAGGATAAGAGATAAACATATGAAAGTTGCAGCCATCACCCTTCGCGCCGGCCATGTCATCGACAGGGAAGGCAAACTCTGGGTCATCACCAAACACGAGATCATGCAGCCGGGTAAAGGCGCATCGGTCATCCAGCTTGAAATGCGTAACATGGAGACCGGCAACAAGGACAACGTCCGTTACCGCACACAGGAAACGATCGAGCGCGTCCGCCTCGAACAGGATGATTTCCAGTACCTGTTCAACGACGGCGCCGGCACCTACACCTTCATGAACATCGGCAACTATGAACAGATCGAAGTCAGCGGCGACGTGATCGGCGATCAGGCCAAGTGGCT
Source organism: uncultured Pseudobdellovibrionaceae bacterium (assembly GCA_964409255.1). Classification (GTDB taxonomy): domain Bacteria; phylum Pseudomonadota; class Alphaproteobacteria; order Micavibrionales; family Micavibrionaceae; genus CAYPCP01. The sequence continues at coordinate 9,982 of CAYPCP010000049.1, forward strand.
GCAGGACGGCATGAAAGTCCAGATCGAATCCCACGAAGGCACCCCGCTTAACGCGACGCTGCCGGATTCCGTTATCGTCACGGTGCAGGAATGCGAACCGGTCGTAAAAGGCCAGACGGCATCATCGTCTTACAAGCCCGCGCTCGTCGATGGCGGCATCAAGGTCATGGTTCCGCCCTTCATCGATTCCGGTACGCGCATTGTCGTGAAAACCGAAGACGACACCTATTTCGAACGCGCGAAGGACTAAGGCCTCACACCATGGCGATGATCTCCCCTATCATGACCATCATGATCAAGGCGGCCGAAAAGGCCGCCAAGTCGCTCAACCGTGACTTCGGGGAGGTTGAACAGTTGCAGGTTTCCCGCAAGGGCCCCGCTGATTTCGTTACCGCCGCCGACAGACGCGCGGAACAGATCATCCACGAAGAACTGTCCAAGGCGCGTCCGGGCTTTTCGTTCATGATGGAAGAAGGCGGCGAGATCAAAGGCTCCGACGGTGAAAACCGCTGGATCATCGACCCGCTCGACGGCACGCATAACTTCATGCATGGCATCCCGCACTGGGCGATTTCCATCGGCCTTGAAACGCGCGGCGAGATCATGGCGGGCCTGATCTACGATCCGGTGAAAGACGAAATGTTCCGCGCCGAACGCGGCACGGGCGCCTTTATGCGGAACAAGCGCATGCGTGTATCCTCGCGCAATCAGCTTGAATCATGCTGTGTCGCCGTCGGCAATCCGGGTCTGGATAAAGAATTCCGCGATCGCTATTTCCGCGAAGTCTATGCCGTTTCCGCCGTTTCGCCGATGATCCGCCGCACGGCTTCCGCTGCGCTGGACCTGTCTTATGTCGGCGCGGGCCGTCTCGACGCCTATTTCGAACGCGGCGTGAAAGCGTGGGACGTATCCGCAGGATACCTGATCGTGCGCGAAGCGGGCGGCCGCTGCGGGACGATCGACAGCAAGGAAAGCCCCGTTCACGCAGGCCAGATCCTTGCCGCGAACCAGAATATCTACGATGATATCTACAAACTGGTCAAAGCTGCCTGAACCTTCAACCAAGGCCGGGGTGACATGAAAACACTGGCGCGTATCACTCTTCTGTCTGTCTCTTTTGTGGCGCTTGGCGTCGTCGATGCGCATGCGCAAAGCGCGGAGCAAAAGGTCGAAGGTTACGTGCCGCCGCCGCTGTTCGGCGCGCCGCCCGCCGCGCAGCCGCGCCCCGCGCAGCCGCTTCTTGTCCCCGGGCGCTCCTCGACCGTTCCGGTCATGCCGCCGGTGGAAGAAACGCACCCGCTCCCGCCCGTCAACGGCGTCGTACAGCAGCGCCCGACGCAACCGGGTTACGTCCGCCCGCGCAGTTCGCGGAACAACGTGGACGATCCTGTCAAAGTCGAACCCTATATCCCTAAATTCCCGCCGCTGGCGCCCGTGCCGATGGCGGAAACGCCACGCGGACGCGGTGAAATCGTCGAACGTCCGCGGGCCCCGCTGGATGCGCCGCTCCCGCTTAAGAAGCCGCCCGTACCGGTTACTGCCGCTCTTCCTGAAACACAGGGCGCGCCCGTTCCCGCGCCAATGGCCGCAACGCCTTCCGCGCCCATCCAGACACCGGTCGCCGCCGTCCCGGCCCCGCCCGCAGCGCCTGCGGCAACCGCGGCTCCCGCAGGAACAGCCCCGGCCGTTGCCCCTGCACCCGCAGCGCCGGTTGAAACGCCCCTCGCCGCCACGCCGGAGCCCGCAGCCGTGGCGCCCCCGTCCGCCAAGGCCCAGCCCGCGTATAAAGTCACATCGAAAGGCGTTGTCACCGGCCCGAAGACGATGCCTTCCGTGCCGACGAACGGGGTGGAAAAACTGGAAACCTTTACGCCGGGACAGGAGCCAGCCGAAAAGACGCTTCTGGAGCAGCACGCCGAACGTCAGCAGCTTGCCGCAGCGCAGACAGACGCGCCGCCTGAAGCGCAGGCCGCTAAAGCCCTTCCGGCGTTGCCCGCCGGTTTCGTGCCGCTGGCCAAAATCGAACCCGTCGACGCGAACAAAAGCCGCATGACATTGCCCTTTAACCCCGGTCAGGCCGAACTTTCAAACGAACAGCGCCTGACCGTCCTGCACAACATCGTGCCGATCCTTGCCGGCGATGCCGGACAGCGTCTTATGATCCAGTCCTATGCGACCGTCGCGGACAAAGGACAAAGCAGCGACCGACGCATCGCTCTTTCCCGCGCGCTCGCCATCCGCGCCGTGCTGATCGATCAGGGAATCGAAGCCCGGCGGATCGACGTCCGCGCGTTGGGCGCAGGCACCGATCAGGGCGCCGCGGACAAGGCCGATCTGATCCTTTCCGCGCGTTAAAAACAGCCCTAAAACCCTTGTGGATAAAGCGTTTTGAGGTCACGGCACGCTTGACCCGGAGGGGTTGCCCGCGCCAGACTAAGGCCTAGCTTTTTCACACAAGTTGGGGTAATAAATAAACCGCGCTCCCGGTTTATGACAAAATTTTTTGCAACGGAAGGATAACTCCTGTGAACACTAAACTTTTCATCGCGATTGCTGTTTTTCTCGTCCTCGCCGTTTTCGGCGCTGCTGTATTCAGCGGTTTCATGAAGGATCGCGGCCTGACCTCGGCAGAACAAACGCAGAGCGCGCATGACGACTCCACGATTAACAGCACTCAGCAGGCCGAAAACAACGACGGCACCACCGCTCCCGCAGAGCAGGAAACAGCTGCCGAACAATCCGCACCTGCGAATTCCGCAGACGCAGGCCATCCGTTCGATCTGGGCGCTGCGATGTCCGCCCGTTCACTCGGCAACCCCAATGCCCCGATCCGCATTGTCGAATATGCGTCGCTGACCTGTAACCACTGCGCACACTTCCACAACGACATCCTGCCGGAACTCAAGGCGAAATACATCGACACCGGCAAAGTTTATCTGGAATTCCGTGAATTCCCGCTGAATGCGCCTGCGCTGGATGCATCCCTCCTCGCGCGCTGCCTGCCGCAGGAACAATACCAGTCCTTTACAAGTCTTCTGTTCAAAACGCAGGAAGACTGGACCACGCGTCCGGATTACATTTCCGCCCTGAAACAGAATGCGAAGCTCGCAGGACTGAGCGACCAAGGCATCGAACAATGTCTGCAAAGCAACGAGCTGCGTCAGGCTATCGGTCAAAGCATTCAGCATGCCTCGACCCAATACAAAATCTCCTCGACCCCGACATTCGTGATCAACGACGGTGAAGAATACGTTCGCGGCGCGATGCCGGTTGTCGAATTCGAAAAGATTTTTACCAAGCTTT
>CAYPCP010000050.1:0-13173 GCA_964409255.1 uncultured Pseudobdellovibrionaceae bacterium
AAGGCGTCGGCGTGGATCTCGATCCCGTGCGGGTCGAGGAAGCGCGCGCCAATGTCGACGCCATCAAGGCAAACAAAGCCGCACCGGATTTCAAAAATACCATCGTCGCGCTGGAAACGGCGTCCGAACGCCTGGAAACGGTCACGGGCATTTTCTACAACCAGCTTCACGCCGCGGGCACCGATCACCTTGAGGCCCTCGCCGAAGACATCGGCCCCTTAAGCGCCAATTTTTCCAGCGACGTCGCGCTCGACGAAGCGCTTTTCGCCCGCGTGAAGGCCGTTTATGACGCCCGCAACTCTCTAGGCCTCAACACCGAAGAAATGACGCTGCTTGAAGACAGCTACAAGGGCTTCGTGCGCGGCGGCGCCTTGCTCGACGAAGAAAAGAAAAAACGCCTGCGCGAGGTCAATGAAAAGCTCTCCGTTCTCGGGCCTTCTTTTAACGCGAACGCCAAAAAATCCGCCGATATGTTCGCCCTCGTCATCGACGATGAAAAAGACCTCGCCGGCCTGCCGGAAAGCGCGATTACCGCCGCCCGTGAAACCGCCGAAGAACGCGACCTGAAGGGCAAGTGGGTTTTCACGCTCGATTACCCCAGCTATATCCCCTTCCTGACCTATGCCGATCATCGCGGCCTGCGCGAACAGATCTGGCGCGCCTTCGCCAGCAAGGCGTGGCAGGATAAATTCGACAACACTGAAAATATCCGCCAGATCGTCGGCCTGCGCGATGAACGCGCGAAACTGCTCGGCTATAAAAACCATGCGGACTACGTGCTGGAACGGCGCATGGCGCAAACGTCGGGCACGGTCATGGACTTCCTCAACAAACTTCTGAAGGCTTATAAGCCCGCCGCCGAAAAAGATCTCGCGACGCTTAAATCCTTCGCCAAGGATATGAACGGCCCCGACGATTTCAAGCCGTGGGATGTTGCGTATTACAGTGAAAAGCTCAAAGAAAAACTCTACGCCTTCTCCAGCGAGGAACTGCGTCCGTACTTTCCGCTCGAAAAAGTGCTCGAAGGCGTATTCGCGCACTTCACGAAATTGTTCGGCCTGCGCTTCGTTCCCTCGAACGCCTACCCTGTCTGGCATGAAGACGTCGTCGCCTATGACGTTGTCGATGATAAATCCGGCAAATTCATGGGCGTTTTCTATGGCGATTTCTATCCGCGCAAGGGCAAGAAAGCCGGCGCCTGGAAAACCGCCTACCGCAATCAGGGATTGATGAACGGCGAAGTTCAGCGCCCGGTCGTGGCGATCGTCTGCAATTTCACCAAGCCGACCAAAACTGCGCCTTCGCTGCTGACATTCGACGAGGTCACGACTTTGTTCCATGAAATGGGGCATGCGACGCACGCGCTTTTGTCGAACGTCACCTATGCTTCGCACGCGGGCACATCGGTTCTGTGGGACTTTGTGGAGCTTCCCTCGCAGGTTCAGGAAAACTGGGCGTATGAAAAAGAGACGCTCGACATCTTCGCGAAACATTATGAAACAGGCGCGGCCATTCCCGCCGACCTCATCGAAAAAGTCCAAAAAGCCAAGAATTTCATGGGCGGATGGGCCGGGCTACGCCAGGTCAATCTCGGCATGATGGATATGGCGTGGCACACCGTCGATCCGAAAGACATCGGTGATGTCGCCGCGTTCGAAGATGAGATTTCAAAAAACACGACGCTCTTCCCGCGTCTTGCCGGTCCGACCGCAACGTCGTTCAGCCATATTTTCGCAGGCGGTTATGCCGCGGGATATTACAGCTACAAATGGGCCGAGGTTCTCGACGCCGATACGTTTGAGCTGTTCGAAGAAAAAGGACTCTATGATCGCAACGCCGCGCAGGCTTATATCGATCATGTTCTTTCCAGAGGCGGCAGCGAGCACCCGAAAATTCTCTACCGCAATTTCCGCGGCCGGGATGCCGACCCGGATGCGCTGCTTCGCCGCGAAGGTCTTTTGACCGGCAAAGGCGCCTGAAAATTAACCATAAATAGGCCTAAAAAAACGGAGCGCCCGAACCAGTCGGACGCTCCGCCGTGTGTGGGGTACACTACTCTCTCTTACCGCAATAAGAGAAATTTCTCCGAGAAAACAGTGGGTTAAAGGATAAATCCCGCCCCGTTTTCCGAATAACTTATATTTTATATAAGCATAACTTGGACATTTCACAATTTTTTAGCCCCTGTCAAGCCCGAACGGGGTATTTTCGCTTGCAGTATTTTACAGATTGATATATTAGAAATGCAGTTGTGACGGGTGGAGAAATCCACCCGATGTGGGAAAGAAAATTAATGAGCATTACCACCGCCCAAATCAGAGGCGCGCGGGGAATTCTGAACTGGAGTCAGCAGGATCTCGCGCAACGGACCGGAATTTCCGCCACCTCGATCGGCAGCATTGAGAATGGTCAAACCACCCCGCGTCAGAATACGCTGGAGACAATAAGAAAAACTTTTGAAATCGCCGGGATTGAATTTATCGGCCTGGACGGTGTCCGCCTTCGAAGCGGAGACGTTAGAGTTTTCAAAGGAAAAGAAGGATTTATTGAATTTTATGACGACGTGTATGAAGTCGTCAAAAGTTACAAAGGTGATGTTCTCGCAAGTAACGTCGACGAACGATTGTTTGTTAAAACATTGGGTGACTACGCCAAGGTCCACGTTAATAGAATTAAAGAATTGGGCCATGTACATTATCGGATCCTGGTCAAAGAGGGAGATAACTACGCTCCCGGATCAGATTACGCGGAATACCGCTGGATCCCGAAAGAATTGTTTGCGTCGGTACCCTTCTATGTTTACGGCGAAAAGCTTTCGATCATGACCTTTGACGGGGAACCGGCAATCATCGTCCTGCACTATCCGGCGATCGCGAATGCGTACCGGGTGCAATTCGAAGATATGTGGGTCAGAGGAAAAAAATTAGAGGGTGAAGAGATTATCCGCTCGTTAAAAGAGGAATCTCGATAATAACAATGAACCACTTTGATACGAATATTGTGACCGCAGAGGAAACCAGCATGCCAACGCCGCGCATGGATCTGGACACCGCCGCACTTGTTACGGATGTTACATTGAGAACATTCGATCGCCGCGCGCGCGCGATCGCCGGCCCTATCGCGTATCTGGGAAAAGGCGCCGATCTCTACGACGCATTCAAAAATGCCCACGAAGATTCCTCAACGAACGAAGAAAAAGAACTCTTCAACGAAAATAAGCAGCCTATCGCACAAGCGATCAAAGACACCGAACGCGCCATCATCGTCGGCGTTGGCCCGCTCGAATATTTTACCGACCAGGAATTGCTGATCCTGCAACAGCCTGAAATGGCTAATTTGAAAGAGATCCTGCTTGTGGACGTATCCAGGGATTTCCTGGCTGCATCCCTGCATGCCGCGAACGATGTCCTGCATCAGAAAATGCTGGAAAGAAAGAAAATCGATCCATCAGTTTCTGAAGACGATTATCGCGTGCAACTAGTTTGCGATGACTACCGTGTTGTTGCAAGCAAGCTTTCCCAAGACAGACATGAATATTTCGATACCGATCGTCAGACAACGGTTTTTGTGACAGGCGGCCTGTTCGGTAACATTGAAAACCCAGAGGCGGATTCCTTCCCGCTCCATGCCATTCAGGAAGAAGAATCTCACTTCGCCAAAATCGGCGGTGTCGGCTCGAAAATTCTTGCGTCGTATTTTTATAAAACCGACAGTGTGCAAGCGACGGGTTACTACCAAACGCCGGAATTAACCCGATTCTTCCTCAATATTCCGAAGACGATTTATGATCACTGCGTTGGCCTAGAAGATTTCTCCCCAACGCCGGATAACTTTGCTTATGTTGCCCGCTGGAATGATGATGCTGGCTACATCGAACATCGCCTGCGCATCGTAAAATCGCAACAGCCGACGATTACGCTGAATGGACAAACCCGCGTCCTTGACCTGCGCAAGGATGATGAATTTGTCATGATGGTCTCGGGCCGTTTTGACCCTGTGCGCATGTCACAAATCCCATCTCACAACACGGGCCTTTCGGTAAGCCGTACATTTATGGGTAAAGAAATGGCATTGCAGCTGTTCTATACTCAAGGCGTTCCGAACAACATCTCGTTCACGCCGGTCAATGGAACTCAATACAACGGCATCGAGCGCCGTCAGGAAAACGCCTACAGCAACGGTTATACGAACGGCAATGGCCACGGACATGCAAACGGTCATTCGACCATTACGCCGAAGCAGGCTGTTTCGTCGGTGGGCAACGCGCTGAAAGACGCACTGGCCAGCGGGCGGGCGGTCTTCAAAGTCGGCCCGCAACCTGTTCCGGTCTAACATTCAAGCATAATATATAATCAAATAAGGCGCGCCTGCATCAGACGCGCCTTTAGCATTTTTAACGGTTCGATTAAGCCGCCAGATAATCGCGGCGCAGTTCGTGGAGATCGCGGTTGACGGTGAGGTAGAGATTCCACGCGTCGCGGAGTTGCTGGCGCAGGAACATCCCTTCGTAAGATTTATAGACGCGCTCTACTTCGTCTTTTTCCGCGCGGAAGGTGTTCTGCCAGACGCGATAATGCATGATCATGGCGCGGGCGCGCTCGCGGAAACGGAAGAGAATCTCTTCCATCTGCTGTATCTCACGATTGTGGAATTCGCGCAGCTGACAGGCCGCCAGCCCGTCGCGGATACCTTGCATAAAGGCCGCGCCATAACGGATTTCCATCCGGTCGAAATCACCTTGTTCCATTACCAAACACCCATATTTTTATGATTTTTGTGGGGTAAAAAATACGCCTCTTAATTGATTATGTCAATGTTATTTTGCGACCCGTTCCCCATAAAAAACTAATATAAATGAAGCGGATACGGCCTTCACAAACCCGTCCCAACCCTTACAATGAAGCGTTGCAAAGGGAACAGGATGAGCCACGAACTCGACGGGAAATACCGCATTACATCGACGACCAATTATCAGGGGCCGCTGGAAAAACGCAGCGACGGAGAGACCGTTATCCGCAACGGTCAAACAGAGCGTGTCGATGACGCAGGTTGCAAATGGACGAGCACATTCACCGTGATCGACGACAATAGTGTGGAAATGGTGTCGGTCGCCGACCCGGAAAATGCGCATATCGATTTTCTCCTCCGCCGCCCGGACGGGTCGCCCACGCGGGAAAAAGTCACGTATACGTCGAAGCTTAAGCTCGCCCGCAAAGAAGATAAAATCCAGATGTCCGGCCAGATCGAATATGGCGATGAAATCGTTCTTCTCACCTTAAGAAAAATCGCCAATGCCTGACCGTCAGGACCAGCGTAAGAAAGTCGTTTTCACACTCCCCTCCTTTTCCGCGGGCGGTGCGGAGCGCGTGCTGATCACGCTGATGAATGGGCTGGACCGTGCGCGGTACGCGCCGGAACTGGTCTGCCTTTACAGCGAAGGACCGCTGCGCGCGCTTGTGGCCAAGGACGTCCCGGTTCACGCGCCTTATAATTTTTCCAAGGTCCTATACGCCCTGCCGTGGCTATGGATGACGCTTTTGAAAAGAAAACCGTCGATGGTCGTCTCCACGATGGCGCATATGAATTTTGCGGTTCTTCTCGTCCGCCCGTTCATTCCCGCACGGTTGAAGGTTGTCGTGCGCGAAGCGATCACGCCCACCTATTTGATCGAAACGCGAAAGGAAGGATGGCTGGTGCGGGCTTTATACCGCGCGCTTTATCCGCGCGCATGGCGCGTCATCTGCCCCGCGCAGAAAATCATCGATGAATTCGCGGACGCCGTGGACATTAAAACGGATAATTTCGCGTTGCTGTACAACCCTGTGAACGTCGATAAAATCCGCGCGATAACGCCATCCGCCGCCAATGACGGGCGCGTGCATTTTATCTGTGCCGGACGCCTGCATCCGCAAAAGGGTTTCGACCGTTTGATCGAATCCCTGCCCTTCCTCAACATGAATTACCCGTGGCACGTCACGATCATGGGCGAAGGTGACGAACACCGCCATCTGGCCGATCTGATCAAAACCCATAAGCTCGAAGACAAAGTGACATTAAAAGGTTTTACCGCCGATCCTTGGCCGCATATTGGCGCGGCGGATTGTTTCCTTCTGCCCTCACGCCACGAAGGTCTGCCCAACGTCGCGCTTGAATCGCTGTGCGTCGGCACTCCGGTTATTTCCATGCGCGAAGCTGGCGGCATAGGCGAGATTGCCGCCCTCGCCGGCCCGCGCAACGTCACGCTGTGTGACACGATGGCGGATTTTATCGCGGCGATGGAAACGGTGCGCCCCATGGCCGGTGCCCAGCCGCGGGAAAGCCTTCTGCCCGATACGTTCCATCCCGATACGGTTCAGAAAAATTTTACGCGTATCCTTGATCAAGCCGCGTGAGAGCTTAACCCACGCGCCACGAACGCATCATAGGTCTGTCGCAATCCTTCGCGTAGCGATGTGCAGGGACGCCACCCCAGCGCCGACAGCCTGGAACAATCGAGCCGTTTGCGCGGCGTGCCGTCGGGATATTCGTCATTGAAAACGATAGTACCGCGATAGCCCGCTATATCGGCGATAGAAGCGGCCAGCGCCGATATCGATACTTCCTCTCCGCTGCCGATATTGATCGGCGCGTCGCCGCTGTAATTTTTCAACAGCATCACCAGCGCATCCGCGAGATCGTCGGCATACAAAAACTCACGCAGCGGCGTTCCCGTTCCCCAAAGCTCCACCGCAGGGCGATTGTAAATCGTAGCCTCGTGAATTTTTAACATCAGGGCCGGAATGACATGGGACGTTTCTTTATCGAAACGGTCGCCGGGGCCGTACAAATTCGTCGGCATCGCCGCAATGAAATCGCACCCATATTGCCGCCGGTATGCCTGACACATTTTCAGCCCGGCGATCTTCGCCACCGCGTACGCTTCGTTCGTTGGCTCAAGCGGGCCGCTAAGCAATGCGCTTTCCGCAATCGGCTGCGGCGCTTCACGCGGATAAATGCAGGAAGAGCCGAGGAATAAAAGCTTTGAAACGCCCGCGCGATACGCCCCGTCGATGACGTTGTGCGCCATCGAAAGATTATCCGCGATAAAGGAAGCGGGATACGCCGCGTTCGCGCCGATGCCACCGACGCGTGCCGCCGCCATCACGACAATGTCGGGCCGCCGGGCCATCAGCCAGTCATGCGTATCCTGCTGGCGCGTCAGGTCGAGGGCATCGTGGGGCGCGGATAAAATCGTCACAGGTTCCGCCGCAAGACGGCGCAAGAGCGCCCCGCCGACAAGGCCGGTTTCCCCGGCGATCCAGATTGTTTTTCCGTTAAGTTCCATAGGCGCGGCGCGCGGCGGGCTTTACAAGACGATCGGCATCGACCATTTCGCTTACAAGATCGTCGAACGTCACCGAAGGCACCCACCCCAGAACAGCGCGCGCCCGGGATGCATCACCGACCAGAACATGGACCTCCTGTGGCCGGAAAAAAGACGGATCGATCGCGACGAGCGTGGCGCCCGTCCGCTTGTCCCTGCCTTTTTCATCGAGGCCCTGCCCTTCCCAGACGATTGTCATCCCGACATGGGCGAACGCTTTTTCAACGAAGGCGCGCACGGAATAAGATTGCCCGGTGGCGAGGACGTAATCGTCCGGCTGGGGCTGCTGCAACATCTGCCATGCCCCCATCATGTAATCATGCGCATGACCCCAGTCGCGTTTGGCATCGAGATTCCCGAGCAATAAAGGCTCCTTACGGCCAGCCTCAATCGTGCCCACCGCCAGCGTGATCTTGCGCGTGACGAATTCTTCGCCGCGGATCGGGCTTTCATGATTGAAAAGGATACCGTTCGACGCATGCATGCCATAGGCATCGCGATAATTCCGCACCGTCCAGTAGGCGTAGAGCTTTGCCGCCGCGTAAGGGCTGCACGGCTCGAACGGTGTGGCCTCAGATTGCGGCGCAGGGGCGCGGCCGAACATTTCCGAACTGGCCGCCTGATAAAACCGCGCGTGGCGTTCCATGCCCAGAAGACGCATCACCTCCAAAAGCCGCAACGGCCCCAGCGCGTTTACATTCGCCGTATACTCAGGGAGCGAGAAGGAAACATGCACATGGCTCATCGCGGCAAGATTGTAAATTTCATCCGGCCGGGCGGTTTCAAGAACGCGCGCCAGACTGGCCGCGTCGGTCATGTCGCCATAATGAAGATGAAGCCCGTCCAGATCGTCGATCCGGCCTGTGTCGGGCACGGCGGCGTAAGGGCGCAGGCCATGGACATCATACCCTTTGGCCAGCAAAAGCCGCGCAAGGATCGCGCCGTCCTGCCCTGTAATGCCTGTGATGAGCGCCCGTCTGGCCATAATTCTGTATGACAGAGGGCCGCAGGGCGGTCAACTTACGATTGTATGTTTTACAGATCTACGCGCTCATGCCCGGCGTGGAAGGCTTGATGAAATTGTCGAGCGTCGGGGCGACCGGCTTCGCTTCGGCGGCAAGGCCGAACCCGCCATTGCCGACTTTCATTTCCGGATTGTACCCGATCATCTGCATGACCGACCGGCTGATGCCCGGCCCGAACATGTCGGGCGCGCTGCCGACCATGTCGGAAATCGGAACGCCTATGGCGGCTTCCTGCAATGGCTGTGCATCGTTGATGATCATTGAACGGTTTTCCTTATCTCGACATAGGCCAGCGCGGTGATGCAATCGGGAAACGCCTTGCCTTGCGGATATTCGACAAGCCCGACCTGAGAATGGCGCGAGAGGCGGTGGTAAATTTCGCTGTCATATAAAGGGACTGTCGCGATTTCATGATAGCCCGCCTTGAAACGGACATCGCGGTCGCTGACCGAAACCGTATAGGTTTCCGCCTTGGGCAGATCGCCGGGCACGACAATCACAATCGAATGCCCCTGCCCCATCAAAAAATCGCAATCAGTGAACAAAATGAAGCCCTTCCTTCACCCGCCTATCATACAGGCGAAGAATTAAGCTTCGGTAAAGGTCAGGACTGGCGAAGGCCTTTCAACGCCTTGAAAACACGGAAGGTTTTAAACGGCCAGACAAGCTGCTCGACGAAACGGGCCGGCATCTTTTCCTTGATACCGATATCCGCAGGCGGACGGCGGTCCGGGTTGTAATACGTCCCGAAAAGATGATCCCATATCATGATGTTTTCGCAGTAATTTTTGTTGCCCTCACTGTAATCGCGGCTGTGGTGCCAGCGATGCAGGCCGGGGGTATTCAATATCCACGAAATCGGGCCGAAACGCATTTCGACATTACAATGAGTCAGCATCCCGACATACGCCGTAATCGCCGACAGCCACGTAATGACTTCGAGCGGCGCGCCGAGCGAAAGCAGGATCGCCATGCTGGCGACGATGCTTTTGAGCGAGTCGACGAAATGGAAACGGCCCGTGTTCACGACCCACAGGCGCGTGACGGAATGATGCACGGCATGGAAACGCCACAGCGGATACCATTCATGCGCCAGACGATGACCCCAATAGAGACCGAATTCGGCAACCGTGATCCCCAGCAACACCTGAATCCACAGCGGCCATTCACGCGGCCAGATGCCGTAGCCCGGCTCCGCCACCGAAGTGATGATCGACGTGATGCCGATAACGCTGGCGAAGACGACCAGCCCCTGCACCACCCCCTTGCTCATCAAGGTGTGCGCGATGTTGGCCAGAGTCTGCCCGTCATTGTCGTTCCAGGTTTTTTCGTGCGGCATCACACGCTCCAGCGTCAGCAGCACGATGGCAAGCGATACATAGGTCAGGTTAAAACCCATCACCGGGTGCCCGATGTGAAATCCGTAAATAGTTGCGGCAATGCAGGCGGCCAGAAGGACCGGCCAGGCAAGCCACGACGTAATGTAACGCAGGCGCGAATATGTCTGTTCCATGGGCCAGAGGATATTACCCGACGCCGCGGATTTCAACCGCCCCGGTGGCACATTTTATGGTTGTGGACAAGGCTGGGGATAATCGCTTTGGCAAAACTGGCAAAAAGTTCCGCAATAATTTAGAAATAACTTATTCATCTGTGCATCACTCTGTATACGGCGTCGCGTTTCTCCCTGTGTCAGGACGGGTTTATTTTTCGGCGTATTCTGTAACAACCGACCGGGTCAGGAAATCGTTCGCCTTCAATGGAGATACGTTCCAATAATTTGATAGATTCGCTGGTGTCCCAGCGTTTCGGACAGGCTCCTTACGCCTCGTCCGCACGATCGCCTGCACCCGCGTCGGCCAAAAACGAACCGCAAACGCCGCAAACGGCCGACACGATCAGCCTTTCCCGCGATCTTGTCCCCTCCGCCACCAACGACAATGCCAGCGCGCTTCAAACGCGCCTGCTGCGCGAAGTGACAGAGCCGGTCGAGCGCGGCTACCGCCGTACCCAGACATTCGAACGCGCCGATGGCCGCACCTTTACGCGCGTCGAGGAATTCACCGCCAGCGACCGGAACGCGCGCCGCACTGTGATCCAGCAGAACGCCTCCGGCAACACCACCCGCCTTGATGAGGTTTTCGAGCGGCAGGGCGACGGCGCCTTCCGCCGCACTCAGCGCTTCACCGACGAAGCCGGCGATACTACGACCCAGATCCAGACCAATTACGTCAGCGCCGACCCGTTCGTCCTGTCGGGCGGAACCGCAATGTCCGCTCCGCGTACGCAGCCCGGCGCGTTCCAGTCCCTGCGCGGCACACAGCTTGATTTACAGGCTTAAGGCCTTCCTTCATAATTCCCCTCGTCAGATTCACGCGCGGGAGACATCATCATGCTCAAAGGCAAAACAGCAATCATCACCGGTTCCACCAGCGGCATCGGCCAGGGCATGGCCCACGCCCTCGCGCACGCAGGATGCAATGTCGTGATCAACGGGTTCGGGGATGCGGCAAAAATCGAAAATGAACGCGCCGCACTTGAAAAATCCGCGGGCGTCAAAGTCCTCTATCACAATGCCGACATGACCAAGGTTGAACAGATCGAAGACCTCGTTAAAAGCACGAAAGAAAAACTCGGCAGCGTCGATATCGTCGTCAACAACGCCGGAATTCAATTCGTCTCCCCGGTGGAGGATTTTCCCGTCGATAAATGGAACGCGATCATCGCGATCAATCTTTCAAGCGCGTTTCATATCACCCGCCTTGCCATTCCGCACATGAAAGAGGCCGGATGGGGCCGCATCGTCAATCTCGCCAGCGCGCACGCGCTGGTCGCCTCGCCGTTCAAGAGCGCCTATGTCGCCGCCAAGCACGGCATTGCCGGGTTTACCAAATCGGTGGCGCTGGAACTGGCGGAAAAAAACATCACCTGCAATGCGATCTGCCCGGGCTATGTGAAAACCGAACTGGTCGAAAACCAGATTGCCGACACCGCCAAAGCGCGCGGCATTACCGAGGAACAGGTGATCAACGATGTTATTCTCGGCGCGCAGCCGACAAAAAAATTCACCACGATCGAACAGATCGGGGCGCTGTGTGTATTCCTGTGTTCGGATGCGGGCGCGAATATTACCGGTACGGCCATTCCGGTCGATGGCGGATGGACGGCGAAATAATAACGCCGCCCTTTTCTCTTAGAACATTTCCAGCAGCATGCAGCGCGCGGAACCGCCGCCATAATATTCAATGGTCGGGATGCTCGGCTGGATGATCGTTTTGTAATGCTTGCCGATCAGCTTTTTCTGATCGTTGTCGAGGCTGTTGAAACC
The DNA here is from genome assembly GCA_964409255.1 of uncultured Pseudobdellovibrionaceae bacterium. Lineage (GTDB taxonomy): Bacteria > Pseudomonadota > Alphaproteobacteria > Micavibrionales > Micavibrionaceae > CAYPCP01. The sequence continues at coordinate 11,717 of CAYPCP010000050.1, forward strand.
CGCCGCGGACATAACCAGTTTCAGCTCACCGTTATTGGCAACGACTTCAAGCGCGTTACCGCAGAATTTAGCCATCTGATCGTTCGTGAATTCAACGACGTCATGCGTTTTCTTCAACGTCTTGACCAGCGTTTTGTCTTTCACGCATTCGCTGCAGATCCCGGCCAGTTTCGTGCCGATCCACATCACGACATCCGTGTGATAAACGGGCTTTTTATTATGTTCGGTGTCGAACGCATGCAGCTTATAGCCCATCGTTTCGCACCATAATTGGGCAAGGCCTTCGTCGCTGCGCGGCGAGCGGGCCAGGTAAGCAACCTTGTTCACGCGGTCGAGACACAGCGCGCCGGTGCTTTCAAGGTATTTGCCCTGCTGCTCATGCAGCGAGAAATTCATGACATCCGTGTAGGATTTACGGATCAGGCTGAACAGATCCTCGCGGCGTTCCGCCTTGCGGTTATCGGCGAGCATCGGATACAGCACCATACGGCGCGCATCGTGCGTGGAAACCCAGTTGTTGCAGAAAATGTCGTCGGGGCAACCTTTTTGGCCCAACCCCGTTGTGACGGCGATGCCGTTCGCAACGAGCTGATCGCGGAAGGCGCGAAACTCGCTCACGGCTTTGTTCTGGATGGCGGAAACATCCTTGCCGTCCGCATGCTGGTAGGCATTGGTCGGCGAGGTTTGGGGATTCGCGTGGAAATCCACCGGCTCCAACATAAAGATATGATTTGTAGATTGCTTGCTCATGACTTTACTGATCTTTCCAGAGAATCGTTAAAGAAATGATAACCTGTTGAAAGCCTTTATAAAAGGCTATTTTCCCCGGTTATTTGTACTTCGCGATGGCGGCGTTGACCATTTTCTTGAGCTCTTCGCCCAGCGCACCGCCGTCGTCATCCTTGAGATTCTCGCGGAAAGCCACGCCCATCACGTCGATATGAGCCTGCACGATGGTGAAATGCTGCTTTTTGCTGAGGTCTGTTTCCAGAATGTAATCGCGCAGCGATTCCCCGAAATATTCCATCAGCGTGTACCCGAACGTGCCGGCAAGGTCCTTGATCTGGTTCGCGATGTTGGAAATTTTTTCGGCGGTCTTGGTCCGCTCCGGGTGATCTTCGGGCAGGTCCTTGATCTTGACCCATTGCTTGTCGAGCGCGGCCAGCACGTTTTTGATTTCGCGCGGATAAAGCGACGCCATGGTCTGCACGACCGTGTTGGCCCTTTCGATCGCGCCGCTGTCGATTTTACCCGGCCCGTCGTTAAGCCCGCCGCCCGCTTTGAGCTTGAGGCGGTTCACGCGCTTGAAAATTTCGATTTCGGAATCGTCGCCCGGCGCTTCTTCAGAGTTTCTCATTATTCACCTTAATCCGTTCAGGTTCCATCTTACGACGTTCGGGTTTCTTCCACACAATCTCTCTGCGGCGCCGATCCGGCCCAAAGAAACCCGGCGATTT
>CAYPCP010000051.1:0-12837 GCA_964409255.1 uncultured Pseudobdellovibrionaceae bacterium
CACGAAACGGTCCGTCACCTTGACCGTTCCGGTTTGCGCCACGCGGCCCACAACGTTTCGGCCGAGATCGAGCAGCATGAGGTGTTCGGCGCGTTCATTCGGATCGGCGAGAAGATCGTCGGCCAACGCCTTGTCCTCCGCCGCGTTGGCGCCGCGCGGGCGCGTGCCGGCGATGGGACGGATAGTAACCTTGCGGTTGCGCACACGGACCAGAATCTCGGGCGAAGAACCGACCAGCGCGAAACCGTCAAAATTGATAAAGAACAAAAACGGCGAGGGGTTGAGGCGGCGCAGCGTGCGGTACAACTCGAACGGCGGCAGATCGAAATCCATCGCGAAGCGCTGTCCCAGCACGACCTGAAAAATCTCGCCCGCGCGGATATATTCGACGGCTTTGTCCACCATCGTGTGGAATTCCTTTTCCGTGACGTTCGACGTCACCGGCAGCGGCGCGGATAATTTCGTTTCATGATAGAGCGCCGTCGACGGCACCGGGTCCATCAGTTTTTCAAGCGTCTTTTCAATGCGCCGCACGGCGTCGTCGTAAACGGCCTTTGCATTGCCCGTCGTCACGCGCACGGGCGTACACAGACACATCATGCTTTGCACGTTATCAAAGATGACCATAACGGTCGGGCGCATCATCACGGAATCTGGGATGGAAAGCGGGTCGGGGTTGGTGTCGGGGACATCCTCGATCAGCCGGACCATGTCATAGCCCATATAACCGAACAGACCGGAAGGCCCCATGGGCGGAATTTCTTCCGCCACGACATCGATGCGGGAATCGCGCACGTGACGGCGCAGTTCGCTGAGCGCATCTTTATCCGCGCTGCTGGCACGTTCATGAGTCCAGATCAGGTCAGGATCAAGACCGATGGCGGAATAACGCCCCAGCACCGCGCCGCCTTCGACCGATTCAAGCAACAGAGAATAGGGCGCGCCGCGCGACAGCTTGATGAACGCCGACACCGGCGTTTCCAGGTCAGCCGGAATCCATTGCCAGACAAGCTGGGTTTTCCCATCATTGAAATGGCGGGAAAACGTATCGAAGCCGGGCTGAAGCGATGACATTAATTACATCCCGTTCGTGGTCGGCAGGTACATCTGCTGAAGCAGCTTCTCATTCACTTTGACCTTGCCGCGGGAGGCAAGGTCGCTGACGAACAGGCCGATGGTTTCCTGCGACAGGTCGGCCTTAAGCGCTTCGGCGTCTTCGTCATTCGCTTTTGCCGCAGAGGGGAACACGATATTCGTGACAGCCGCGATGGCGACGCCGCCTTCCTGTTCGGCGAGGATGTAATCATTCTTGCCGACGGTGAAAAGACGGGTCACAGCCACAGGGCCGAGGCCTTTGGGGGCCGCTTCGCCACGCTTGATGGCGTAGGATTGCACCGCGACTCCCAGTTCCTTGGCGAGGGTTTCAAGCGTCTCCCCCGCCTGCAGACGTTTTTGAGCGTCGCGCGCGCGGGATTCATTGAGAAGTTTTTTCTGGTCCGCGATCCATTTCGCACGCAGATCTTCCTTTACGCTCTCGAACGGTTTGTAGGACAGGGGCGTGGAATCGTCGATGCGAACGGCAAGGAAACGGCTGTCCGCGGTTTCGATGACGGGGGCGGTCTCGCCTGTCTGGCTGTCGAACGCCGCGTCGATGATCTGCTGTTTATCGCGTTGATATTCGCCCAGAAGATCCTTGTTGTTCGCATCCGCGCCGTTCTGGCGGAACGGGCCGATCTTCTGCGTCGTCAGGCCCATGTCCTTGACGATCGTCTCCAGCGCTTCGCCGGAGGCGAGGCGGTCGTCCATATCGTTGCCCGCGGCCAGAAGATCGTCCATCAGCCGCGCCTGAAGAATTTCTTCACGGATCAGTTTCTTGGAATCCTCGAACGGCGTGACTTCTTCGCCTTTCATGCGCACGGAGGCCACGTAATAACCCAACGCGGTCTTGATCGGGCCGACAATGTCGCCTTCCTTGGCCTTTGCGATCGGCTCGTTCAGTTCGGACGCGAGCGGGTTGGCCTGAAACGGCGCTTCGTCCATGTATTTATCGCCCGCCGCCTGTTTAAGCGTTTTGCCTGCCTTTACCGCATCGACAGCTTTGTTCGCGTCCGCTTCGGTGGCAAAAGAAGCCAGCGCAACAACGCGCTCCGCCGGTTTGGTATAGGTCGCGATGTGATCGTCATAGGCTTTGCGGACGTCTTCGTCCGTGATGACGATTTTATCTTCGAGCTGGGCGCGGCTTAACGTCGCGATCGTGATCGTGCGGGTTTCAGGCTGCGCGTAGAGAGCCTTGTTCGCTTCGTAATATTTTTCAAGATTTTCATCGGTCGGGGCTTCGAAATCCTTGATCGTCTCCGTCTTCAGCGTGATCGCCTTGACGTCGCGTTTCTGGTTTTCCGCCTTGAACAGATCGTCGGCCAGCGCCGCCGGCACAACGCTTCCACCCGCCGCGAGGGCGGAGCGCAGAACCGAATTCGCGGTTTCCTGACGGATCGATTCAACGAATTCGGCCTCTGTGATGCCTTGAGAGCGCAGCACCATCTTGAGCGTGTCCGCGCGCGAACCGCCGCCCGCCGGCGCGATCTGCTGGGCGATTTTCGCCATCTGGGCCGTCACGACATCGTCGCTGGTGTGCAGGCCGAGATCGGCGGCTTTTTTTGTCAGAAGACGCTGCTGGATTTCAGAGGTCAGGATTTGATGGATAAGGCCGCGCTGATACGCGTCGGCAGGGCTGACATTCCGCTGGGCCAGAACGCGGCGCACCGTTTGGTCGAATTCCGCCGCGCCGATGGAAATGCCGCTGCCTTTGGCGACCGTATTCGACGGCACGCCGCCGCGGAAGAACCCGCCGACATCGGACAGAACAAGACCGCCTACGGCCAGCACCAGGAAGCTCATCAGGAATATTTTCAGAACTTTGGCGCCCGCGCCTTCGCGCATTGCTTGGAGCATGGAAATCCTCTCTTTAAATTCAAATGCGCAGCCACTATAAGGAGGGACACCGAAAGGGGCAATATCCATGAAAAAACTGATCGCAGGCAATTGGAAGAGTAACGGGACACTGGCATCCGCCGATGCGCTTATCAAAGGGGTCAGCGCAAGCATCGATACGCACCCCGATCTTTTGAAAAAATGCGACTTTGTGGTGTGCCCACCCTTCGTCCACCTGCCGCTGGTCGCTTCGAACCGGGGCACGTCGGTCGCGCTGGGGGGGCAGGATTGTTCCAAAACCGGGGAAGGCGCCTTTACCGGGGACATCGCCGCCGGGATGCTGGCCGATCTGGGCTGCACCTATGTCATTCTGGGCCATTCCGAGCGCCGCGGCGGCCATAACGAAAGCGACCGCGCCGTATCCGAAAAGGCCGCGCAGGCGCATAAAGCGGGCCTTATCACCATTATATGTGTCGGCGAAACCGAAGAGCAGCGCGAGCAGGGGATCCAGAACCGGGTCGTCGGCACGCGTCTGGGCAGTTCCATCCCGGCCACCGCTACGCCGGAAAATACCGTTATCGCGTACGAGCCCATCTGGGCCATCGGAACCGGGAAAACGGCCACCACCGCGGACATCGCGGAAATGCACGCGTACATCCGGGAAACGCTGGCCAAAAAGCTTGCAGGCGGCGAAAAACTGCGTATTTTGTACGGCGGTTCGGTCAAGCCGGGCAACGCGAAGGATATCTTTGCCGTGCCGAACGTGGATGGCGCCCTGATTGGCGGCGCATCGTTAAAAACCGAAGATTACATTGGCATTGCGCAGGGCGCGTAATATATAACTCGCGAAAGCGCATAGGATTTTTAATATGGAAACAGTAATTCTTGTCATTCACCTGATGCTCGCCCTGGCCATCATCGGCCTGGTTCTTCTGCAACGCTCGGAAGGCGGCGGCCTCGGTATCGGCGGCGGCGGCGGGATGGGTTCATTCGCCACCGCAGGACAGACCGCCAACGCCCTGACGCGGGCCACGAAATACTGTGCGGCGGCGTTCTTCTGCACATCGCTTGTGCTGGGCGTTCTGGCCGGAACCCACAGCCGTCAGGGAAGCCTTGTAGATTCGCTGGATAACCCGCCGGCAGCGGTTGACTCTCCGGCGCAGAGCAGCGATAACGAACTCCCGGGAGCCCAAGGCACCGGAAGCACATCGCAGCCTCCTTCAGCACCCATTTCTGAGTAACAGTAACAAGGCCCCTCAGCGCCCAACAGCGTCGGGCGCCGAAAGCTTTTTGGAACACAAGGTTCAATGACACGGTTTATTTTTATTACGGGTGGCGTCGTTTCCTCTTTGGGGAAGGGCCTCGGCTCCGCCGCGCTTGGGGCATTGTTGCAGGCGCGGGGTTATAAAGTCCGCCTGTGTAAAATGGACCCGTACCTGAACGTCGATCCCGGGACCATGAGCCCGTTCCAGCACGGCGAGGTGTTCGTCACCGACGACGGCGCGGAAACCGACCTTGATCTGGGCCATTACGAACGCTTCACCGGCAACCCGGCCTGCCAGAACGACAACATCACGACGGGCCGCATTTACACCAACGTCCTGCAGCGGGAACGCCGCGGCGATTATCTGGGCGCCACGGTTCAGGTCATTCCGCATATCACCGACGAAATTAAAAACTTCATCCGCGAAAAAGACGGCTCCGCCGATTTCGTCCTGATCGAAGTGGGCGGCACGGTCGGCGATATCGAAAGCCTTCCGTTCCTCGAAGCGATCCGCCAGTTCGGCAACGAAGTGGGCCGCGAACGCGCGCTGTTCATCCATGTCACGCTGCTGCCGTACATTCCGGCGGCGGGCGAACTGAAAACCAAACCGACCCAGCATTCCGTCAAGGAATTGATGAGCGCCGGTATCCGCCCGCGCATTCTTCTGTGCCGCGCCGACCGCGAGATCGACCGCGACGAACTGCGCAAGATCGCGCTGTTCTGTAACATCGATGAAGAAAAAGTCATTCCCGCGCTCGACGTTTCAACCATTTATGAAGTGCCGCTGTCCTATCACAAGGAAGGGCTGGACACGCAGGTTCTCGACGCGTTCGGCATCAAGGACGCGAAAGCGCCCGACCTGTCGAAATGGGAAGAAATCGTCCGCCGCATTAAAAACCCCGAAGGGGAAGTCACGATCGCCGTCGTCGGCAAATACACCAACCTTGCGGATTCGTATAAATCGCTGAACGAGGCATTGACCCTTGGCGGCATCGCCAACCTGACCAAAGTTAAAATCAAGTTCGTTGAATCGACCCTGTTCGATGGATCGAACGACGATATCGTTCACGCCTTGTCGGGCGTCAACGGCATTCTGGTGCCCGGCGGCTTCGGCGAACGCGGCGCGGAAGGCAAAATCAAAGCGGCGCAATTCGCCCGTGAAAAGAAAGTGCCGTATTTCGGCATCTGTTTCGGCCTTCAGATGGCCGTTCTGGAAGCCGCGCGCAATCTGGTCGGCGTAAAGGATGCGACATCCACCGAATTCGGAGAAAAAGGCACGCACCTGATCGGGCTGATGACCGAATGGACCAAGGGCAACGAGAAAGAAGAGCGCAGCAGCAAAACCGATCTCGGCGGCACGATGCGCCTGGGCGCGTATCCGGCATCGCTCAAAAAAGGGTCGAAGGTTGCCGAGATTTACGGCTCGACCAGCATCAGCGAGCGTCACCGCCACCGTTACGAAGTTAACGTCAATTACAAGGATAAGCTGGAAGAAAAAGGTTTCATCTTCTCCGGCCTGTCACCCGACGGAAAGCTGCCGGAAATCTGTGAGCGCAACGACCATCCGTGGTTTATCGGCGTGCAGTATCACCCGGAACTCAAATCCAAACCGTTTGAACCGCATCCGCTGTTCGTGTCCTTCGTGAGGGCCGCGATCGAGCAGGGGCGTCTGGTTTAAGCCATGACGAACGCACTCGGTTTTCGCGGACGCATCTATGATTCCATCACAGATACGATCGGCGCGACCCCGCTGGTGCGCCTTTCAAAGTTATCTGCTGCAGAAGGTGCGGTTGCCGATATTCTCGCCAAGCTTGAATTCTTCAACCCCATGTCATCCGTCAAGGATCGCATCGGCGTCGCGATGATCGACGCGGCGGAAGCGGACGGAAAAATCATACCGGGTAAAACCGTCCTTATTGAACCGACTTCCGGCAATACCGGCATCGCGTTGGCTTTCGTTGCGGCATCGCGCGGTTACCGTCTCATCCTCACAATGCCGGAAAGCATGTCGATCGAGCGGCGCAAGATGCTGCGCTTCCTCGGCGCGGAGCTCGTACTCACGCCCGCGGAAAAAGGGATGAAGGGCGCCATCGCCCGGGCCGAAGAACTGCGCGCCGAGATCCGGGACTCGTTTACGCCCGCGCAATTCGACAATCCGGCAAACCTCGCCATTCACCGCGAAACCACCGCGCATGAGATATGGGAGGATACGAATGGCAAGGCGGACATCCTGATCTCTGGGGTTGGAACGGGCGGCACGCTGACGGGGGTCTCCCAAATTCTTAAATCGAGGAAGCCGGGATTCATGACGGTGGCCGTCGAGCCTGCCGCCAGCCCGGTTCTGTCGGGCGGAGAACCCGCGCCGCATAAAATCCAGGGGATCGGCGCAGGATTCGTTCCGTCCATTCTCGATACAGCATTGATCGATGAGATCGTTAAGATTGAAAACGACCAGGCCATTGCCATGGCACGCAGGGTGGCCAAAGCCGAAGGTATTCCTGTCGGCATTTCCGGGGGTGCAGCCCTCCACGCGGCGCTCGACGTGGGTAAGCACCCTGAGAATAGCGGGAAGACGATCGTTGTCGTTCTTCCTGATTTCGCGGAGCGTTATCTTTCGACGCTTCTTTTCGAAGGCTTGGAATAAGGATTTATTATCATGGCGCAACCAGCTGGTATCTATTTCATGGGCGAGGTCATTGCCGACCTGCGCCCGGAACCGGACAATCCGCGCCTGTTAAAGGCCGATCTGGGCGGGTCGTCCTATTTCGGATGCATCGGCGCGGCGAACGCGATCCGCGCCGGAAAGCTCGACAATGTCGGCAGCTTTTTCATCGGCAATATTTCCAACGATCATTTTGGCCGCATCATTTCCCACGAAATGGACAAGGCGGGCGTGAATACCGATTACGCGCGCAAGACGAATAATATTTCGATGCTGGCATTGGTCGAAATCCGCGACGGGCGCAACACGTTCGAATTTTACGGCCGCCAGAAGCCGAACACGGTCGAGCAGCTTTTGATCGAAGACCTGCCGCACGATTACAAGGAGGCGGAGCGCCTTTATTGCTTCGGCTCCGTCATCACCAACGTATCGCCCGCGCGCGAGACGATCGAGCAATATGCGCGCGCGCAGGCCGCAGGCGGCCATGTCATTTATTTCGACCCGAACACGCGCCCGACACTGGTGAAAGACCGCGACGCGTATATCGCCCGCCTTGCCGATTACGCGAAGTTTGTGTCCGTGATGCGCGCCAGCGAGGAAGACATGGAATGGATGTTCCCGGATCAAGACCCGGTCGAGGCCGCGCCATTATTCCTGAAGGCCGGGCCGGAAGCGTTCATCGTCACGCATGGCGGCAAGGGCTGCACCGTTCTGGCGCACGGCGAAAAAATCTATGTTGAAACGCGTAATCTGGGCGCGATCACCCACACGGTCGGCGCGGGCGACAATTTCAACGCCGGGGTTCTGGTCGCGCTGGCGGCGCGCGGGCTGACAAGCCGGGAGTCGCTAAAGACCCTCGACACTGCCGAAAAATGGGCCGCCGTCGCCCATGACGCGAACGAAACCGCGTTGCGGCATCTGCTGTCGATCAATAAAACCGCATAAGGCTTGTTTTCCCATAATATATACCCTATAACAATCCGGCGTATTCGGAGTGTCTTATGGTGCAATTTATCACGGCCCGCGATCTGACGTGGAACAAAGGCGTTTCACGGTATTACCCCGGTGGCCTGCGGTCGGCATATGAACGCGCGTCCGGCGCGCCGGACATGGACGGTACATTTTCGCGCACGACGCTGCTGCGCGGGCAGGCCTATGAATCGCTGGGCGAATATTACGGCTTTATCGGCGAACCGCCGACGTCGGGCGGCAGCCTGATGAACGATTACTTCATCAACGGCGTGATGATTAAAAAGCCCGGCACGGACGAACATATCCTGCCGTCGGAATTTTTCCATCTGTCGGATGTCGTTCAGATTGTGGCCACGCATGAATACGCCAACAGCGACGCGGTTACGGACAAGATATGTTTTATGACGTATCGCTCGCTGATCCTGCGCGATGACAAAAAGCAGATCGCGGAAAATGACTGGCACGTTCACAAACCGCCGACGCCTGATTTCATCCGCACGCGGATGGACGCGCTCGCCATTCCACGCGCCAGCCTTATGATGTCATCGATCATCGACCCGGACGCCGTGCAAAGCGAATACATGATATCCGACATGGCCGGTTCGCTGATCCAGACCGCCCCGGCGCAGCAGGATATGGAGATCGAGGAGCGTCTCGGATCGTTCAATCTGAAAGCGCCGGCTTTCGCCTATCGTCAGACCGAGCCGTATGAAATCGTCCATGGCAACAGTTACACATTTCATGCCGCCGCCACCCCGAAACCGGACGAGATCGGACAGCGCCGCACTTTCATGCTGATGACTTACGCGGCAACGATTTAAATCTACGCCATCAAATCGTAGACGGGCGGGGGCGTTTGATTTTTTCCGCTGCCGGGGCGATTGTCCTGCCCCACGAACGTGCCCTGCGGCTGAAGCGTTTCAAAGAGCGAAAGATCGCGGTCATCGCCTTTCAACACCCATTTCGCATAGGCCTGCGCCGCCGCATAGCCGGGAACGATGCCTTCGCCTGCCCAGCCGCCCATCACATCGAAATTCTGCATGCGCCCGACGACAGGAAGATGATTTTCCGCGACCAGCATGGCGCCGAATGATACTTGCGGTGGATATTTCTGCGAGATGCCAGGATAAAGACTGTCAGCGAGCATGCTCAATTCATGGGCGAGTTCTTCTTTCCTCTCGGGTGAGCCATCCGGACTATCTCCGCGCCCCAAAGTGAAATTTCCCTGATCGTCGATACCGCCCCAGAGGACATCGCCGTCCATGTTCGTATCGCACATGGCGGTCGCCTTCGGTGCCAGCAATACGCGATCTTCCGGCGAAAGAGGACCCATGACGATGCCCATGGTATAGACGGCTTCGGTGGGAATACTGATACCGGGCAGGGTATTCATGTGTGCCGCGCCCGTGGCGATCAACGGTTTATGATTGGCAATAAATGACAGGCCGGTGTCGGTATTGACGAGATATCTTCCATCCGCCATCTTGGCCTGGCTCTTATATTTCACGCCCTCAATCACGCGTCCGCCCATATCACGGATGCAATCCGCAATGGCATTCAGAAGCTTCGGTGTGTTGACCTGTCCGATGGCATCAATTCTGACGCTGTGATCATAGCCGGGAAGATTGAATTGCTGGGCATCACGATCAAAATTGAATTCATCGGGACGATACATCTTGCGCGCAATCGTATCATTGACGGTTTCGACAAGCTCCTCATGCGATTTGGCTTTCCATTCATAGCCACGCGAATAGGAACAATCGATATTCTCGCGCTCAATCGTCGCTTCGAGGCCCGCCATGCCAGAGCGCAGCAGATTGGAGATTGCCTTGAATTCTTTTGCCGACATATCGGCATCAAAAAGACCTTCGTGTTCAAGCACAACATGGCTGCCCGCGCTGCAAGGCGCGTTAATTTTGTCTGCCAGAACGACAACGTCCAGTTTTTTGCCAGCTTCCCGTGCCTGACGGAGAAGTTCATAGGCGCTGAACAAGCCGGCGAGACCACCGCCTGCGATCACGATCTGGTCACAAGATGAGGCAGATGCCTGAGAAAACGAATCTTTACTATTTCTACCCATAATACGCTCTTTTAAAACTTTTTACATTATGACAATAGTATGTCTTTTTTACAAGCTGGCCAATCAAGTTATTAGAAACACAAGTTTTTTTACCTGACAAACAGTTCTACCTGGCCACCACGCAATTTAGCTAAACAGTATTAATCGCGCGCCGGGGCCAGAGCGGTGATAAGACGGCTGCGCACGCCGCTGTAGGGCTTGCTGATGTCGCCCTTCATCAATTGTTTGAGGTGCTGGGTCGAACAACCGGCCTCTGCGGCAATCGCGGGAAGCTGACCTTTGTCTGCCGCCGCCTTCAATTCCAGGCGCAGGGCCGGAAGCTTGCGCAGGTCTTTGCCCTCCGGGATATCCGAATATTCGCTGCGGCCGGAATAGCCTTTGGCCGTTGGGCCGAAATACGTCCTTCTCATTTTACACAGTCCTTACACAGTAGATGGTTACTTAACAGCAGGGGCTTCATATCCCATTTCGCCAGCCGCGCGCACGATCTGCTGTCTTTGATTGGCAGACGGATCGAAGCGGCCCAGAGAAAGGTTTTTCAGGACCTGTGGCTTGATCATCGTGCGATCGGCCGCTTCCTCAGGATCGGCGGCCAGCATGAAAGACAGCATCGGGCGCACATCAATGTTCTTGAAAGTGGCTTCAGCTTCCTTTTCGAGACGGTTGCGCTCGTTCAGGCGCTGCATGAAAAGGTCGTGACCGGCCTTGCGCTCGGCGCGGGGGCCGGAAAAATCTTTATTTTTACCCATTGTTACACCCTCTTGTTTTTATTGGGCCGCAGCCTAGTATTATGACCAACTTATTTCAATATAAATCTTGGCCTTTCAAGGCCGAAAGGTTAAAAGCAGCGCATGAAAACAGTTAAAGTCGGCTCCGTCGCCATCGCCAGCAACCGCCCGTTCACCCTTATCGCCGGGCCGTGCCAGATGGAATCCCGCGATCACGCATTCGACATGTGCGGCGCGCTGGTCGAAATGACGAAGGAACTGGATATCCCGTTCATCTATAAAACGTCGTACGACAAGGCGAACCGCACGAGCGTAAAGGGCGCGCGCGGCATGGGCATTGAAAACGCGATGCCGGTATTCGACGCGCTTAAAAAAGAATTCGGCATGCCGACGCTGACGGATATTCACAATGAAGAGCAGTGCGCGATTGCGGCTAAGCACGTCGATGTCCTGCAAATTCCGGCGTTTCTATGCCGCCAGACGGATCTTCTGCTCGCCGCCGGAAAAACCGGCGCGGCGATCAACGTCAAGAAAGGCCAGTTCCTGGCGCCGTGGGACATGAAAAACGTCGCCGCGAAGATCGCCTCCACGGGCAATGACAACATCATGCTGTGCGAGCGCGGCGCGTCGTTCGGGTACAACACGCTGGTATCCGATATGCGCAGCCTGCCGATCATGGCGGAGACGGGTTACCCGGTTATTTTCGACGCCACCCACAGCGTCCAGCAGCCCGGCGGGCAGGGCACGTCCACGGGCGGCGACCGGAAAATGGTCCCGGTTCTGGCGCGCGCGGCCATTGCCGTGGGCGTGGCGGGCGTGTTCATCGAGACCCATCAGGACCCGGACAATGCGCCGTCCGACGGGCCGAATATGGTAAAACTCAATGAACTCAAAGAGTTGTTGGAAACCCTCAAGGCGTTCGATTCTGTCGCAAAACGTTAATTTTTTGTGGTATAATGAAGCTTGTACGGGACCGGATGTCCCGTCCACAGGAACAAAGGATTTGTTGTCGTGACCCTGATACCAGGCGCATCGCAGTATCTTATGACCGCCACCCTTGCCAACAAGAAGGGTCTGACGCCGTCTATTCCCACCATGCTTGGCTCGCGCGGCACGGTTGACTTGCTCGATGTGGCGCGCCGCGTGACGGCCAATAACGGCATCGGTCTTTCAGCATCCGCGCGCCAGCTTAATCAGCAGTTTTTGAATTCAAGCAAGAGCAACTACAACGCGCTGTTCGGTCTGGGCGTCGCGGGGTCTGCGACGGTCGAAGCGTTGGTCCAGAAAATCAACGCCATCCGCAGCACGCTGCCGCAGAACCAGATCCGTGAAGATTTGCGCGGGATTGTGATCGATCCGGATAATGGCAGCGTTTCCGGCAGCTCGACGGGCAGCCAGGTCAATACGACCGCTTAAGGCCGGATAATTTTTCCTTCGATAACCTCGCCCTCCACCGGAGGGCGTTTTTGCAGGTGCTTTTCGAGAAGATCGATGTTGCGCAGGTTCGCTTTCCACCCGACGTCGAAAATATCGCCGAGGAAAGGGACGAGGCCGATCAGCCAGTCGATAAAGATATTCCACACCATGACGCCGACCATCCAGCCGGGCGCGCCGAGCTGCCGCGCCATGGCGACGATGTAACCGGACACGGCCAGACCGGCGGTATCGCCAAGCCCCGGGACAAGACCCAGAATGGAATCCCAGCCGAACTGAATTTTCGTGCCGGGGAGGGTAAAGGCGCGATCCATCAGGGTCGCCAGTTTGCGCAAATGACTTAAATGATGATGACTCATGCCGTCTCCAACGCGCCGGGGCGCTTGAAAGTTCACGGTAAAAACCATACTCTAAAGCCCATTTTAAAAGAAGGAAAAGACATGAGCGCAATTATCGACATTATCGGCCGCCAGATTCTGGACTCCCGCGGCAACCCCACCGTTGAAGTAGACGTCATTCTCGAGAGCGGGGCCATGGGCCGCGCCGCCGTGCCGTCAGGTGCATCGACCGGCGCGCACGAAGCCGTCGAACTGCGCGACGGGGACAAGAAAAACTATCTCGGCAAAAGCGTCGAGAAAGCTGTCGATTTTGTGAACACCGATCTTTTCGATGCGCTGGTCGGCCTCGACCCCGAAGAACAATTGTTCGTCGACCAGAAAATGATCGAACTCGACGGCACCGACAACAAGGGAAAATTCGGCGCCAA
>CAYPCP010000052.1:0-12621 GCA_964409255.1 uncultured Pseudobdellovibrionaceae bacterium
GCTCGCACCGACGCCCACGAACATTTCCACGAAATCCGAACCGGAAATCGTGAAGAACGGAACATTCGCCTCGCCCGCTACAGCGCGCGCCACCAAGGTTTTACCGGTGCCGGGGGGCCCGACCAGCAGCGCGCCCTTCGGAATTTTGCCGCCGAGGCGCTGGAATTTCTGGGGGTCCTTGAGGAATTCCACGACTTCCTGCAGTTCGGATTTCGCTTCGTCAATCCCCGCGACATCGTCAAAAGTAATGCGGCCATGCTGCTCGGTTAAGAGGCGCGCCCGGCTCTTGCCAAATCCCATCGCGCCGCCTCCGCCCTTGCCCTGCATCTGGCGCATGAAGAAAATCCACACGCCGATCAGAAGCAGCATCGGGAACCACGACAGCAGGATCGAAAGCGCGCTGACTTTTTCCGGGTCGATCTGCTCGGCGGTAATGCGCACGCCCGAACCGTCCAGACGTTCCACCACGTTTTCGCCCAGCGGCGCCATCGTGCGGAACGCGTTACCGCCACTGGTGAAATGGCCGATAATTTCCTGCCCCTTGATCGTCACATCCGATATGCGGCCGGTTTTGGCTTCGGCCATGAAATCGCTGTACGCCATCGTTTCGGCGCGCGCGGTTCCGGCGGGCGTCTGCGCGCCTTGAAACATATTGAACAGGAAGGCCAGCACCAAGCCGATGGCCAACCAGAAAAGCATATTGCGTCCGAAACCGTTCATCATGACATCCGTGTTTTGTTAATGTTCCTTAATCTAGGCTTTTCAGCCGCCTTTGTCCAAGGAAACAGGCAGAATTCCGCCGATTTTCTTAAATATAGGGTATCGCCCAAAAACGGCAACGTTATGGCCGCAAAGCGGGCGGCGCCTCGATGGCGGGAAGATCCGAAGGCAGCGGATCGGCCTTTTTTTCCTCGTGCTGCAACGCACGGCGCAGCTCTTCCTGCTGCCGCTCGGCGGCGATCTGGCGGCTCGTGTGAACGATGCGCAGCCGGTATTTAAAATCCTCGGCCTTGAGCGTCATGATCGCGTCCGTGCGTTCATCCTGCCACAGCATCCCGAGTTCCAGATCTCCATTATACACCGCCAGGCCCCAGCGGTTGTGCTTGCCTTTGTAATATTCGTTCTTCCAGATCGCTTCTTTCTTTTTCGGCTCGCCATACCGTTTGTTCAGCATGATTTCGAACCCGACATAATCGTCGATGATTTTTTGCGGATCGGGATAATCCTGTTTTTGCATGTCGTATGTCACGCGCCACAAACGACCGCGATCGAACTCATACGAAATAAGACATTTGATGCCGTTGACATCGTCGATGAAGAACAGCGCGTTTTCCGCTTCCTCGAACAGGATGACTTTTTCATACTTGATGATGTCTTCGCGCGGCACGCCCCAGATGAACCAGCGCACATCCGTGCCCGGCATCGGTTCCTGCAGCAGGTCGGTCTGCGACATCGGCACGGGAATGCCGGATGTATCGTCCTGCGCCATGGCGGGGGCCATGGCGGCGATAAGCATCAGAAAGGACAGGGCATATTTCATGATTCCCTCTCCACATATAATGCCTTACCACCCCCCTTGAGGGCAAACGCGCAGCCGCCCAGCGTGCGGCCCTTGAAATCCGCGGCCTCCAGCGCGAGGAGCAGGTCTTCCGCCTTTTCCATACGCGGCCCGTATTCCTTCCCGGGATGCAGCCGCTCCATCACCGCCAGCAGCATCCGCAAACGGATTTCCGCCGGGTATGTTTTGAACAGCGCGAAATCGAACGTCGCCGAACGCGCATCCTCGTCCGTTCTGCACGCCGCATAGGCCTGCGCCGTCATCTGGTCCAGCGCGTCGCGCGCCCGCGCCATGCGCGAAGCCGTGACCGCCAGCCGCTTGGATGTCAGCCCCTCCTCCTCCAGCACCCCACGCGCCGCGCGCAACCGCGGGCGCAGATAATCATCCTTCGCATTGCTGGGGTCGGTGACGAACGGCACGCCTGCGGCCTCGCATACCGCGATCAACCGTTCCTTGCCGAATGCCAGGAACGGGCGCGCCAGCGTAAGACGCTCATCGATGGTTTTCGTTTCGCGCATGCCCGCCAGACCGTCAAGCCCGCTGCCCGATGCCAGACGGATCAGGAATGTTTCCGCCTGATCGTCGCGGTGATGGGCCGCGAACAGATGCGTGATGCCCCGCGCCTGACAATAATCGATCATCAACGCGTATCGGGCGCGCCGCGCTTCTTCCATGATGCGCGTGGCGGGCTTGTCTCCCTCCCATGTCAGGATGCGGTGCTGAACGCGCGGCCATTCCTTGATCCATGCGCCCACACGCGCCGCTTCATCCGCGCTTTCGGCGCGCAATCCGTGATCGACCGTGATGGCGTGAATGTCGAACAGGCCGCTGCGCGAAAGCGCATGGCACAGCGCCATGCTGTCCGGCCCGCCGGACAGCGCGAGCGCAACCGTCTTAAGTTCTTTGTAGGGAGCAAGAACGCGCGCGACCTCGTCATCCGACAGAGGCAACGGCGCGTCAGCGGCAGTCAAGGGTCGCCATTTCTTGTTCGGCGCGGCGCAGGATCGGCGCGGGGCCGTTCGGATATTCCTTGGACAATTGCGCCAGCGCGATGCACGCATCTTTTTTCTTGCCCGCGCCGCCCAGCGACATGCCGAGTTTCAAAAGATTGTCCGCGCCTTTCGGGCCGCCGGGATATTTCTGGTAGGCCTCGGCGAATACTTTCGACGCCTTGTCATACTGGCCGCGCACATAGAAACTTTCGCCCAGCCAGTAAATCGCATTGGCCGACAGCGCATGGCCCGGATTGTTGTCGAGGAACGACTGGAACCCCTGCTCCGCCGCGCCGTAATCGCCGGCCTTCAGATACGCGAAAGACTGTTCGTATTGCGCCGCCGGGTCGTTGGACATAGCGGGCGTGGATGTCTTGATTCCCATCGTCGGATTGGGGTCTTCGTTGACCGGCTGTTCCGCCGCCGGCGCCTGCGCGGGCATTTCGAATGTCTGCGGCGCGGGCGATTGCGGATACGGTTCGATCATCGGCTGCGGGGGCGTGGTCGCGGCGGGCGGTTGCTGCTGCATCACCTCGCGCATGCGCTCGACCTGCGTTTTCATCTGTTCGATGTCATAGCCCTGCTGCTCCATGCGCCCCGTCAGGTCGCGCATCTGGCTTTCAAGCTGCTGGAAACGCACTTCGGTATTCTCGCTTGCCGCGGCGCCGGCCACGACACCGGCGGGCGGCGTTTCGCCTTTATAGACGGCGCGGTTAAGGGTGTTGAGTTCGTTTTCAAGACGGTCGAGACGCGCATTGGTCGCATCCGATTGCGCGGCGGCCGGAACGGCGAGCGCCAGCAGCGACGTTCCCACAAGACAGGAAAGGCACAGAGCTTTGAAACTCTGTGCCAGACCGGATTGGTTACGGTGAGCGTGAAAAATCATACTCCCCTTTCACCCACTATTCGACGCGGGTGACGCCGCGGCGGTTCTGAGCCCAGGAACCCGGGGTCGAGCCGACAACGGCCGGCTGTTCTTTGCCGTAGCTGATCGTGTTGACGCGGTTCGGGGCAACGCCACGGCCGATGAGGTAATTTTTCACGGCATTGGCGCGGCGTTCGCCGAGCGCAAGGTTGTATTCGCGCGTACCGCGCTCATCGGAGTGGCCTTCGATCGTCACGTTGACGCTCGGGTATTTCGACAGCCAGGTCGCCTGGCCGTCGAGCGTGGTTTGTGCTTCCGATGCGAGGTCGTAACGGTCATAACCGAAGAAGACGCGGTCGCCGACATTCGTGGCGAGGTCTTCCTGGGAACCCGGCAGACCCTGACCGGCAACGCCGCCCATCTGGTTGCCATCGTATACTTCCGTGCCTTCCAGCGGACCGGAGGACATCGTGTTGCTGCCCATCAGCGACGGATCGGTGGCCGCTTCGTCATCGGTGCTGGAACAGGCCGACAGGGAAACGGTCAGGAGAGCGATGGTCAAAAAGCGCAAGAGCATGGGGAAAACTCCTCAAAAAATAAGATAAAAAGGGGACCGAATCAGTGCGGCGATTCCAGTAATATTCCCTTCGCGAAACACTGGCAAGGGGGCACATGAAAATGCCCCGCCCTTTCCACATTTTCGCCTTAAGTTTAAAGGGATTGCGCGCCTATGCGGGCGCCGTTTCGGGGGCGGCGGTTTTTCGTCTCGCTTCCCATTTATCGACCATCTTCTGGGTCGGGCCGTCATGGATGACGGTCTGCACCTTTTCATAGGCCCTGACGTCGATCTGGCGCACCCGCTCGCGGGTGATATTGAACACATTCGCAAGATCCTCGAGCGTGCGCGGCGGGTCTTCCATGTGGCGGGCCTTGAAAATCGACAGCTCCCGCTCGTCAAGATATTCCAGCGCGCGCGTCAGATGCCCGCGCATATTCTCGATCTCGTCAAGCTGCTCGAGGATTTCATCCTGCAGCGGCGCGGTATCGGCCATGGTTTCGTACAGGCTCGCCGGTTCGCCGCCGTCGCGCACGAATGCGCTGTCGATGCTCACGTCACCGATAAGATTGGTGTAATACGCCTTTTCGACATGCAGGACGGAAACGCGCAGCATCCCGGCAATTTTTTCCAGATCCTGCTGCGTGGGATCCCTGCCCGGCATGACAACCTCATCCAGCGCCCGTTTTAGATGGATGCGGGCGGTCTTATCGTCCGGCGTGGACCCTGTCTTGATGATCGATTTTTTGCTGTACATCTCTGTCAGCGCGGCCTTGATCCACCATGTGGCATAGGTACTCAGACGCGTCCCCTTCTCCGGCGAAAATTTTTCAATCGCCTTGTGCAGGGCGACATTCGCCTCGCCCAGCGCGTCGCCGAAGGATGCGGTCAGCCTGTGTCTCTTGATCTGGGCGACGATAAGCTTCTGATGACTGGCATATAAACCCGACAGCGCGGCAGCGTCGCGATGCTCCTGATACACGCGGATCAGGCGCGCTTCGTCGTCGGCTTCGAGATTGGGAATGCGTCCCACGCGCCGCGCGAATTCACCCGGATCCCCGCGATACATATAATCGTATTGAGTGCGCATACTCTTTATGTCCCCTGAGATATATAAACCTCTAATCGGGGATCATTATTCCGTCAAATAAAAATTCAGAAAACGGCGGTTTTCCGCCATTCGTTAACGCAACGGCGCGACCTCGACCGCCGCGGGCTGGCCCGGCGGGCCGGATGTTTCCATGCTCGCGCCCTCGGTGTAATCCACGATCGGCTGCGACGCGCCGCGCGACGGGGTCGATGATGGCGGCGGCGGCGACATGTTCGTCGCCTTTACGGCGCCCGCGCTGCCCGTATTGCCCGTATTGCCTGTATTGCCCGTCGCTGCCGGATAATCGTCGCGCGTGCTGCCATCGCCCGTGCGCTGCGCGGCGGCTTCGGGCGCTTCACCCGCCATCTTCACGTAACTCACGACCTGTTTGACGTGCGGAATGGTCCGCGCAACTTCGATCACGTGGTTCAGCTCTTTTTCATTCTGCGCCACACCCATCAGATACACCACGCCCTGCACGGTATCGATGGTGTAATTGATCGACTGCACGTCGCCGTCGAACGTCAGCGCCGTGCGCAGGCGCGTGGAAATCCAGTTATCGCGCAGGAAACCCTGGAACCCTTCGCTCTCCGCGACGCGGATTTCGTTGATGACCTGCTTCACGCCTTCCACCTGCCACGCCAGGCGCACGGCTTCCACGCGCGCTTCGGGGTCCTGCACCACGCCGGTAATCAGAACGCGGCCGAAATTGATCGTCGTGTCCAGCTTGCGGAACGTATTGAGATCGTATTTAAGCCACGCATCGTTGATCTTCGCCTTGATGACCGTGTCGTCGATGGCGCGGGAAATACCGCCTTCGCTGGCGGCGGCCATGCCGGTGGTTGCCGCCGCGCCAGTGGCCATGCCGATCGGCGTGCACGCGGAAACCGCAAGAGGGATCAGGGACAGAAGAATAAGAGAGCGCATGTGAATATCCATATCGTGATTATGCCGCTGCCTGCCACGCATTGTCCAGATGCCGGATGCGCAAACCCTGCGTCGCGATCACATCGAACCGCATATCCATCGCCGCGCAGGCCGGATGCGCCGCCACGTAATAACGCGCCGCACTCGCGATACGGGCTTTCATGCGGGGTGTGATGGATTCAAGGGCGGCGTGCATGACCGTGCGTTCCTTTACCTCGACAAAGATGAGTGTATTGCCGCGGCGGGCAATAATATCGATTTCCCCGACAGGGGTTTTGAAACGGCGTTCTAGAACGCCATAGCCTTTTAACCGCAGAAATATGGCAGCAAAATGTTCGGCCCGTATGCCGCGGTGATACACGGCGCGGCGGGCATCACGGCTCATATCTTTCCAGACAGTTTCAGCGTCAGCGTATAAATGGTTTTCTTCGGCAGCCCCGTGGCCTCGGCGATAAAATCCGCGGCATCGCGCACCGACATGGTCTGCAGCGCGAGACGGATTTGCCCGTCGAGATTCGTAATGGGCGCGGCCACTTCTTCTTCGGGCTGGCCGATAATCAAAACGATCTCGCCCTTGGGCGGGCCTTTCTTCGCCGTTTCCATCAGCAGCGTCGAAACGGGGCCGCGTTTCACGTCTTCGAACATCTTGGTGAGTTCGCGCGCAACCGCGATCTGGCGCTCACCCATCGTTTTCTTGATATCGCGCAAACACGCTTCGAGGCGCGGCCCTGTTTCATAGAAAATCAACGTACCGGAAAAATCCTTCCACGCGCTGAGCGTTTTCCGGCGCGCGGTTTCTTTTGGCGGCAAAAACCCGCCAAAGGCGAACATATCGCTTGGCAAGCCCGAAAGCTGCAGGCCCATCATCGCCGCGTTCGCCCCCGGCAGTGATGTCACACGGTGCCCGGCGGCGACCAGTTCGCGCACCAGCTTATACCCCGGATCGGAAATCAGCGGCATGCCCGCATCGCTGACCAGCGCGACAGACGCGCCCCCCGCAATCGCCTCGACGATCGGGGCGCGTTGCTTGGCGGTGGCGTGGTCGTTATATGCGACCATTTTCTTTTTGATGCCGAAAGCGTTGAGAAGTTTTCCCGTTACGCGTGTGTCTTCGCACACCACGAAATCGACCGACGCCAGCGTGTCGAGCGCGCGGAACGTGATGTCGCGCATGTTGCCGATCGGCGTCGCGACAAGGTACCGGCCCGGCGGGATCGCGGACGCCTGTGGCTCGGGGCTGGTTTTATCTGTGACCTGACGGGCAGCTTGCGCTTTTTTTTGCATCGGTTTTTGTGTAATCTTTGGCATCTTCAACCCCGGAACAATAGCAGCCCCATGCCCACCCGTCACAGCCCTTATTCCGTTCTTCGCGCCCTTATCCTTGCTTTTGTGGTGCTGGCCGCCGCCGCGTGCGGCCCGCGCAGCGCCACCGTGGTCGCGCCGCCGCAGACCAGCGCGCCGTCCGCCGGCGTTATGGAAGCGAACGTGATGGGGGGCGGCCTGACCCCGCCTCCGCCCGGCGATGTTCATGGGGCGCCCGTGCGCGTGGCGCTTCTTGTCCCGATGAGCGGCCCTAACGCCACGCTGGGGCAAGCCATGTTCCAGGCCGCGCAGCTCGCCATTTTCGATATCGGCATCGATAACCTTGAACTGGTCCCGCGCGATACGGGCACCACGCCCGCCGACGCGCAGCAGGCCGCAACCGCCGCGCTCGATGACGGCGCGCAATTGATCCTGGGGCCCCTGCTGGCCGATTCCGTCCGCGCGGTAAAAGGCGTGGCCAAGGCGCGGGGCGTCAACGTGATTACCTTCTCCACCGACGGCACGCTCGCCGGTGACAACACGTTCGTCATGGGCTTCATGCCCGATGCGCAGGTTGATCGCGTCGTCTCCTTCGCCGCGACCAAAGGCTACCGCACCGCCGCGATCGTCGCGCCGCGCGATAAATACGGCGATGCCGTCGTCGCCGCGTTTGAAAATCAGGCCCGCCGCAGCGGGATTGCCATCAATGGCCGCCTGCGTTTTTCGGCGGACAAAGCCACGATGCAACAGGAAGTGAAAGACTTCGCCGCGAAACTCGCCCCGACGCAGGCCGTGTTCGTTCCCGTCGGCGGGGCGCAGCTTGACGCCGTCACGGCGGCGCTGTCGTTCAACGGCATGACGCCGGACAAAATCAAATATCTGGGCACCGGCCTTTGGGATGATGCCGCCGTTGCCGGCATGGCGGGCGTTCAGGGCGGCTGGTTCGCCGGTCCCTCGCCGCGCAGCTATCAGACGTTTGAAACCAAATATCGTTCGACCTACGGCAGCGCGCCACCCCGCCTGGCATCGCTCGCCTATGACGCGACCGCGCTCGCGGCCGTGCTGACGCGAACGGGCGGCCAGCGCGGCGGCGCGACGTTTGACCGCGCCTCCCTGACGAACCCGAACGGGTTTGCGGGCATGGATGGTATTTTCCGCTTCAACAACGGCGGGCTGATCGAACGCGGATTGTCGGTGCTTGAAATACGCCAGCGCCGCGTCGTCGAGGCCGAAGCCTCGCCGCGGACGTTTCAATCGTCGCAATATTGATTAAGCCGCGGCCGCGCGGCGCGGGCCGCCCATGGCATCGACTTTTTTGCGCATGGCGTTCAGGATCGTCGCCGCGACATTGACGCCCGACGCTTTTTCCAGACCCTTGAAACCCGGGAACGTGTTGGCTTCGCAAATCGTGTAGCCGCCGCCCGCCTTGAACAGCAGGTCGATCCCGCCGATCTGGATGTTCAGCGCCTTTGACGTATGCACGGCCAGATCGATCGCTTCCTGATCGGGGCTGAAGGAATGCACCGATCCGCCCGAGCTGTAATTGGCTTTGAAATCGCCTTCTTTGGCGCGGCGCTCCATCGATGCGATCACTTCGCCGTCGACGGTGAACAAACGCAGGTCGCGGCCTTTGCTGGCTTCGACGAATTGTTGGAAAATAAGCTGCAGGTTCGGGTTGGTTTCCCCGATAAGCTCCATGAGATCCTTGAACGCTTTCGCGTTTTCGACAAGGAACACGCCGATGCCGAGCGCGCCGTTGAGCGTTTTAACCACCAGCGGGAAGCCCAGCTTGCTTTCAATCAGCTCGATATCGACCGGGAATTTCGCCAGCATCGTTGCCGGCGTGGGAATGCCCGCTTCCGCGATAACCTGATGGGTGTGCAGCTTGTCGCGCACGGTTTCGATCGTATTGGCATTGTTGTAAACGATAACGCCCAGGCGTTCGAGCTGACGCGCGATCGCCAGCGAGAAATAGCTGTGGTCGTTGTGATTGAAATACGGATAGACGACATCCGGCAGCGGCACAGGCTCGCCGTTGATCAAAACGGAATCGCGCACATCCTCAACGACCAGAAGGTCGAACTGCGATGGCTTGTATACTTTAACGGTAATGCCAAGGTTTTCCCCCTCGGCCAGAAAGCGGCGCACTTCATGCGCAAGGTCGGCGGTCGAGTCGATATCGTCCCCGTAGAGAATCCAAACTTCCATGATGCTATCCCTCTGTTTGTCCCAAAAAACGGCGCAGGCTTATTATTATCCTTCAACGGCCTCACGGCCTTTTTCGCTGCGCACAAGAGCCGAGTATATTTCACGATCCTCATCCATGGGAAAGGAAAAAGTGCATCTCCCCGCTAAGCCCCTGAAACGCAGGGGTTTTATTTTTGATGTGGACAAGATCCGCAGAAACCTTGCCCTTTCGCGCCCGTTCTTTTAGAAACGAAGCGTACAGTATTTTGTCGTAAGTCATTCATGTGAAAGGGGTTTGCCATGCAACTACCGACCGCTCAGCAATTGCGCGAAACACAGGAAACGGAGCGCCGCCTCAAAGCTGGCCGCCCCCGTTCCGACGATTCCCACCGCGCCATTCTCGATTCCACGCGCCGCCTTTTGACCCATATGCCGGTCGCGCAATTGTCGGTCGAGGCGATCGCCAAGAAAGCCGGCGTCGGCAAAACGACCATCTACCGCTGGTGGCCGAACAAACAGGCCGTCGTCATGGATGCCGTGTTTTCGCAACCCGGCTTCCTCAACATCCTGCCCGCCTCCGCCGCCGCGTTTGACGGCATCAAGGCGCAGATCGACAAGCTCCTGCGTCAGCTGTCCGGGAAGAACGGCCGCGTCGTCGCCGAAATCATCGGCGAAGCACAATCCGATCCCGAAGCGATCAAGGCGCTGATCAATCATTTCTTTCAGGACCGCTACAACGCGCTCGCGCGTTACGTGAACGAAGGCAAGGACAGCGGTGAATTCGCCGCCGATCTCGATGTCGAAGCGTCGATCGACATGATTCTCGGCCCGATCTTCTTCCGCCTGATCTCGGGGCAGGATTTCGATTCCACCTTCGAAGCCAACCTGACGAAGATGGTCCGCCGCGCCCTGCGCGCTTAACGTTTCGGATTGATGTAAAGCCTGTTGCGCGCGAAACCTTTGTCGCGCTGGCTGATATCCTCGACAAGCCCCGCCGCTTCGATCGGCGCCGTAATCGCGCGCGCGTCCTCGGCATTGCGCCCCTCGACTTCGACCGCCAGCGATTTGATGGCCGGCAGGATGTCGTGCAGCCCGTCAAGAATACGCGCCTCGATCCCGTCCACATCCAGCTTGATATGATCCGGCGCGGGCACTTTCATCATGCGGGCGAAATCATCGCCGCGAAACGCCGGGATGCCTTGCGCGAAAACGGGTTTGTACGCCGCGAACTGATTTTCCGCGCTGCCCAGACCGTTGCCCGCGCCGCCCGATGACATATCGGCCAGATGCAGCGTTTCCATTTTCGTTTCATCGCCCAATGCCACACAAAGCGGCGATATATTCCGGTCAAGACCGTTGAGCTGGATATGTTCCGCCAGAATCGCAAGGTTGATCGCGCTGGGTTCGAACGCCATCACCTGCGCGCCCTTCTTTCCCGCATACAGCGCGTATTGCCCGATATTCGCCCCGATATCCCACAAAACCTCGCCGGGCTGCACATGGGTGTCGATCCATGCGAATGTCTCCGGCTCGTCTTCATAAAAACGCTCGATCGCGCTGGCGATGTTCGCGCTGCGCAGCGCATAGAATTTCAATGCGCCATACGGCGTATCCACGCTGCGAATGCTGCTGCGTCCTATATTCTCGGCCACGCGCGCCAGCGTTTTGTTCTTCAGGCGCGGCGTCATGCTCGACGTTGCGGCGCCGGCAATGCCCTCGATAATCTTCGCAACCGTTCTACTCATTTAACGCAATCCTTGTGTTACCACGTGCCCGTGTTCTGCATGCTGACCCATGGCTCCGCCGGGGCGAGCGCCTCGCCTTTTTGCAAAAGCTCGATCGAAATTCCGTCGGGCGACTTAACAAACGCCATGCAGCCGTCGCGCGGCGGGCGGTTGATCGTCACGCCGTTTTTCTGAAGGCTGGCGCATGTCGCGTAAATATCGTCAACGCGGTACGCCAGATGTCCGAAATTGCGGCCCCCCGTATAATCCTCAACCGTGCCGTTTTCATCCGGCCAGTTATAGGTCAGTTCCAGAAGCGGAGTCTGACTGTCCTTCGCGGCGGCTTCATCGTCGTTCGCCGCCAGAAAGATCAGCGTGAAACGCCCCTGTTCATTTTCCATACGGCGCGTCTCGCGCATGCCCATCTTGCCGCAGAAAAAATCCAGCGATTCATCGATGTCGCGAATGCGAACCATGGTGTGAAGATATTCCATACTATTCTCCCTAACGCGACGACATTAACGGTTTTTGCCCACCGTTCAAGCGCTTAAACGCGCATTTTTCCGCCATTCCCCTTGCACTTTCCGGATCGTGCCCTAAGCTAAGCCCATGGATCGAACGATTGATATTCAAGGCATCTGGGACAACATCAAAACCTGGATCGACCCGGAACTGCTGACCATCAACACGACGGTGCAGCTCGGCATTTTCCTCATTGCCTGGGGGCTGGGCCGCATGGCCGCGCGCCCGGTCAAAACGCATCTGCACGCCAAACTCGCCGAACAGACAAATATGTCGCGCCGCTTGACCGAAGTATGCCGCGGCCTGATCAGCCTCGTCACGCCCCTCTTCATCTTCCTCATCCTGTTTATCGGCGCGCGCATGCTGATGGCGGCGGCGTTTGATTTCAACACCGCGTTCCTGACCATTACATCCAAATTGCTGCTGGCGTGGGTGTTTGTCCGTTTGATGACCTTGTTCATCCTCAGCCGCTCTGGCCGCACCGCTTTCATCGCCCTGATCTACGGTATCGCCGCGCTCTCCATTTTCGGCGTGCTCGACAACATTACGGCCTCGCTGAGCGGGATCGGATTCTCGCTGGGTGAATTCAACGTCTCCGCGCTGGGCGTCGTCAAAGGGTTGATGGCCCTCTTCTTCATGATCTATGCCGCGATGGCGCTGGTCGGTTTTATCGACGGGCGTCTGGCAAAGGCGGGGGTGAACGGCGCGTCGCGTCTTTTGATCGCGAAAATCCTGCGCATCTTCTTCGTCGCCTGCGCGCTGCTTATTTCCATCACGACCGCGGGCGTCGATCTTTCCGTGCTTGCCGTATTTTCCGGCGCGGTCGGTATCGGGATTGGTTTCGGCCTGCAACGCGGCGCGGCCAACCTGTTTTCCGGCATGATGCTGCTGATGGATC